>ONTQ01000266.1 GCA_900320795.1 uncultured Bacteroidales bacterium
GCAGAAAACACTAAGACTGATGAGAAAGGTTATTTTTTCCGGACTTCTGCTTCTGTGTGTATGCGCTGCCACCGCATCGGCACGCGGAAGGGTGGGCGCGGGATATCTTGTGGGCGGAACAACGCGCTGGGATGCCATGGGGAAGCAAAGCTATATCGCGCACGGTCCGCTGGTCTATGCCCGCTGGAGTGTCGATCTGTCCTATTATCTGGACTTGGACTTCGGGGCGGAGTGGAGGCATCAATTCATGCCGTTTCCTGCGGCACGCATCCATCCGGTTTCTGGCCTTCCTGCCGGAGAAATCTTCAATGAAGAATACATCACCGTGCCGCTGAATCTCAATTTCATCATTTCTACAGCGGACATGGGGGCCTTGCGGTTCCTCGATTATGTAGGCGTGTACGCGGGCCCCAGGCTGGACTGGTGCATTTTTTCCCACAACGGCAGCGACCGCACTTTCTCCTTTATAAAGCAGGATTACGGGTATCGGCCGCTGAACCTCGTTGCTGGCCTGGGCATCTATGTTATTAAAGGAAAGTGGAGTTTTACCTTGACCGCCGATCATGGCTTTCTTGACCGCTGCGCAAAAGCCGATGTCAAGATAAAGAACGACTGGTTTGTATCATTTAGAATAGGATTTGAATTCGGACGATGAAACGATGGACCCTACTGGTATGCCTGCTGCTGCCCCTGGCGGGCTTGGCGCAGGTGAATACCGATTTGTTTGACACGGGCTTTCATTCAAGCACGGCGATTGGCCAACTGGAGGAAATGAGTGGCCAAAGCATCAGTCGTCCTTCGCTCTTACTCCAACTCCGGAACCACCGGAGCGGAGGCTATCAGGAATGCCAAGAGTAAATTCAACAAGCCGTCGTCCCGGACCCCCAAATACCGCCCGCCACGCCCATCCAAGGCTCAAAAGGAATATGCGCGCAAGCTGAAGAAGTGGAATGCGCGGTACCGGAAAACCCGGGAAAATGCCCAGCGCTACACCCGCACCAGCCACTACAAACTGAAGGATATCCGGCCCCTGGCGGAGAATCTTGCGGGTACCGCTGTTCCCAGAATGGTGATTCCTAATAACATACCCAAGCACATCACGCTGGACTATCCTGTTTACAGGGATACGATATGGAACAAACTCCCGGACGGGACCCTGGAAGGAACGGTGCAGGAGAGCAAGTATTTTGCTTTCGGGGCCATTCCGGGGGAGGATGGCTGGTTCAACGAACTTCGTTTTACCAACCCTTCCAGCAAGGAAATCTCCATCCGGGTGGAATATGAGGTCAAATATGGCAAGGACGGTACCATCCGGCAGGAGCACAAGATTGTCCATATGCCTCCGGCAAGAATCAATGAGCCAAGCGTTTACAACAACAGCCTTGGCGTGTATACAGACAACAGCGCCCGCTACCGCGTTCTAAATGTTACCAGGCTATGAAAAAGTGCTTCCTGATTGTTCTGATGGTGCTTGGACCTGAGCACCCTGGCGCGCGGAAACGGATACCAGATCTTCCACTCGGAAGCGGGCGGCCTGGGTATCGCCTATTCTGAAATAGACGCAGCAGGGCAGTGCCATTTTTCCCTGGCCATGGTCCCCGTGGAGGCCCGCGGGATGCGCTGGCTGCCGGGCGCCGGCGCCAATTATTTGGAAGTCCGGGCCGATGACTCTATCTCCGGGGTATTGGCCCTTCAGGAGGTGAAAGGGCCGGATACGGACCCCAAGCTGGGCAGTTTCTGCTATGTGGTAGAGCCCCGAATCTTTGTAGGCCCCGATGGCCGGATTCTGAATCTGGGGTACTACGGCGACAAACTGTTACTCCTCGTCCAGAGAGACTCCGGCGTTTTCTGGGTAGGAGAAGACGGCAAGAAGGTCGATATCCCGGCTCCCGACCCGCCGTCAATGGCTTCTGCTCCGCCGATTCGCATCGAGGACACCCGCGCTGTGGACCTCGGCCTCAGCGTATTCTGGGCCGACCGGAATGTCGGGGCCGATACCCCCCAGGCATACGGCGATTACGTCCCCTTCGGGTTCGAGGTGCCTTGGGGTGGGGGCTGGCGCACACCGTCCTACAAGGAAATGGAAGAACTGGTCCTGAAATGCTCCTGG
>ONTQ01000264.1 GCA_900320795.1 uncultured Bacteroidales bacterium
TTTTTCGAAGCCTCCACCTTTTTCATCTGGAGCGACTCCTTCTTTACCATCCTGTTTGTCATAGAAGCCATCGTCAAAATTAGCACCTACGGCTGGAAGGACTATTGGAAGGATGGCTGGAACCGCTTCGACTTTATCCTGACGGTGGTGGCCATTCCTTCCCTGATGAACAGCTTCCTGGACTTCGACCTGGCCACCAACATCCTGCTGTCCCTCCGGGCGCTGCGCATCTTCAAGTCCTTCCGTCTGTTCAAGTTCATCCCCAATGTGGACGGCCTCCTCAAGGGCTTCAAGGTGGCTGCCAGGGCTTCCCTCATTGTCATTATCGCCTTTGTGGTCATTGTGTTTGTGACGTCCATCCTGGCTTCTACTTTATATAGTAAAATAGTCCCGGACCTGTTCGGGAATCCGGGCGTATCGCTCTATACCATTTTCCGTTACTTCTCCGGAGACGACTGGGGCGCCGTGCCCGTGAGAATCGCCCAGAACAGCTCCGACATTGTCGGCCATCTGTCCCGTACCGGCTTTGCCATCATCTTCTTCTTTGGCGGCATCCTGGGCGTGTCGCTGGTGAACTCCATCTTTGTAGACGCCATGCAGGACGACGACAATGCCAAGCTCATGGAGAAACTGGACGCGCTGGAAAAGAAGCTGGACGAACTGAAGCAGCAGGAAAAATAGGACGGGGCAAAAGCCGGCGTATACGCCAGAAAGATTTGGCTGTTACAAATAAATTTCGTACATTTGCAGGCTTTTTTGCGGGACGGTCCCCAAAAGAGCCAGTAACAACAAATAAAAACTCATTGCATCATGGCAGAATATTTACAGCCTGAGAAAAAGCAAGAGATTTTCGCGAAGTACGGGAAGTCCAATAAGGACACCGGCTCTCCTGAGAGTCAGCTCCTGAACTACCTTCAGAAGATTGACATCGAGAGATACAGAGCTATCGTCAAGGAGCTGGGTCTCCGCCGATAAGCAAAAGGATAGGAAAAAACGGGGGCAGAGGTTCATGCAAGGCATGGCTCTTCCCCCTTTTTAATGAGAAACAAAAGAAAAAAACATCCTCCGCAAGGGAAGATGAATATAGACGAAACAAAGACGTAATTAGATGAACATTATCAAAAAGACCATCACGTTACCCGACGGTCGGGTAATCGAGATCGAAACCGGAAAACTCGCCAAACAGGCTGCCGTTCTGCCGTTGTGAAAATGGGTGGCACCATGCTGCTCGCCACCGTCACCTGCGCCACGGAGGTGAAAGAGGGTACGGACTTCATGCCCCTCACCGTGGATTATCGTGAAAAATACTATGCCGCCGGCCGTTTCCCCGGAGGTTTCCTCAAGCGCGAAAGCCGCCCCTCTGACTATGAGGTGCTCATCGCCCGTCTTGTGGACCGTCCCATCCGCCCGCTGTGGCCGGAGGACTTCCACCTGGAGGTCTTTGTGAATGTAATGCTCATCTCGGCAGAGAAAGACATCCAGCCGGATGCCCTTGCCGGTCTGGCCGCATCGGCCGCCCTTGCCACCAGCGACCTGCCCTTCGGCGGTCCCGTGAGCGAGGTCCGCGTAGCCCGCATCGACGGTAAATTTGTGATTAACCCCGGTTTCGAGGACAACAAACGGGCCGATCTTGACCTGATGGTCGCCGCCACCGAAGAGAATATCATGATGGTAGAAGGTGAGATGAACGAGGTTTCCGAGCACGACATGCTGGAGGCCATCAAGTTCGCCCACGAAGAAATCAAGAAGCACTGCCGCGTGCAAAAAGAACTCATGCACGAGCTGGGTACGGACGTGAACAAGCGCGACTACCCGCACGACGAGCAGGACGAAGACCTCCGCAAGGCCGTGCACGAGGCCTGCTACAGCAAGTGCTATGAACTGGCTAAGAGCGCCAAGCCCAAGCACGAGCGCGAGGATGGCTTCAACGCCATCCGTGACGAATTTAAAGCCCAGTTCTCCGAGGAAGACCTGGAGGTGAAGGGCGCCATGATCGACCGCTACTACCACGACGTAGAGAAGGAAGCCATGCGCAACCTGGTGCTGGACGAAGGCAAGCGCCTGGACGGCCGCGCCACCAACGAGGTGCG
>ONTQ01000261.1 GCA_900320795.1 uncultured Bacteroidales bacterium
CGCTCCTCTCAACAGTCCCGTAATTGAAGTAGACGGCCCAAGCAGTCCACGGATCGAACGAGGACGAACAAGCCGAGAATTCCAAATTGCAGCCTGGAGACACGTTCTGCGCATCCATCTTCATACTTGGCGAGCCCATGTACCTGAGCAATTTGATTCAAGGGGACAGGCCGCCAGTCCCATTTGTGGCCGGCAGCCGTGGCGGCCTCTGCGAGCTTAAACTACTGTAACTCTCTGCACGCTACTTCTCCCTTTCAGCGGACTGGATAAGCTGAAGGTTCAGGTGCTCGAGCAAGGACAGTTTGATGCCGGCATTGTCCTGAGCAGGGTTATACCAGGGCTCTCCGTCGTTCATCTTTACCTCCGTGAGTTGGAGGCCATCCGGTGTAGGCACAGCTTCCACCTTGCCTGCGAGGTACGTGCCGCCGCTCCCGAAATCGAGCACACCAGTAACCATTCCGTTGAAAGTGACAGCGTTGAAAGGCATGGGCCTGCCGTTGTAGCTGCCGCCGGAATAGTCAATTACCACATCCTTGCCGCTTTCGCTCCTGTATTCGCCGCGCAGAAGCGCCATCCACTTCCGGATGTTAAGATCCTGGGCGTCTTGGACCTGCGTGGCTTCCATAGCGCCGATAAGGAGATTCCGCTTGTCGTAGAAGCAGATGACATCCAGTCCGTCCTTGCCGTATCCTGCGGGCATAGAGGGCGTCTTCGTATTCATTTTCAAACACTTCCAAGCTGGAGGAAACATCGAACAGATCGCCATCGGCCACCACTGGTGCCAGCAGGAACTCATGTTCCTCCCCTTCCGCCATAGCATTCAGCACGGATCCATTTTCCGAGGAAGTGGCGGAATAGACCAGCGAGCCATTGTACCAAAAGCCGGAGGGCGAGCTGTCCCGCAGGGGCTGCACAAGGTACAAAACCTGGGCAACCGTGTCGTTGTCGCCATAGATGATCAGGTACTTGTTGTCCGGCTGATTTACATAATCGATGTGCGTACCGAAATCTGTGCCGTAGGGTGCATCTTCGGCATTGCGGCTGGGGCGCAGGGTATATTTCCCCTGATTCCCCGGCCAAGCTTCCAGAGTCAGTTCGCGGTCGCCGATGTCATCGGTCATATATACGATGCTGCCCATCCGGATTTCCCGGACGGAAAACAGGGTGGAGCCGTCCCAGAAACGGTCTCCGGTCTCAATGGCTTGCGCATTCGCAAGAAACTGCCCGCAAAGGGCCAGTGTCAGGATCATCAGCAATGTTTTTCTCATGGCAACTAATAAAACTGGGTTGTTTCCGCCACATCTGCGGCATAGTGGTTTTCGGGATAATCAGTCCGGACCAATATACGAATATTCTGCGACATTGCAAATGTATGACTGTCAAACATCTGTCTGCAGGAGTGAAATGCAACGCAATCGAAATTTTTCCTTATTTTTGTAAATAACTCAAGACTGACAGAATAAAAATGAGCCAGTTCCACCTCAAACAAGAAGCCGTCAGGTGTCTGCTTTGCGAAAACGCTCCATGTACAGCTGCCTCCAGCCAGGGAGATCCTGCCAGGGCCGTCCGGGCCATCCGTTTTGACAATCCAACCCTGGGTGCCCGCCTGTTCGCGGCCTGCAGCGAAGAGGACCTGGAAGCCGCAGAGAAAGCCTGCATCCACTACGACCGTCCTGTCCGCCTGCGGGATATAGCCAAAGCGTTGCCTGAACCCGCCCCCGTGGCGGACCAGCCCTCTCTGGAGATCGATTTCTGCGGTCTGCACTGCGAGAATCCTTTCTTCCTGGCTTCTTCCGCCGTCTGCACGAACTATGAGATGGTGGCCAGGGCCCTGGACGCCGGCTGGGGAGGTGTGTTTTACAAGACCATCTGTCTGCAGGAGATCAAAGAGGTTTCACCCCGCTTCGATGCCGTGAAGCGTGTCGATGCCAGTTTCTCCGGTTTCCGCAACATGGAGCAGTTGTCGGAGAATACGGCCGAGATGGACTTCGACATCCTCAGACGGCTCAAGCAGAACTACCCGTCCAAGATTATCGTGG
>ONTQ01000260.1 GCA_900320795.1 uncultured Bacteroidales bacterium
AAGGTGGCATCGGCCCGGGGATTGGGGGTGCGGTGCCAGCGGATGAGCCAGTCGGCAATGTCGATGTGGGCCTCGTGGTCCTCCGGCTTCCCGTATTTGACCAGAAGGTCGCATACAGTGTAGGAGAATCCCTCCAGCTGGGCGAGCTTCTCCACCCATGTACTGTATCCATCAATATCGGGGAATGCCGTAATCGAGCGGCCCTTCAGGACATCCAGTCGGGAGTTGATCTGGGACTTACCACCGGTAGCCAGCCAGATGAACTTGGGAATGAGTCCGGCGCAGATAATAGCCGTTTTCTCGGACTCCACCAGGGCAACCGGCTTCTCAGGGAAGAGCGGAAGCAGGTGTTCGCCGAAGAGGCACTGTGTCAGCGTCCATTCCTGAGGGAGCTGGCCAGCGTATTTCATCAGGGAATGCACCCAGGTGATGCGACCTTTGGTGTTCTCGTCCTTGATGCGGTGGCCGGTCTCGGGATCGTATTTCATGACCTTGCCGGTGCGGCATCGGCCCTGGATGTCAATCTGGTAGAAGATGACGGCTTTCTCACGCGTGACCCCGATGCGGTATTCCTGGATGAGGGAGGAAACCGTTATCGGGTCGAAGATGGTGCGGAGGAAAGTGATGAAATCAGAGTCGAGGGTAGGGCGGATGCTCCTGGCAACAATGTCGTCCGGGATGGTGTCCACTTTGTCCACTCGGTGGACGGGTGGACAGGGTGGACGCTGGTGGACGGATTTGTCCAGCCACTCCGGAGCCTTGCGCCAGTCTTCGGCGTTGGGTCTGGCCTCCGGATGGTCCTTGAAGTACTGGCGCGGGGTGTAATGGTAGTTGCAGCCGGATTCGTGGTCGCATCGGCCAACGGTCTCGTGGAGAGGATTGCCGTCGTTGTCGACATAGAGGGTGAAGCAACGCTTCCCGCCACAGCTGGGGCAAGTGTGACGGGAGGCGGGGCCTGCGTATTTCTGGAGATGATAGTCGTATTCCATTGCTGTAGGGTTTTATTCTGATTCCTGGTTCTCAAAAAGGTTTTGTCCACCGTCGTCCACTTTGTCCACCTTGTCCACGCTGTCCACGGTGGACGCAGGGGTGGACTGCTCGGCTTTGGCGATGATTTTACCGACCATAGACTTGGATATTCCAACCTGGGCGGCGATGTCACGATAGTTCAAACCCTGCTTGTGGAGTTCTACAACGCGCATATCGCGCTGAATAAGGTCGTTGTCGTCAGGTTCGGAGAGGTGGTTTTTCTCCGGCTCCGTGTACAGGAAGTTAAAGCGGACCATGTCATCGTCTTTGCTGAGCTCGAAGACCATCACGGAACCGGCTCCGTAGGAAAAACCGCCGTAACGGACTTTCAGTTGCTTGACGAAGCGGAAGTTTTCATCCTTGGAGCTGAGGCCGATGGCGAAGGCGTGTGGGCGATGATGAGGATGGACCAGGCGTACTGCTGCTTGAGTTTCAGGAGTTTCATCATGAAGGTGCCGGCATCCTGGCCTTTCTCGGCGTTGTTGCAGAGGTAGCCGATGTTGTCCACGATGATGACGGGGGTCTTCATCTGCAGGGCTGCTTTCTCGATGTTGCCGAGGATGCGGTCTTCCCAGTCTTTGAGATCCATGCGGGCCGGTACGATGGTGGCACGGAAGAAGTTGTCGGGGAAGCGGTGCAGCTGGCCGGTTTTCTTGTTGGTGTAGCGGTCCTGGAACTGCTTGGCAGAGAGTTCGCAATCGAGATACAGGACGCGGAAACGCTGGGCGATTCCTTCGGCGATCTGGACTGCGAAGAGGGATTTACCGATATTGGAATCGGCAAAGAGGCAGGAAACTTCGCCCTGGTACCAGAGCTTGTCGTAAAGCGGCTCTGGGTCGGGCTCTCGGGAGGCATCAATGAGTGTGTCGTTGACACTCTTGACGGCAAGCATGTCGATGTCGGTCGTGTGCGCTTGGGCTTCCACTGCTGCCGAGATAGCCTCGATGGGATTGATGCTATCAGTTGTTTCCATCCTTATGGGTCTTGAAGAGTTCCACAGCCATCTCTACGTCGATGACGATCTTGCGACCCTGCTGCATACAGGCGGGTGCCAGGAACGTATCCTTGTAACGCTGCGCTGTGAGGTGGGAGCAACTGAACAGGGACTGGATTCCCTTGAGGCCATAGACGTAACGGCGGTTGTTTCCGGATGTGGGTTTTTCCGCACCGGCTTTGGGTTGCATTCCGAGCTCCATCAGGAGTTCTTTGAGGTCGCCAACGGTGAGGGCGGCGATGGGTGTTGTGTTTTCGATAATCATTTTTCTGATGATTAAGAGTTAAACAAAACACAACCGGTTGTGCGATAATTTCGCTGAGCTCGAAGGCAAAGGTATATCAGTTTTTATGATAGCGCAATATGCTGATATAGTAGGGTTTACACCTTTCGAATTGGAGTGAACTTTACAATAAGAAACAATACCCAAATAGATTTAAGTAGCACTTCATCTTGACATTTTTTTGCGAATCTGTTCAGTTGATGTGTGGTTTTGGTTTGTTTTAGTATGGTTTGGTAATAATGGCGGTTAACTCTGTCAAATAGTTGTGTAATAATGGCGGTTAACTCTGTCAAATAGTTGTAAGGGTGAAAGTTTGGGGGATTGACTGGCGTTCTTTAGTTAAGTAAATTTGAATCAAAGATTTACGAAAACAAGATTAAAACAATACTTAAACTATGATAGCGCTTCCTTCCATTGCTTTCGGGGGCTTTTCTGGGTCGGCAAAGGGTGTTACGGCTCGCCAGGTGGGCGGCCGTAGCATCCTTTCGCTGAAGTGTTACCCGACCGGGGTTGCGACCGGAGCCCAGCTGGCCCGCCGGGCT
>ONTQ01000259.1 GCA_900320795.1 uncultured Bacteroidales bacterium
ACGCACAAAGATTCATCCCTATTACACAGAGTATGAACCCTTAAGGAACCTTTGTCTTCAGATTCTTCGTCAGGAAGAGTTGAAGTACGGTAAGGATGACGATACCGTATATGGTGTCCTGTTCGATGGCGCGTGGTTATGGGAGTCTTTCCTGAATACACTCTTGTCCTCTCATGGATTCTCGCATCCTGACAATATTGCCAAGACCGGTGGTATTCCTTTATTCAATCCTTATGGTGGTATTCGTTATCCTGACTTCCTTAGCAAGAAGGCCGTCCTTGACGCCAAGTATAAGCCATACGCTAACAAACAAAAAGAGGACAATGGACGAATTAAAGGGATCTCACCAGATGATCTTGCCCAGGTCATTTCATACATGCATGTTCAGAAACTTTCCATCGGCGGATTTCTTGTCCCAGATGGCGTCTCTGTAAAGCTTAGACATGAAGAACTGAGAGGTTATGGAGGGGACATTTACCTTCTGAATCTTCCCATTCCTTCCGATGTGAACACGTACGAAGACTTCTGCGCCCAAATGGCAGTAAATGAGCAAGCCTTCCTAGAAAGCATTGATGTCCTCAACGAAATCGAAATAATATAAAACTATCCGATATGGAACAACCAAGAGTAGAACGAGTCTTCCGACTCATGCGCCTGATGACCGGAAATGCCTATTTCACGGTCGAAGAGCTGGCCGACAAGCTGGATTGGCCGACAAGCTGGATACCTCCTACCGCTCCATCTACCGGTATATTGACACATTCAAGGAGCTGGGCTTCGTCGTGGAAAAGATTCACGGGAACGTGTACCGTCTGGTAAAGACTCCTTCCCACTTCAAGGACCTCGAAAAGCTTGTCTACTTCTCGGACGAGGAAGCAAAGATCGTCTGCAGCCTCATCGAGGGGCTGGACAGCACCCATGCCCTGAAAGCCTCCCTGTATAAGAAACTCGCTGCCGTCTATGACTTAACCAGCATCAACGAGTTCAAGGGTAGCAAATCCAATGCGGCATGCATCCAGGCCTTGGGGAACGCCATGGAGGACCACAAGCAGGTTGTCCTTAAGAACTATGCCTCCTCCAACTCCGGAGAGGTCCGCGACCGTCTTGTCGAACCGTTCGGATTCACGAACAACCATATCGACGTCTGGGCCTATGACTGTGAGAAGAAGGACAACAGGGTATTCAAGATCCCCCGCATCGAGTGGGTGGATGTCCTTACGAGCGACTGGGCCCATGAGAAGGAGCACCACCGCAAGAAGATCGATGATTTTAGAATGAATTACGACGGAGACGGCATAAAGGTCCGCCTGGAGCTCTCTTTACGTGCCAAGAACCTTCTTGTCGAAGAGTTCCCCACCGCCGAGAGCGGCCTGAAAGAAGAGGACGGCAAGTGGTACTATGAGGGCACGATAGGCAAGCTGGAGGGCGTCGGGCGATTCTGTATTGGTCTCGCTGGGGACGTGAAGGTCCTGGAGGGGGACGAGCTGAAAGAGTACATTAAAGAATTCGTGAAAAAGAACTTTTAAATGCCGGAATTACGGATAAAAGTACGTGAGATTCTGTAAGATACTATTATGAATAAAATCTTTTGCTTGGAGACTGAGTGGGTTCAAACCATTCACGACCTGAAGAAGAAATCAACCGTTCTTTCCCTGCTGGGTACGCTTCTCGGCGGGATCGGCTTCTGGACGCTGGAAGACCTGTTCGTCCAGCGCGGGCGCCTTTCCGCCTGCGGCCTCCAGACCAAACTGATCCTCGCTTCCAGCGCCGTGCTCGTGCTGCTGCCCGCCGCGTATTTTTACTGCTGCGAGTTTGAGTCACTGCCAACCGGAGAGCGTGTTCTGGCCTCCCTGTTCCAGTCGGTGACGCTGCGGACGGCGGGCTTCAACTCCGTCGACCTGGCCGCGATGGGCGACGGTTCCAAGCTGCTCAGCTGCCTGCTGATGGTGACCGGCGCCTCCCCCGCCTCCACCGGCGGCGGTCTCAAAACGACGACCGTCGCGGCCGTCGCCCTGCTGGTCCTGAGCGTGATCCGCTCGGAGGACGAGGTCAATATCAGCGGCCGCCGCCTTTCCAAAGACCTGACACGCCGCGCTCTGGCCGTCA
>ONTQ01000258.1 GCA_900320795.1 uncultured Bacteroidales bacterium
ATTGTGAAACCGGACAACCGGTATATGAAATGGATTTTGCGCAACATCGATGCCGCCAAGGACCGCAATAACCCGGAATTGCGGGACCGCTATGATTGCGAGCTCTACACCAAAATGGAGCTGGATATCACCCATCCCGACGACAACATCAAAAAGAGCGCGCTGCTCCGGAAGAATTTCGGGTTTATCTTCGATTATGTCGATACCTCCGTGGTCTCGGGTGTCCCGTATCTTCCGGTGATGATGTCGGAAACCCATTCTCATATCTGGCATCAGCGGGATCCGGAAATGCGACACGAAGAAATCCATGCCAACCGCATCTCCGGGATGGAAGACCAGACAGTGGCCGCCCAGTTTACCGGCAACCTCCACATGAAGGTGAACTTCTACAACAACTACATCAATATTTTCGATGTCGAAATGCCTTCTCCGCTATCGCGGGTGGGCTTGATGTACTACAATTATTTCCTGATCGACAGCCTTCATATCGACGGGCGCAAGACGTGGAAGATCCGCTTCCATCCCGTCAAGTCCATTTCGTCCCCGGCCTTTGACGGGGAGATGTCCATCGACTGCAAGGACTTCGCCCTGCGGGAAATGCATTGCAAGTTGAAGAAGGGAGCCAATGTGAACTGGGTGCGTGACCTGGTGGTAGACCAGGAATCCCGCCTGGTCCAGGATTCCATCTGGTTCTGGAAGATGGATAAGATTTATGCCGATTTCTCCGTCGTGAAAAAGGATTCGTCCAAGATGATTTCGTTCCTGGGCACACGGCAGAGTGAATACAGCGAACCGGCCTTCGACGGTGTCAAACAGCCGGGAGTGGGCTTGGTGAGCGGCAATGTGCAGGTGGCGAAAGACGCCTTGGACAAGGACGAGGCGTATTGGAATTCCATCCGTCCGTACGAGCTTACCCAGAAGGAGCAGAACATCTACCACATGGTGGATTCCATCAAGAACGTACCGTTGTATCACGATATCTACAATACGGTTGATATGATTATCAACGGGTATTGGAAGGCGGGCAAATTGAGTTACGGACCTTACGCGAAGGTAATCAGTTTCAACCCCTTGGAGGGCGTACGCCTGCAGGGCGGCATCCGGACCACCAAGGAATTCAGCCGGAAAGTCCGCTTCTCTGCCTTCGCGGGCTACGGTTTCCAGGACAAGCTGTGGAAATGGGGCGGCGCCACCGAGTTCATGCTGGGCGACAACCAGAATCAACGAGTATTCCATCAGTTACGAGCATGAATGGAATCCCTCCGTCACGACGCTGCTTTCGCTGGAGGCGCGGCGTATCTTCTCCAATCAGTACGTGCCGATGGTGCGGCCCGACGGGACGGATATCAATTCCATCGGCGTGAATGTGCTGCGCATGACCAACCGTTTTTCCTGGGACGAGACCGTGACGCGGGGCGTGTTCGAGAAGCTTTATGTGGCCACGAAGTACCCGATTATCATCGTTGACCTGTCGGGGTCCCTCAAGGGAATCGGCGAGAACGAATATTCTTTCTTCCGGGCCGAAGGCAGCATCAATTATAAGTTGCAGTTGCCGCCGATGGGAACCTCGAAAATCACCCTGTCGGGTGGTAAGATCATCGGCCAGGTACCCTATCCTTTCCTGAAGTTGCATGAGGGTAACGGTTCCTATTTCTTTGACAAGACGGCCTTTTCCTGCATGGAATACTACGAGTTTGCTTCCGACACCTGGATCACCCTTTTCTGGGAGCATAATTTCAAGGGCTTCTTCCTGGGCAAAATTCCGCTGTTGAAGCGCTTGCAGTGGCGTGAGAACTTTACCTTGAAGGCGGCCTACGGTACGGTGAATGCCCGGAATGACGGCCGTCCCGGCAAGCAGAGCGTGTTCGAAGCGCCGATGCTCTTCCCGGCTGGGATGAACACCCTGGACAAGCCCTATGTGGAAATGGGCGTGGGTATCTCCAATATTCTCAAGATTATCCGGGTAGACTGCTTCTGGCGCTGCACGCACCGCGAACGGGAGAATCCCGTCACGGGCGAGATGGAACCGGTCGCCGGCCGTTTCGTCCTCAACTTCGGCCTGGAACTGCGGTTCTAGGACGTCGCTCCCGCCCTATCCTTTGTTCCTGCTTTCCCCATCGCTGGCGGCGTGCCGTCCCGCCACACCTTGCCAGCCCTGCCGTCCGGGCTGCGTGCCGGGCGGCTGCCCTTGCCCTTGTCGTGCCAGGCCGGCACCGGCGACCCCCGCCTGCCCTCACGCACACGGCCGTTCGCTTCGCAGGCACCCCCTAGCCGGGGGTGGCATGTCGCCTCGTGCCGCGCCGGCACGTCCTGCCACCCAAGTCCGCCGCCTTCGCCAGCCATTTTGCTCTCGCCATCCACAAAAACGCCTTTATTTATGGACGGTTCCTCCTTTCAAGTCCTGACCTTCCATGTCAGGGGCTTGTTTCCCGGACAGTCCCCTTCATTTTCCCCTGACCATCCGGCTCTGGGCCCTCCTTCCCGGATAGACCCACCGTTTTACTAGGGGACCTGCCATGTATGAGGCCGTTTTTGAGGCAGGTCATTCATTTTAAGAGGGACCTGCCATGTCTAGGGCCGTTTTTGTGGCAG
>ONTQ01000257.1:0-1482 GCA_900320795.1 uncultured Bacteroidales bacterium
CCCAGAATCATGTTCTTGGAACGGCCACGGATGAAGATATTGCCCTCTGCGTCAATGATACCCAGGTCACCCGTGCGGAGCCAGCCATCCTCAGTGAAGGCATTGGCCGTTGCTTCGGGGTTCTTGTAATAGCCGATGGTGATGTTCTCGCCGCGGGCCTGGATTTCTCCCACCACATGCTGGGGATCGTCAGAATCGATACGAACCTCGGCCACATCTACGGCCTTGCCGCAGGAACCGGCCACATACTTGGTCCAGTGCTCATAGGCGAGCAGCGGGCAGGCTTCCGTCATGCCGTAACCTACCAGATAAGGGAACTTGATACGTTTGAACAGGCGCTCTACCTCGGGATTGAGGGCAGCGCCGCCCATGATGAATTCCAGCACATTGCCGCCGAACGCCTGTACCAGGCCGTCCTTGACCTTCTTGTAAATGATATTGTTGATGCCGGGAATCTTCAGCAGCACTTTGATGAGGGGTTTTTCCAGCGTGGGCTTCACCTTGCTCTTGTAAATCTTCTCCATCACCAGCGGAACAGTGATGAGGAGGTAAGGCTTCACATCGGCAAAAGCCTTGAGGAGAGAGGCCGGCGTAGGAACTTTGGCCATCCAGTAAATGGACGTGCCATTGCACAGCGGATACAGGAACTCGATTACCAGACCGTACATATGGGCCATGGGCAGCATGGAGACCATCTTGTCGCCGGCCGGGACGTGGCGCTGGCTATAGTCCACGTTGGCGGAGAAGTTACGGTAAGTAAGCATCACTCCCTTCGGGTCTCCGGTGGAGCCGGAGGTATAGTTGATGGTGGAAAGGTCGTCCCAGTTGTCAGTGGGGAACACCACGTCGTCCGGCCCGAAGCCCTTGGGGTACTTCTCGGCAAAGAACTTGTCGAGGTTGTCCACCGTATCCTGAATCTTGGGGTCGCGGCAGAACAGGACCTTCCAGGTATCCACGTCGAAGACCACCTTCAGGGCAGGCATCTTTTCCGGGTCCATCTTGGCCCAGCGGGAAGCGTTGGTAAAAAGGGCGATGCTGTCCGAATGGTTCACCAAGCCCATCACGCTCTCAGGGGTGAAATCGGCCAGGATGGGGACGATGACGGTTTCATAGGTATTGACGGCCAGGTAGGCGAAGCCCCACTTGGCACCGTTGTTGGCGCAAAGGGCGATTTTGTCACCTTTCTTAAATCCGGCTTTCTCGAATACGATGTGGAAGCGGGCGATATCGGTTGCCATCTGCGAATAGGTGAAGGAGTCTCCGCCGATGGTGTTCAGGGCAGGTTTGTCCCAGAATTTGCGTGTTGCATCCTGCAGGCGCTGGAGATAGTGAGGATAGACTTTATTTTCCATATTCTCTTGTTAAGGTTTTTTGTACAACTTACAAATATAATGATTTTTTCCGGAAAAATTATTGCTAGCTTGGTATATCCGCTTAATAAAGAAACGGCATGAGACTACCTGCAGAATGGGAAAAACAAGG
>ONTQ01000257.1:1491-2681 GCA_900320795.1 uncultured Bacteroidales bacterium
GGTATGAACTCCCCAAAGTGATGGACTGCTACGTTGAAGTGGCCAAGGCCATCCTGCGCCATGAGCCCCTTCTTATCGTCTGCCGGGACATCGCCGAATGCAAGGCCGACATGGCCGCCCGCGGCTACTCCCCCGCTCCCGGCATCCGCTTCGTGGAAGCCCCCATCAACGACACCTGGGCCCGGGACCACGGCGCCATCTCCGTATTTGGAGACCGGGGCGAAAAATGCGTCGAAGACTTTGTCTTCAACGGCTGGGGACTCAAGTTCGGGGCCGATTTGGACAACCAGATTACCCGCAACATTTACCAGGCCGG
The DNA here is from genome assembly GCA_900320795.1 of uncultured Bacteroidales bacterium. GTDB lineage: Bacteria > Bacteroidota > Bacteroidia > Bacteroidales > UBA932 > Cryptobacteroides. The sequence continues at coordinate 1,808 of ONTQ01000257.1, forward strand.
TGCATTCGCAGAGGATGTCAAGTATTTGGATATGAGGCCTTTCGTTCTGGAGGGAGGCAGCATCGACACCGACGGCGCCGGTACGCTCATGGCCACCTCCGAATGCCTCTGTTCCCTGAACCGAAACGAATACCTGGCCCAGGAAGAAATCGAAGAGCACCTGAAAACGGCCTTCGGCCTGGAGCGAATCCTATGGGTGGACCATGGCGGAATCGCCGGAGACGACACCGACAGCCACATCGACATCCTGGCCCGTTTCTGCTCCCCCGACACCATCGCCTACACGTCCTGTGACAATCCGGCCGATGAGAACTTCGGCCCGCTCAAGGCCATGGAAGAGCAGTTGAAAACCTTCCGCACCCTGGAAGGAAAACCCTACCGGCTCATCCCGCTGCCACTCCCGGAACCGATGTACCTGGATGATTACCGCCTTCCGGCCTCCTACGCCAACTTCTTGATTGTGAATGGTGCCGTGCTCATGCCCGGAGCCGGTTCCCAGTTGGATAAAAAAGCGGCCGGGCAACTTCAGAAAGTTTTCCCGGACCGTAAAATAGAAATCATCGACTGCAGGGCGCTCCTCTCCGGTCACGGCGGACTCCACTGCATCACCATGAACTATCCCCAGGGCTATTTGCCGTAGCGTTTCAGAAGAATGTCATAGGCATCGATGCGGCGGTCCCTGAGGAAAGGCCAGCCGCGGCGGACGTATTCGCATTGGTCCATGTCGATTTCCACCACATGGACACCTTCTTCGGCCTTTTCAAACTCTGTAAGGAGTTCTCCTTGGGCTCCGGTTGCAAAAGAATGTCCCCAGAAATCGATTCCGGTGGAGTGGCCGGTGGGATCCGCTTCCACACCGGTACGGTTCACGGTA
>ONTQ01000255.1 GCA_900320795.1 uncultured Bacteroidales bacterium
GCTGAATCCGCTGTATTTCATCGGCGGTGCGGTCCTGGTGCTGCTGATTGTGCTGGGCGTGGTGCTCCTGAACTGCCTCCGCATCGCCCGGGCAAATCCGGTGGAATCGTTAAAGAACGAGTAGTATGAAGAGCTATCTGAAGTTTCTATCCCGCAATAAGCTCTACACCGCCATCGAGGCGGTGGGACTGGCCGTAAGCCTGGCGTTTGTGATCCTGATTGGCTCCTATGTGGTGCAGCAGTACGAGGTGGCGCATGAGTCGCCGCAGTGGAAGCGCACGTTTGTGCTGGGTAGCGACGAGTTCTTGGGGCTGACTTATTGGGACAAAGAAGAGCTGGAGATGAATATCCCTGAAGTGGAGGCGGCGACCCGCGCCGCCATGCTGTGGCAGCCGCTCATCCGGGAAGGCAACCAGTTGCTCCAGTGCGCCGGTATGGAGGCCGATGCCGACTTCTTCAAGGTTTTCCCGGAGTATCGTCTGGTAGAAGGAAGTGCGGATGATTTTGTCGGGAAGGAGGACATCCTCATCAGTGAATCCCTGGCAAGGAAACTATCCGTGGATGGTGATAACCTCATTGGGAAAGTCATCAATGTGGATCAATCGGACCGCACCATCAAGGGCGTCTTTGCTGATTTTGACGGCACCTTCTTTATGCCCTATGACATCATCACGCACATTTCGGGAACCTGGGCTGCCGAGCAGGAGCGGAACTTCGGCAGCATCGGCAACTACACTACCTGGTTCCGCGTTCGCGAAGATGCGGATCCCGACGATGTGAGGGCCAAAGTGAGTGCGCTGCTGCACAAGAACTACGACCCCATCTGGAGCGCGGAAAAGGTGAACGCGTGGAAAGCATACCGAATGGACGAGGCATTCTTTACCACAGGGAACAGCAACGGGCTCACCCGGCAGGGTAATGCCCAGATGCTCAGGCTCCTGACGGTCGTCGTGCTTCTTCTCTTGCTCTCTGCCATCTTCAACTATGTGAACCTAAGCCTGGCCCTTACGGGCAAGCGGTCTAAGGAAATGGCCACCCGGAGGCTTCTGGGGGCCGATAAAACCGGCATCCTGTGGAAGTACATCGGCGAATCCGTGGCCTTTACCGCTGTATGCTTTGGGGCGGCGCTGCTGCTGGCCGATTTGCTGGCGCCTATGATGAACAGCCTCGTTTCCACCGCCGACCCGGACGAACTGATGCTGGGCATGGGAGATACAAGTGTAAGACTGTCCTTTATGATGACGCCGGGGTATATCCTGGCGTACATTGCCGGCATCCTGCTGCTGGGCACCATTTGCGGCCTGCTACCGGCTATTGTCGCCTCGCGCTACGAGCCCATCGACGTTATTAAAGGCACGCTCCGGCGCCGCAACAAGATGGTCCTGAGCAAGGTGTTCATTGTGGTGCAGAATGTCCTGTCGGTGTTCCTGATAGCCCTGGCGCTGGTAATGGAAGTGCAGATGCGCCATATGCTCACCCGGCCGATGCACGCCGCCACGGAGAATCTTTACTATATTGAGTACTCCGCCCAGAACTATGATATGATGAAGCTCTTCAAGGACAAGGTGGAGCAGCTGCCCTTTGTGACAAAGGCGGGTGTGGGACGCGGCATCCCGGGCCTCATCAATATGACGATGGGTATCAAGGTGGACGAGGAGCACCACGTGGATATGCGTTGAGGAAGACTTCGGTCATCCGCTCACGCATTCGCTCTGGATGAGCCGCAGTGCCTTCAATGCCGCTGCGGTATCGGATACGTCCACCGTATTTCCCCGGAGAATCAACATGAACGGCGCCCAGCCAGAATTTATCGGCGGCGTGGTGACGGATTTTCCCGCCCGGCCGGCCTCCGAGAGCAGTCAGAACCCCAATGGCGGCGTCATCGTAACCCGGGCCGAAGAGCTCCGGTATGCCAACTGCATGCTCATCGGCACCACGGGGGAGGACGAATCTTACGACAAGGCCATCCGACAGGCATACAGGGAATACCGGCTGGAGACCTCCGGCGTGGAGGAACCCGCCTGGCGATATGGCTTTGTGCGCGACATCAACGAGAAGATGCTGGCTCCTGTCCAGAGGACGCTGCGTCTGGTAGAACTCTTTGCGGTCCTGGCTGTTCTGATCTCCCTGCTGGGCCTGTTGGCTATGAGTACCTACTTTGCCGATGAAAACACCAAACAAATTGCCGTGAGAAAGGTCTTTGGCTCTGATGTGACGCACGAGACCTGGAGGAACGTCCGGAGCTACATGATTCTTGTCGGCGTGGCCTGCCTGGTTGGCATTCCGCTGGCTATCTGGGCTGCGCAGGTATACCTGCAGCGCTTTGCCTACCGTGTTGAAGGATATGGATGGGTGTTCGTGGTGGCCGCCCTGATTTCGCTCGCCATCGCCTTTGGAACCGTCCTCTGGCAGACATTGAAGGCAGCTAAGACCAATCCGGCGATAGAGTTGAAAAAGGAGTAAAGAAACCATGATACTACGAAACCTAAAGAGCCTCATCCGCCGGTATCCTGTTGCGGTGGTCCTGAACTTCACGGGACTGGTGGCGGCGTTGCTGGCCTTCGCCCTGATATTCCTGCAGGCGGATTATGAGCTGTCTTTTGACAAGTGCCATCCGACGGCCGACCGGGTGTTCCGGGCCGACAAGAAGGGCGATGAATCACTTTTCCGTAATATCCTGCCGAGAGGCTTTGCCGACGATATCATCGGCTCGTCCACCCATATTGAGGCGGGATGTACGGTGATGCCTTTTATCGGGGAAATCTATTTTTCCGTGGCAGAGAACGGGAAGGCCCCTGTTGGTTACAAGCGGGACCTGATCTTCGTGTCGGAGCATTTTATCGACGTGTTCGGCATCAAGATGATAGAGGGCGATTCCCACGCGCTGGAGGGGCCGAATTCCGTCATCATCCCCCGGTCGCTGGCGGAAAACCTT
>ONTQ01000254.1:0-764 GCA_900320795.1 uncultured Bacteroidales bacterium
CCAGTCCCTTCCGTGCATATTTTCCAGGTAGTATCCGTCACGGAAAGCGCGCCATACTTCGTCGTACAACTGGGCCCATTCCTGAGAGTAGTCCACCATGGTGACCAGGCTGCTCAGGTCCACTTTCTCCTTGAGGGACATCTTGGCGCCCACGGAAGCCACATACAGGTCCTTGTCTTTGCGGAGAAGGACCTTCGAGGAGCCTGGCGTCACCTCCATGGAGGCTTCGGCAGCTTGCTCGTCTTCGCCGGTGGCGAAGGTATAAACGCGGGTGTCGCCCCGGCTCATGTACCAGAGGCTCTTGCCGTCGCAGTAAAAACGGCGGCCCTTCACAGGTACTTTCACAATACGCTGGTTAATGCCCTCCGGATCCACTTTCATGGCCGGTTTTTCGGCCGGTTTTTCGGCTTTCTTATCGGCCTTTTTGTCCTTTTTGTCCGATGCAGGAGCGGGCGTTTCTTCCGCCTTCACGGACGGGTCCGTGGCCATGAGGGGCGAGGGGGTGCCCGCTGCCAGCAGAGCCATGTACACCCCGCTCATGTCCTGGAAGGAATAGTTCCATTCAATACGGCTGTACTGCGGGTTCAGGTCGCGGTCACTGGTGAAAATGAGGTACTTGCCGTCGGTGGAGAAGGTGGGGCTGCCGCTGTTGTACCAGCGGTCTGTCACGGGGTATTCCTGTCCGCTTTCCAGACTGCGGAGGTACACGATATCCATCTCGTTGGCAGCGGGGCGGGTATAGGCAATCCACTTGCTGTCCGGGG
>ONTQ01000254.1:776-2508 GCA_900320795.1 uncultured Bacteroidales bacterium
AGGGATACTTCCACAAAGCGGTTCTTACGGTCTGTATAATACAGGTGCTTGCTGTCCGGAGCCCACTGGAGGCTGCGGATATAGGTATCGGCCCCGCTGGTGAGCTGTTTTGCGGTGCCGGCTTTGACGTCATAAAGGTAGAGTTCCGTTTCACCGGTGGCGTCTCCAATCCAGGCAATCCATTTGCCGTCCGGGCTCCAGGCGGCGCCGCGGTCGTTGGAGTTGGAGGAACGGGTGAGGTTGCGGGTGACGCCCTTTTTCACGGGCGCGTCGAATACCTCGCCACGGGCGGTAATTACCGCACGGGAGCCGTCCGGAGAAAGGCTGGCGGCCGACAAACGACTGCTCACGTCTTTCCGGAGCGTGCGGCCATAGATGGCATCCGAGCCCAGCATAACGGGGATTTTCTCGCAAACGCCTGTAGCGGGAATGAACTTGTACAGCCAGCCACCGTTCTCGAAGACGATGGTTTTTCCGTCCGTGGAGGGGAACTTCACATCGTACTCCGTAAAGTGCGTCACCTTGCGGACAGCGCCCGTGCGGGTGTTGTAGGCGAACAGGTTCATGATCATGTCCCGGTCGCTGGCAAAGAAGATATCATCGCCCACCCACATGGGGAAGATGTCCTGGGCGTCGTTGCTGCCGATGCTGGTCACCTTTTGCGCTGCCGGGTCCCAGATCCAAATGTCGTCCGCCATGCCGCCGCGGTAATACTTCCAGGTGCGGAATTCACGCATTACGCGGTTGTAGGCCAGTTTGCTGCCGTCCGGTGAGAAGGAGCAGAAGCCGCCTTCCGGCAGGGGCAGTTCCTGCGGCATACCACCGTTCGGAGATACGCTCCACAGTTTGCCTGCAAACCCGTCTTCCACGCGGTTGCGGTAAATGATCCGCTCTCCGTCCGGGCTCCAGGCCATGACCATGTTGTTGGGGCCCATGCGGTCTCCCATGTCGTCCCGGGGATTGGTGGCGGTATAGGTGAGCCGCATGGGTTCACCGCCGGTGGCGGGGATGCGGTACACCTCACGGTTGCCGTCGTATTCTGCCGTGAAGGCAATGGTTTTGCCGTCCGGAGAATAATGGGCAAAGCCTTCATAGCCGATGTGGCTGGTCAGGCGCCGGGCTTCACCGCCCTGAATGGGCACGGTGAAAAGGTCTCCGGCATAAGAAAAAACAACATCTTTGCTGTTGGTGGCCGGGAAGCGGAGCAGGCGCGCCTCTTCCTGGGCCGATGCATTCCATCCCGTCAGGATGAGCAGCAGTGGAAGGAGGGTTCGTTTCATACTATATGTTAAGGAAAGAATCTACAAGCTGTTCCGCCTCGCGATAGGCGGTCTCCAGGTCATCGTTGATGAGCACTTTGTCGAACTTGGGCGCATAGGTCATCTCTTCCGCGGCCTTGGCTACGCGCGTCTCAATGGCGTCCATGGGGTCCGTGGCGCGGGCGATGAGTCGTTTGCGCAGCTCTTCCACGGAAGGCGCCTGGATAAATACGGAGAGGGCGGCATCACCAAAATACTTCTTGAGCGATACGCCGCCTTTTACGTCCACGTCAAAGACAATCACATGTCCTTTGGCCCAGATGCGGTTTACTTCGCTTTTGAGCGTGCCGTAAAAGCGGTCCGGGTACACTTCTTCATATTCCACGAATTTGTCTTCCTTCACCAGTTGGCGGAAGGTATCGGCACCATAAAACAGGTACTCTACGCCATCCTGTTCCGTTCCGCGGGGCGGG
>ONTQ01000253.1 GCA_900320795.1 uncultured Bacteroidales bacterium
TACGGACAGGATGGTATCTATAAGATTGGCCAGGAGAACTACAATACGTTCAACATCCGCGCCAAGGGCCGTATCAAGATCAACGACTGGCTCTCCCTGGAGAACAACACCTCCGTATTCCGCAGCAAGCAGACCCAGCCGATGTTTACCACCGGTTCCCTCGTCGGTCACCAGGTGGACCAGCACGGACAGCCGGTTCTGGTTCCGTATAACGCCGACGGTTCCTTCGCCCTTGCATCCAGCAAGACTTCCTATACCGCCTTCCTGGAGGGCAACACCGGCCAGGACGATTCCAACCTGACCCTCACCACCACCACGGCGCTTACCCTGGACATCATCAAGGATGTCCTGAAGGTGAAAGGTGACTTCAGCTACCGGGCCATCCGCCGCTGGAGAGAGCGTTACCGTGCTCCGCTTACCTTCTACTCCGCTCCTGAAAAGCCTACCTACTATGTGACCCAGGAGTCTTCCTACAAGTCCCGCTGGACCTATGATACGGATCACCTTACGGCCAACATCGTGGCTACCTGGACGCCGAAACTCGGTGAGAACCATGATCTGAACGTGGTGGGCGGTTGGAACCTGGAAGATTACAAGTACGACCGTTTCTACCTCCAGCGCAAGGGTATGCTCTTCCCGGAGAAATACAAATCTTTCGAACTCTTCGACGGTACCGACATCAAGGTTGAGCAGAATGACTCCAGTTATGGCATCGTCGGTTTCTTCGGCCGTGCCAACTATACGCTCCTCCGCCGGTATATCGCCGAGTTCTCGGCCCGCTATGACGGTTCCTCCAAATTCCCGAGCTCCCAGCAGTGGGGCTTCTTCCCTTCCGCTTCCTTCGGATGGCGCCTGAGCGAAGAACCGTTTATGAAATGGTCCCGCAGCTGGCTGGACAACTTCAAGATCCGTGCGAACTGGGGCTCCCTCGGTAATGGTACCGTGGATCCCTACACCTTCCTGGAGACCATGGGTGTGAAGAAGACGAGCATCGTCATCGGCGGCGTGAAGGCCAACTACACCACCCAGCCTTCCCCGATTCCGGAAAGCCTGACCTGGGAGAAAGTGACCACGTATGATATCGGTATCGATGCCGACTTCCTCCACAGCCGTCTGTCCTTCTCCGGTGACATCTATCGCCGGAACACGACGGACATGATCGTGGTGGGTCCCGAGCTTCCCGGCCTATATGGCGCCGATCCGCCGAAGGGCAACTATGGCGCCCTCAAGACCGACGGCTGGGAGTTCACGATTTCCTGGAGAGACCAGTTCAACCTGGCCGGCAAACCCTTCGAGTACAGCATCAAGGGTAGTCTCTGGGACAGCCGCACCTGGGTAACCAAGTTTGAGAATTCCAACCACTCCCTGTGGGGTTACTACGAAGGCAAGGAACTGGGCGAGATCTGGGGCTTCCGTACCGACGGTATCTTCCGCGACAACGAAGAGGCCAACAACTGGGCTACGGATTCCTTCCACAAGAACGGTTCCAACTTCCGCGCCTATGCGGGTGACTTGAAGTTCATGGATCTGGACGGTGACGGTGACATCAACTATGGCAAAGCCATTGTCGAGGATTCCGGCGACCTTACCCGTATCGGTAATGCCCTGCCGCGTTTCCAGTATGGTATCAACCTGGATTTCAAATGGAATGGCATCGGCCTGAGCATGTTCTTCCAAGGTGTCGGAAAGCGCGACTGGTATCCGACTGTTGAGACCGGCTTCTTCTGGGGCCAGTACATTATTCTGCCAACCGTAACGTAGGTCCGTTGACCTTTGAAAATGACCACTATCTCCAGAATGTGGCCTACATCCGTCTGAAGAACCTCACGATTGACTACAGCCTTCCTTCCAAGTGGCTCAAGAAGATTGATATCTCGGCCGCCCGTTTCTATGTCTCCATGGAGAACCTCTGGACCTGGTCGCCGCTCTTCAAGCATACGGATATGTTTGATCCCGAGGTCATCAGCATCGGTGACTCCGACTTTGACAGTACGAAAGCCGAATACTTCGGCCTCTCCGGTGTGGGTGAGGGTTACAGCTACCCGATGCTCCGTACGTTCACCTTTGGTGTCAACTTAACTTTCTAAGGAGGAACGAGATATGAAAAAGTATATTGCACTTTTGTTCGCAGTTTCCGGACTGCTTTGCGTCTCCGCCTGTGAGGATTTCCTCACCCGCGGTCCTATCAATGAGTTCAATGCCGAGACCTATTTCCAGTCGGAGGCTGAACTTGAGATGTATGCCAACGGCATGCTGAACAGCTACATGCCCGACTACACGGAAACGGCCGGCGGCGATGCCTACAACGACTTGATTGCCACGAAGACCTCTACGGACTTCTTCCGTGCCGATGTGGAGTGGAACAGCTCGCGCCAGGGTTCCTGGAGCTGGGGTTTCCTCCGTCGTACCAACTACATGCTGGAAAACATGGTCAATGCCAAGGGAAAGGTAGAGGAAAAAATCTACAATCACTACGAGGGTGTGGCCCGTTTCTGGCGTGCATACAACTACATGACCCGCGTCAAACTCTTCTCGGATGTGCCGTGGGTGGAGAAATACCTCCAGCCGGAGGATACGCTCATTCTCTACGGTCCCCGCGATGACCGCGAGTTCGTTTTCCACAAGATGACCGAGGACCTTGTCTTCGCTTGTGAAAATGTGATGAACGACAAGTTCAAGACGGCGGAGCGTTCCGTGATCTGCAAGGATATCGTAGAAGCCTATGCTTCCCGTTTCTTCCTGTATGAGGCCTCTTTCCGCAAGAACATCACCGAGAATCCGGCCACTGGAAAGCCCTGGACCAATGAATATGAGACCGTGACCGATCTCTATCGCCTGGCCCAGAAATATGCCAAGGACGTGATCGATAATGGCGGTTACAAACTGGTCAGCGATTATCCTTCCCTGTTTATCAGCGACCAGCTGGTTTCTGATGAGGTGATCTGGGGACGTACATACCTGACCGATATCAACGGCCGTCACAGTTACACCCGTTACTTCCACTCCTCGACGCTGGGACAGCAGTATTCCGGCACCAAGGACCTGGTGCGCATGTTCCTGAAGACCGACGGCACCGCCATCACGGATGATGAAGCCAAGCAGTCTATTAACAAGGAATTCGAGGGTCGCGACAGCCGTCTGGCCGCCACGGTACTGGGTCCTGGCCGTAACATTGTGGACATGTCGGGCAACCCGACCCATGAGACCATTGACTTCACCTTCTGCAAGACCGGTTACCAGATCGTCAAATGGAGTATTCCCGATGCCTCTCACTTCCAGAACGGTATCGACGAGAACAGCATTCCCATTATCCGCTATCCCTATGCCGAGGCCTGCGAAGAGCTGGGTGAGATGACGGAAGAGATTTGGAACCAGACGGTGGGCGCCCTGCGCAAGCGCGCCGGTGTCGCGAATGCCTATCCGACCGCCCGCGACCCCTGGCTGTATGAGTACTACACCAAGGATCTGGTACATCCTGCCACCGACATCAGTCCGGTGGGCCTGGAAATCCGCCGCGAGCGTGTCACCGAGCTGACCTTCGAGAGTGAACTCCGCCAGAACGATATCTATCGTTACGGCCAGGCCGACTTGGTGGTACGCCGTTACAATGGTGTGGGCTGGGCCGGTATCTGGGTGACCGCCGGAGAGGCCGCCAGCGGCCTGGTATTCGAGAAGGAAACCTACACCTTCGAGTCTGCCAGTGGCGGCGCCGTGAACTCCACGACCTGCTACCCGATCAAAGATGAGGCAGATGCCGTGAATACGGACTGGTTCTTCTCTGAGGGCGACCATGGTTATCTGGTGTACAAATATGCCCTGAAGTGGGAACCGCGCAAGTATTGCCGCCCGATTCCGCTTTCGGCATATAACGTGAATCCGAAACTGGGCCAGAATAAAGATTGGGAATAGTTGAAAAAGAGAATGAAAAGATTCTATTTGTTGTTTTTGGCAGCAGTGGCCGCTTTCGCGGTCACTGCCTGCGGTGAAAAGGATGATCCTGCACCCGGGCCGGGTCCCGGTCCTCAACCCAGCGGTACCGACCCTACCGTAACAACGCTTACGGAAACCTCCATTGCCGGAACGACCATTGGTTCGGATATGACCGTCGCCGGTCTTATCACGAATATCACCACGGGCAAAGGCATTGCCGGTGTTCCCGTTACCGATGGTTTTTCCTGGGTGAAGACCGATGCCAACGGTGTGTATCAGATG
>ONTQ01000251.1 GCA_900320795.1 uncultured Bacteroidales bacterium
ATATAGGGGAGGCAGGCCCGAAAAAATAAGTGCCAGCGGCAAGCTTGATGCCAAGAGGGAAGGTATCAGGGCCGAACTGGACCTGCGCGGCAATAGCGACCATCTTTCCGCAACACCGTTCCTGGACGCCGACTTCCTTTCTCCCGTTATCGAGGAGGGCTATACGCAAATGCTTCGCGACGACAAGGAGAAAACCCGCCAGTGCATGCAGTTCATCATGGACAAGGTTGCCGAGGGCAAGCCGGTCTACTTCCATTGCTCGCTCGGGCGCGACCGCACCGGCACTATATCCATGCTCACTCTGGGCGTACTGGGTGTCGACGAGGGCGAAATCTCCAAGGAGTACGAACTGACCCAGTTCGCTCCTTACGGATACAGCGTATCTTCCGGCGAGAAGACCCGTATGACTCGCATGGTGGATTATAAAGGCGCGGCCAATTTCATCTGGAGCAACTACGCCAAGGAAGGCTCCTTTGCCGACGGCGTTCAGGCATACCTGCTGGAAATCGGCATAGCCCAGAAGGACATTGACGACTTCCGAGAATATGCTGGAGTAGAATAAGACTTATTTATTCAGCAGAAATGCGTCCACGATGTCTTCGGCAAGGGCGAAGGTGTTGTCCAGCCTGTCGTTGACAAGTTCGCGGTCGAATTTGCCGCTGGCGAAGTCCAGTTCCCACTGGGCCTTGGCCAGGCGTTCGGCGATGGCTTCCTCGGTATCGGTGCCTCGGCCGCGAAGGCGTTGCTCGAGCACTTCCATGGAAGGGGGGACGATGAGTACGGAACGGGCGGCGTCGCCAAAGTACTTCTTGAGGCTCACCCCGCCCTTGACGTCCACGTCGAATACGATGACATGGCCCGCATTCCAGATGCGCTCGACCTCGCTCTTGAGGGTGCCGTAGAAGCGGTCTTCGTACACTTCTTCATATTCTACGAATGCATCCTGCGCGATGAGCTCGCGGAAGCGGTCCGCACTTATGAAATAGTACTCCACCCCGTCCTGTTCAGATCCGCGGGGGGGACGCGACGTGGCGCTTACGGAAAATTCGAACTGCCCGGGATATTTGCCCAGGAGATGATTGACCACCGTGCTTTTGCCTGCACCCGAAGGCGCTGAAAAAATAAAAACCTTTCCATTCATATTCATGCTACTAAGGTAGCTATTTTTTTCGTAAAAGTCGAAAAGAATTACTACCTTTGCATGATTTGACAGAACGTTATTTTATAGTATCATACAAATCATGAAAGTTTCTTTTAAAGATCTTGGTCTTGTAAACACCCGCGAGATGTTTGCAAAGGCCGTCAAAGGCGGCTACGCCATCCCTGCATTCAACTTCAACAACATGGAGCAGCTCCAGGCCATCATCCAGGCCGCGGCAGAAACCAAGTCCCCGGTTATCCTCCAGGTGAGCAAGGGTGCCCGTAACTACGCCAACCAGACCCTCCTCCGCTACATGGCACAGGGCGCAGTGGAGTATGCCAAGGAACTTGGCTGGAAGAAGCCCCAGATCGTTCTCCATCTCGACCACGGCGACAGCTACGAGCTCTGCAAGAGCTGCGTCGACTTTGGCTTCTCTTCCGTCATGATCGACGGTTCCGCCCTCCCTTACGACGAGAATGTGGCCCTGTCCCGCAAGGTTGTCAACTACGCCCACAAGTATGACGTCACCGTCGAGGCTGAACTCGGAGTGCTCGCAGGCGTCGAGGACGAAGTCTCCAGCGAGGCTTCCCATTACACCAAGCCCGAGGACGTAATCGATTTCGTCAAGAAGACCAAGTGCGACTCCCTGGCAATATCCATCGGCACCAGCCACGGTGCTTACAAGTTCAAGCCCGAGCAGTGCACCCGCGACCCCAAGACCGGCAAGCTCGTTCCGCCGCCCCTTGCATTCGACGTGCTCAAGGCCATCGAGAAGAAGCTCCCTGGATTCCCCATCGTGCTTCACGGCTCTTCTTCCGTACCTCAGGAATATGTTGACATCATCAACGCCCACGGCGGCAAACTGCCCGATGCCATCGGCATCCCCGAGGAGCAGCTCCGCAAAGCAGCCAAGAGCGCTGTGTGCAAGATCAACATCGACTCCGACAGCCGTCTGGCCATGACCGCCGCAATCCGTCAGCACTTCGACGAGTTCCCCGGCCACTTCGACCCCAGGCAGTATCTCAAGCCCGCACGCGAGGAGATGAAGAAGATGTACATACACAAGATCATCAACGTGCTCGGTTCCAACGGCAAGGCCCGCTAGAGCTGACAGTTCTTCCAATAAAAAGTTCGGCACTGTCCGGTGCCGAACTATTTTTATTGATTTTTTTTTATCTTTGCACGCTGACACGAATGTTTAACCCCTTCCGACAAGTGTGCCGGGAACAAATCAGGAAGGCAAGATGATCAGGATTTTCTATCGGAGCGGCTCCGAGCTGCTGCTCGCCCAGTCGGAAAAGAAATTTGCTGCCATCGGCAAGGAAAACG
>ONTQ01000250.1:0-1230 GCA_900320795.1 uncultured Bacteroidales bacterium
TGTTGAAGTCTTTCATGTTGTCGAATATGACAAGATCGGCCTGATATCCAGGAGAAATAGCGCCCAGATGCTTGAGTCCGTAGCATTTAGCGCTGTTGATCGTAGCCATCTTGATCGCTTTGAAAGGATCAAGACCAAGCTCAACAGATCTCCTGATATTGTAGACGATGTGTCCGTCTCTGAGGATGTCTTCGATGTGCTTGTCATCAGTGCAGAAACTGAAATGCTCTGTATCGATTCCGGTCCTGACAATGCCGCTGACGATGTCGTCGACATTGTGCGCAGCTGATCCCTCACGGATATGTACATGGATGCCGCGTCTGACTTCTTCCAGCGCATATTCGAAAGATGAAGCCTCATGATCTGTATCTACGCCCGCCATCTTGTAAGCGGAAAGCATTCTGTTAGGCAGGAACGGAGCATGACCGTCGATGACCAGATGATCGAACAGGGCAAACTTGGCAAACATTCTCGGATCACCGTTGATTACCGCGTCATCGTCCATTACCTCACCCAGTCCGAGGATCCTCGGATTGCCGATGAACGGGTACATGTCATTTGCCGCCAACAAGAAGAAGCGTGTCTCTTCTTTGGAAAGGAAGAAAATCTCTGAATGGCCAAAGTTGTTGAAGACAACCCGTAGGTAGTATTTTCCGTTCTTGTGCTTGGCGATGGTGATGGAATCGACATTGGTCAGTTTTGGCGTGCCGTAGCGCATGCCCCTGCGCCACGACCAGTCGTCTATTCCGATACGCCTCACGTCGGGATAGTCCGGCAGTTCCTCGCGCATGACCAGCCGCAGGCAGGTGGTGTCGCTCACCTCCAGGCCCTGCAGGGACATCATGTGCTCCGCCTTCCTTGCCGACGTCTCCAGGGCGGTGTGGAGGATGAGGTCCTCCGCGCGCCTTGTCCTCCGCCTGTACCAGCCAACAGCCTCATGCCGCTCGCTGAAGACGTGCTTTCTGCCGTCCTCGTGTGGATGCGGGCAGCGGAACCTGCGTGTGAGAAGGCGTATGGTGACCCTTCGGCCGCTGATGGGCAGGTCTGCCACCTTGCGGACATAGCTGGAGTGGACGCTCCGGCTGCTGGCCCCACATGCCGGGCACTTTGCAGAATGCCTGCGGCTGCATGCTTCTATGGTGACCGCACCTGTGTCCTTGTTTAGAGAGAACGAGTAGATATTCACATTTTTCAGTCCCAATAAATTTCCAATCCCTATGTTTTTACGGA
>ONTQ01000250.1:1270-2438 GCA_900320795.1 uncultured Bacteroidales bacterium
ACTTTTGTTCCCGATGGCGTTTTCTGACATTGTTTTTGTTCTTTTGTTTGGCGACATAAAGGTACAAAATATTTGTCAGAAACGCCTGTTAAAAATGTAAATATATTGCTGATTATCAGTTAAATAATGTAATATCTATATTTTGATAAAACTAAACAAAATTAAGCAATTAAAGAGGACGATTTTGCAACAAAAGTGACGAAGATCCAAAGTTGCACCCAATTTGGGGTCAGCGGATAAACCTGGTTGGCGGGCTGCCCAGTCAAGAGTATAGCTTTGTTAGTCTGTACATGAAGAATTTGATGTCCGTGACTCCTCTGAATTGTGTTCTGAAAGCTTTGATTTTCGCGTTGAACGACTCCGCTGATGCGTTGGTGAGTCGCTGCTCGAAATAGTTGATGATTGTGACGTTGTGGTTCTCGAAGGTTTCGAGTACTCTGTTGAACTCCCTATCCCCGAACTCCTCCACCTTGTTGAACCATCTGGCGAGGTTCAGCCTTGCCTGTTCCGGCTTGGACTTCCTGTTGAAGATGTCGACCAGCTGCAGGAAGATGTCATATGCCTGCTCCAGCCTTGGGAAAATCCTGAAGAGGATTTTGGCTCTCCGCTTCTGCTGCTCGTTCCACTTGGACTTGTGCTTGAGGATGATGTGCCTGCTCCGTGCCATGATCTGCGGCATGGTCTCCCCATTCTCCATCCTCTTCGGCTCCCATGCGCCGATGAGTTCCCTTTCTTCCTTTGTCCGTGCAGCCCTGCGTGCCTCCCTGTGCTCGCGGATGGCCTTGTTCTCCGCGTCGAGCACCTCCCAGCGGTAACGCAGTCTTAGCTGGTCGACGGCTTCCGAGATGAGCTGTTGGACGTGGAACCGGTCGTTGACGAGCCTTGCCCTCGGGAACGAGGTGCGCACGGTGAGCATCATGGCCGAGGACAAGTCGGTGGTCACGTCGGTCACCTCCAGGCGCTTCCGCAGCGGAATCTTCCTGAGCACCGAGGAGACCGTGTCGGTGGACACGCCGCGCACCATCGCCACCAATGCCCCGGAGCGGCCATGGGCGGCCTTGTTCGTCAGTACGGTGTAGACCTCGCCGTTGCTCAGGCATGTCTCGTCAAGGCTCAGCGAGGGACCTATGTTGTCGGGGTACAGGACGTAGCGCTCGGCATGGCTGAG
>ONTQ01000250.1:2463-4765 GCA_900320795.1 uncultured Bacteroidales bacterium
GATATGCTTACGGGGGTGGACTCAATCTCCCTCTTTTAAAAAAGCGACGAACTCGGCGTTCAGCCGCGTCTCGTCGAACTCGGACAAGTCCCAGTCATAACTGAACACCTCACCGGTGGACTTGTCAAGCCACTTGCGCTTGCGGACATGGAGGAACGTGGCACGGCCGCGGATGGGGAAGTCCTGGATGCAATGGTAGGGGCCGAAGCCGTGGGAGATGATGTCGGAGTTGTGCTTGTCCTCACGCATCTGGACCTTCTTCTCGTCAAGCCAGATGTCGAAGCGGACATCCGTCTTCTCGAAATTAACCACGTCGAAGTTGTCTATAAGAACATCGGGGAGTATGGCACGCAATAGGGTTTCTGATTTCATGCCACAAAGGTAACAAATTACTCTTGACTGGGCAACAAAGGTAACAAATTACTCTTGACTGGGCAATACCCGCCAACCAGGTTTATCCGCTGACCCGATCTTCGTCACTTTTGTTGCAAAATCACCCATAATTGGATAGTATGACTTTTCTTCTGAGCAGTTCAAATCCCGCTCTTCCATAACATTCCCTTTTCTTGTTTTTCAGCCTGTGATTCTTTCCCTCGACGATACCGTTAGTATAACTGTATTTGATGGCGTTCTTTACCGCGTCTATGTCATCGAGCAGCCCGTTCCAAAATGAGGCCAGTTCCTCCTGGCGTGTGTGCTTGTACTTGTCCATCCATACGTCAAGGAACCTTTCGTCGTTCCCTCCAAGTACCTTCCTGAACGATGTGGCGGCATTTCTCAGGTATCCTATCAACGGGCATGCCCTCGCCAACTCCCCGACAAGCCTTGCCGTCAATGACATCTCGCCGGTGCGCTTGTCCACGCCATATTCGGGATTGGTGACATACAAGGCTATCGTCCCCGGTGACATGCCGGCCAGTTTGTCCAACAGCATCTTCTTCAGCCTCTCCACGTCCACGCCTATGTTCTCCTTCCTTTTCCGGGTGTACTCCGGGTTGTATTGGTTGAACCAGTACTTGAACTTGCCGTAGGTTTCACGGATTCCGGCTTTCCTCAGCACCTCGTAGACCTTTTGGAGTGGCATCCCCTTGTCGCACATCGCGGTGATCTGGGGGATGAAGCGCTCGTAAATTGCCCTTTTGCCGTCCGGCTTTCTCAGGTGGCGCAGCTCGTCCAGGCGGCAGTGGCAGAACATCCACGCCCTGTTCCTGTCTATATGAAGCCTCTCCGCTATCTCACGGACATCCATGCCCTTGTCCCTCAGCAGCCTCACAAGTTCGTAATCTCTCCGGTTCTTGTCTGATATGTCATTTTCGTATCCGCGTCTCCTGTCGAACTGCACCTTGAGGCCGGGCTCAGGCGTGACCGCCGGGAGAAGGGAGGACTCGTTGGCCTGAAGCCATGAGGCGTATGAGGTGAACACGCTGACGCGCTCGTCACGTATGATGTTCCTTATCCGTTCGGACAGGTTCGCCGACAAGTGGAACTTATCCGCTATCTGCCGTGCATTGGGGGCGCCGATGCTGCAGGCGGAGCCGTAGCCCCTGTCCCTGTCGCGGGTGATGACCTCCACTTTCCTGTGCCGTTCCAGCCATTCCCTGATGTCCGCGGCGCTCCTGGTCTTGAGCAAGGCTATCGTCTTTCCGGTGTCCTGGTCTACTATCTGCGTTCCGTAGCGCATGCCCCGGCGCCACGACCAGTCGTCTATTCCGATACGCCTGACGTCGGGATTGTCCGGCAGATCCTCGCGCATGACCAGCCGCAGGCAGGTGGTGTCGCTCACGTCCACACCCTGCAGGGACATCATGTGCTCCGCCTTCCTCGCCGACGTCTCCAGAGCGGTGCGGAGGATGAGGGCCTCCGTGCGCCTCGTCCTGCGCCTGTACCTGCCGACCGCCTCGTGCCGCTCGCTGAAGACGTGCTTCCTTCCGTCCTCGTGTGGATGCGGGCAACGGAACCTGCGCGTGTGCAGGAGTATGGTGACCCTACGTCCGCTGATGGGCAGGTCGGCCACATTGCGTACATAACAGGAGTGGACGCTCCAGCTGATGGCCCCACATGTCGGACACGTCGCCGAATGCATGCGGCTGCATGCCTCTATGGTGACCGCGCCGGTGTCCTTGTCTAGAGAGAACGAGCAGATAGTCAAATTTTTCAGTCCCAATAAATTTCCAATCCCTATGTTTTTACGGATAAATTCAGTACTTTTGTTCCCGATGGCGTTTTCTGACATTGTTTTTGTTCTTTTGTTTGGCGACATAAAGGTACAAAATATTTGTCAGAAACGCCTGTTAAAAATGTA
>ONTQ01000249.1 GCA_900320795.1 uncultured Bacteroidales bacterium
AATTCATCACTAAAGATCAATTCGCGGCAAAACAGAGCCTTCCTCGCCTGTGCTGTTTTGAAGGATTGTCGAATCCAAATGAAGAACTACCACCTCAATCTGAGGCGTTTGATAGGAAGTCCTTTCAACTTCTCGTTTCTTGTTTTCTTTTTTCATTGTATTGGTTTTTGTGTTATGTTTCATTATATGCGCAAAAAAAGCGGCTCGCAACGTACTGCTTACCGCTAAAAATCTTTGTATGAGAGATGTGCTACAGGGTGAAAGCCGAAAGTTCGGCGGCCATCCGGTGGGCAGCATTGCAAATCTTGGTCATGGTCTTTTCTCCGGGATGGGCCGAGCCACTTTTGTACGCACGCATTTTGCTCTCGTTCACGCCTGCAAACTCGGCAAACTTGCTTACATTAAAGTAGTCGAAGAAATTGAAGAACGACGGGACATCGTACAGATACTCAATCTGAATATCCTCAAATATCGGTGCCTCCAGTCCTTCTGCCTTCTGCTCCTCAATGGCCTCCTTCACGCTGGTAATAAAGTCCTCCTTGGCCTTGGCGACACTGTCCCCAAAACCGCCGAAGTAACTATTCCCCAAGTGTTCGTCTGAATACACCGAGAACAGCCCGTCTGAGCCTTTTTCTACCGTTGCCCTGATTTTCATGACCAATGCAATTTAGTTTTACACAAAGGTAGCAAATTTGCTACCATTTCCAAAATATAACTTGCCCTTCTGGGGGCAATGTCACAAGTAGGTGGAAAATCGGAGCGCAAAGTCGGTGATCGTCAATATGTTGATTATCAATCACTTCCTGTATAATCCTCGTTCGAATCCTGAACGAGGATTAGTATGTAAGAAGCAGAGTATCAATGAGTTAGGTGTCACACGCGGATAATCCGGCCCGTGACAGCTAAAACACTGATTATCAGAAGGTTACTATATATTCCTCGTTCAAAAAATGAACGAGGATTAGTATGTAACTACCTAAGAATCAATATTTTAGGCATCACGCCCATCGATAAGGAGTATACAACACACCTTAATTCGCAACTATTTTTGCGGTAAACAGTATGTCAAAGAGCGGTATGGGGACAGGAGCGTTACAGCGTCACGCCCTGCTTGAAGATGGCAATCTCGCGGATGCCGTGCTTTTCGTTGTTTACGGGTTCACCGCTGGCGGCGGCGAGCACGAACTCGATGAAGCGGGCGGCTACCTCTTCCATGGGTTCTCCCTGGGCCAGGACACCGGCGTTGAAGTCAATCCAGGACGGCTTGGCCTCGTACAGCGGCGTATTGGTGGATATTTTCATGGTGGGCACGAAACTGCCGAACGGGGTGCCACGGCCGGTGGTGAACAGCACAATCTGGCAACCGGAAGCGCCCAGTGCCGTGGAAGCCACCAGGTCATTGCCCGGAGCGCTCAACAGGTTCAAGCCCTTGATGCTCAAGCGTTCAGCATATTTCAGCACGCCCCTGACGATACTCTTGCCGCACTTCTGCGTGCAGCCCAGGCTCTTCTCTTCCAGCGTGGAAATGCCGCCGGCCTTGTTACCCGGAGACGGGTTCTCGTACACGGGCATCCCCTGCTTCATGAAGTACTCCTTGAAGTCGTTGATCAGGTGCACCGTCTTGTCGAAGGTAGCCACGTCCTGGCAACGGTTCATGAGGATGGTCTCCGCGCCGAACATTTCCGGCACCTCGGTGAGCACGGTCGTGCCGCCCTGGGCGACAATCCAGTCGGAGAACACGCCCAGCAGCGGGTTGGCGGTAATGCCGCTCAAGCCGTCGGAGCCACCGCACTTCAGGCCGACGCGAAGCTCGCTCACAGGCACTTCCTCGCGGACATCCTTGGAAGCCACAGCAAAGATCTCCCGCAGGCGCTCCACGCCATAGGCCACCTCGTCGTCCACCTTCTGGCACACGAACATCTTCACGCGGGACTCGTCCACCGGCCCTACCAGCTCACGGAACGCTGATTGTTTTCGCAGCCCAGACTCACCACCAGCACGCCGCCGGCGTTGGGATGATGAATCATATCGGCAAGGACCTTGCGCGTATTCTCGTGGTCGTCGCCCAGCTGCGAGCAGCCGTAATTGTGCGGGAAGCACACGATGGCGTCCACGGACGATGCCTGACCGGCAATCTCGGCCTTGAATTTACTGACAATCTGCTCGCAAATGCCGTTCACGCAGCCCACGGTGGGAATGACCCAAATCTGGTTGCGGATACCCACCTGGCCGTCGGCCCTTCTGAAGCCCTTGAAGGTGCGCTTGGCGGGGCTTTCCGGAATCTCCACCAGGGCGGGCTTGTAGTCATATTCCAGAAGCCCTTCCAGGTTGGTTTTGATGCAGGAATGGTCCACCAGGGTGCCGGCAGCGGCGTCACGGGTCACGTGGCCGATGGGAAAGCCGTATTTCACCACGTTCTCCCCTGCCCTGAGGCTTCGGAGCACGATTTTATGGCCGCGGGGAATGTCCATCGTGAGGGTCACGCCTTCCACCACCTCGCCTTTGGCAAGGTCCTGGAGCGCCACCGCCACATTATCGGCCGGGTTAATTTTAATGTACTTCATAAACTAAAAGTTGAAGTAGTTCTTGGCGTTGTTGTAGGAGATGTCTTCCACCATCTTGCCGATAAACTCAATCTCGGAGGCGGGCAACTTGCCTTCCTCGATGTCCTTTGTCCTTGCCCAGGACGTCGCACAGAATGCGGCGGAAATACTCGTGACGAGGATATGAGATGAAGCTGCGGCTGTCCGTAAGCATGCCCACAAAGCGGGAGAACAGGCCCAGCACGCTCAGGGCGTCCATCTGGCGGCGCATGCCCACTTCCTGATCCAGGAACCACCAACCGGAGCCGAACTGCATCTTGCCGGGGACGGTGCCGTCGTTGAAGGTGTAGAGCATGGTCATCATCACTTCGTTGTCCTTCGGATTCAGGCAGTACAGGATGGTCTTGGTGAGGGCATCCTCGCTGGCCAGCCGGTTGAAGAACTTGTGACCGGCGGCGGCAATCTCCTGGTCATGGATGGCATCGAAACCGGTATCCGGACCCACCAGATTGAACATCTTGGTGTTGTTGTTACGGATAGCGCCGATGTGGAACTGCTGCGCCCAGCCGGCTTTGCAGTCCATGACGGCCTGGTCGTGCAGGAAGGCGCTGCGGAACTTGTTCAGTTCTTTCTCGCTGGGGCGCTTGCCAAGGAGCACCAACTTGAAGATG
>ONTQ01000263.1 GCA_900320795.1 uncultured Bacteroidales bacterium
CGAGCACCGCTTCACCGTCGGTGATGAAGGCGCTATCGCGCTTTCCTACTCGCCCCGCGACACCTTCCTCCATGTCTCTGCCGAGGTGACGCACTTCCCA
Source organism: uncultured Bacteroidales bacterium (assembly GCA_900320795.1). Classification (GTDB taxonomy): domain Bacteria; phylum Bacteroidota; class Bacteroidia; order Bacteroidales; family UBA932; genus Cryptobacteroides. Next base: position 101 of record ONTQ01000263.1, read on the forward strand.
TCCATCGACTGCCCCATCGTCCTTCACAAGGACGAGGCATCGAACCGGGACGGGCTCTTCCGGCTTCCCTTCACGGTAACGCGCGAAGGGGCCTGCCGCCTGACGGTCACCATCGAGAATGGCCGCGACAGAGAGACCTACGATTACCGGATCACCGGCGCTCCCTCCCAACAAGAAACCATTCATGATTCCATCACGATATGAAAGCAACAAGAACACTCTTTGCGGCGGCCCTACTGCTGCTCCTTCACTCCGCCACGGCCTCCGCCCAGCGCTTCGGCGTCGGGACTAACGCCCTTGACTGGCTCGCCCTCGGGACCATCAACGCGGAGGCATCCATCGCCGTCTCACAGAAGGTCTCCGTCCATGTGGGCGGGGAGCTCAACCCCTGGACCTGGAGGGCCGGGCACGTCTACTCCGGCTGGTGGGTCGGCGCCGACGCGCGTTACACCCTGTACAACGTCGGCGGTATCCTCAAGCGCTCGACCGAGGAAGGCGACGCCGCCGGGGCCGGGCTCTACGGGGGCTACTCCATCATGCTCAGCGAGTGGTGGAACCTCGACCTCGGCGTTGGGCTGTGGGGCGGCTGGAAACGCTACACCCGCTACGCCTGCCCCCTCTGCGGGGTCATCACCGAGCAAGGAGAAAAGGGGTTCATCCTCCCTGATGCGAGGGTGGCGGTTCAGTTCATATTCTAACAGGAGAAGAAGACATGCTGAAGTTGAACGGAGACGTTTTATTGAAGGTGACCGTCCTCGTTACCATGACAGGGATGCTTGTAGTTGGCTGTGGTACGCCCAAGAAAATTGACATTATCCGCAACGACAAGCTTGCGGCTACGCTCGCTCTCTCGAGGAACGAGATTGAAGAGGAACGCAAGGTGATTCAGGTTGCGAAGCGCGATACTCTTACCGTGAAGGACGACAAGGGCAACGACGTGCTTATCATGAAGGCCGTCAAGGACGAAGCCTCCGGCGAGATGGTCGCGACAGAGGTTCTTGACGCAGCTGTTATCACTGCTCGCTTCCGCAATGTAGCAGAGCGTCATGGTAAGATTGACCTGCGTTTCGAAGTCATCGTCCCGCAGTCCATGTACGACACGAAGTGGCAGCTCCGCTTCTATCCGGATATGTTCATCATGGAAGATTCCGTCCGCCTTGAGCCCGTCATCATCACCGGACAGGAGTACCGGAAAGGACAGCTCCGCGGATATGAATTATATAAAAAGTTCCTGGCGTCCATCATCACCGACTCGACGAAATTCATCGACCTCAGAAACCTGGAAATCTTCATCAAGAGGAATATACCGGAGCTGTACCGTTTCAAGACAGACACCAGTTTCGTCGAGGAAGAGGACTTCCATTCCCGTTATGGCGTTACGGAACAGCAGGCTATCGAGCATTACACCAACACCTTCGCGAAGACCTACAATGAAAAGAAGAAGGGACGGAAAGGTGAGATGTTCAACAAATACGTCAAGGCGCCCATCATCAGTACGGGCATCCGCCTTGATACCGTCATACTACACGCAAACCATCAAGACCCGGCCCAAGCTCCGTAAGGTGGATATTGTCCTTTCCGGTGATATCTATGAAGCTGATAACCGCTTGTATGTGATGGAGCGCTCTGCGCCACTGACGTTCTATATCAGTTCCCTGTCTGCATTCGTTGACGGAACCGAACGTTATCTCTCGAAGGTCATTGAAAGAAGGGCGGCGGCCAATACAGCTTGCTACGTGGATTTTGCGCAGGGTAAGTATGATGTAGACCCGGCACTGGGACACAATGCGGAAGAGCTCGGGCGTATCCAGGGTAATATCCTCGAGCTGCTCCACAACACGACCTTCGACCTGGATTCCATCGTCATCTCTGCGTCGGCGTCCCCGGAAGGCGGCCTGCAGGCCAACAGCGCCCTTCCCCGGAAGGCGGCCTGCAGGCCAACAGCGCCCTTGCGGGCAAGCGTGCGGAGTCGGTGGCATCTTACTATGACAAGTATATCAAGCATTACCGTGATTCCGTGCAGCGGGTTCTGAATGCGGAAGCGGCCAGTTCGTTCACGATGACCGTGGATGAGCATGGCAACGAGAAGATTGACCGTGCGAAGGCTGAGAAGGCCAATATCCCGGATATCCGCTTCACGTCTCGTTCCAACGGGGAGAACTGGGATATGCTCTCCTTGCTTGTCGACCAGGATACAGTGATGACCAAGAGTGATAAGCAAGCTTACATGAAGCATCTGGAGACCAAGGATCTTGATGCCCGTGAGCACGCGCTTTCGTCAGAGTCCTATTATACATACATGCGCGAGAATCTTTATCCGCGTCTGAGGACGGTGCGCTTCGACTTTCACCTTCATCGAAAAGGAATGGTCAAAGATACGGTTCACACTACAGAATTGGACACGACCTACATGGCCGGCGTGGCTGCCCTGAAGGACCGCGATTACGAACGGGCGCTGACTTATCTGCGTGATTACAAGGATTATAACACCGCTATTGCTTACATGTCGTTGGATTACAATGCTTCGGCCATGGCTATCCTTCAGGACCTCCCTCGTACCCCGCAGGTGAACTACATGCTTGCACTTCTGTATGCCCGAAACGAGGACGACCAGAATGCCGTCCAGTGCTACATGGATGCCTGCCGTGGCGACCGTTCGTATGTGTTCCGTGGCAATCTCGATCCGGAGATTTATGTGCTCATCCAGAGGTATGGCCTGAACAAGCAGGACGATGACGACCTGTCTGACATTTATTGATAATCAAGACTTAAGAATAACAT
>ONTQ01000248.1 GCA_900320795.1 uncultured Bacteroidales bacterium
TCACATTGGCTCCGGTAAGCGCCTTGCCGGTATCGTCTACTACAATGCCGGAGAGCGGTTCCTGAGCGAAACCCCAAACCGCCGATAGCAGCAGGAAAAGAACAATGGCCAGGCGTTTCATCTTACTCCAGATCCAGGTAGTTCTGCTTGGGGCGGCTTTCATTGAGGTCGATATCCTTGCCGTCTTCCGACACGACCTTCACAACCGTGCGGCTATCGACGCCCATTTCCCGGAGTTTGTCGCTGAACGACTGCCCGTTGGCTTTCTCCCGCAGTTCCATGTATTTCTTTCGGGTGCATTTGACGGCTTTGTCCTTACGGGCAAGCTCCACAACCGCATCGGCAGGATCCTGCTCAAGTCCTACTGCAGTAAAGTGGAACAGCCCGTCAGCGTCTTCTGCATCCATAATCAATCCAGGAAGTCCGCCCAGGACATACGGGCCGTAGGATACCGGAATCTCCGGAGCAAACCAAACCGTCCAGTCGCGGCCATACACCCTTGCCTTTGCCTGGAGACAGGCATACCCGCACACTGTCGTGTCCCGGCCGGTCGTTTCCCATGACATCTGTGGAAGTCCCTCCTCATACCACATCTTATCGCTTACGATCTCATTCAGGTAGGTGTATCTCCCACCTGCAGAGGACTCTACAAGCACTTCAAGCGGGTTAGGATTCGGGAACTCGCTTTTGATGGTCCGGAGCCTGGCCATCACGGAAGTGACATCATTGTCGCCCACCACTTCATCAATCACTTTGTCCTTTTCCCGGTTGTTGGGGCTATAGAACACGGCGCTCGTTTCGCCGATATCCAGATGCCATCGATAAACTTGCCGCTGGGGTCCATATTGTGCGTCGCAATCGTACGTCACGCGGTACTGTGCCTTTTCCTGTGCGCCGACCATCAGGGCCGATAGCATCATCACGAAAACAAGAATCTTTCTCATCATTTGAAATCATTGATTATTGCACAAAAGTACTGTCTCCCGCCAGGAATCATGGTTAACGGACAGTTAAGTGAGTGTTAACAAGTGTTAACGGACACCTGAAATCCCTTGATTCTTGCTACCTTTGTCTTGTGAGATGCCGGAAATCATATCTTCTGCCCTTGTTGGCCATTCTTTCGCTGACGGCCATCGCGGCGTATGAACTCTACTGGATAAAGGGACTGTACAAGACCCGCCGGGAAGCGGCCGTTTCCGAGATCCGGGTTTCCATCACCTGGGCGGAGATGGAGGAACTCACTTCCCGGCGGAAGCAATCCTCGGACAGCGTTCATTTCTCGGCTCAGGTTTACGGTGGAAGCAATGTCCGTTTTTCGAAAATCGTCTCAACCCAGTTCGCTACACCCGGAGACAGCATCCCAGAAGCCATTACGGTTGCCAAGGTGGATAAGCCTTTTGAGGCCGATATTCTCGGAGAAACGGCCGGCAATACTAACCTTTCCGTCATGGACAGTATCCTCGCACACCGTCTGGACTCCCTGGGCTATCCGCTGGAACACCGGATTGTCCTGATGGACGGGGAAGAAGTCCTGGCCGAAGCCCAAACGCCGGCATACACTTCGTCTTCACGGGATGAACACATATCCATGACATCCATCGCCAACCGCGGTGCCGGATATGAACTGTACTGCGAACCTATGACCGGTTCCATCCTCCGGGGAATGATGGGCATCCTGCTGATGTCTGCTGGCATCCTCCTGATCCTGGCACTGGTTTTCTACCTGATGGTACGTGCCCTGCGCAAACAGCGCGAGCTGGATGAAATGAAGTCCGATTTCACCAGCAATATGACCCACGAGCTGAAGACCCCCATCGCCGTGGCCTATGCCGCCAATGACGCCATGCTGGTCTACGGTCTTGACAAGAATCCTGAGAAACGGGAAGAATATCTGAAGGTCACCCGGGAATCACTGGAGAAACTGAACGGTATGGTAGAGCAGATCCTTTCCATGTCGATGGAAAACCGGGATCGCAATATCTGAAGGTCACCCGGGAATCACTGGAGAAACTGAACGGTATGGTAGAGCAGATCCTTTCCATGTCGATGGAAAACCGGGATCGCCTCTCGCTCCGTATTGAAAGCACGGAGCTCAGCCCGCTACTGGAGTCCGTTGCTGCCCAGACCCGCCTCAGTGCCGGTAAGCCCTGCCAGATAGCCGTCAGCGTCATACCTGAGGGCCTCACAGCCGACATTGATGCCTCCTTGATGTCCAGCGTCCTTGCCACACTCCTGGACAATGCCGTCAAGTATTCAGGAGATAGCGCAGAAATCCATCTCTCTGCCGAGGAAAAGGATGGTCACGTCCGCTTATCGGTCCGTGACAATGGCATCGGCATCGCTCCCGAGAAGCAGGGCCATATCTTCGAAAAATTCTACCGCGTAC
>ONTQ01000247.1 GCA_900320795.1 uncultured Bacteroidales bacterium
CCGGCCATGGAGCTCTATGCCACGTTGGAACTGAAGCTGGTTGCTGACGTCGGCCTGGTCGGTTTCCCGAATGCCGGCAAATCGACGTTTCTGTCCCGCGTCACCAATGCCGACCCGAAGATCGCCAATTATCCGTTTACAACGATCGATCCGAACCTTGGCGTGGTGGACCTTGGAGACGGCAGAGGCTTTGTCCTTGCCGACATGCCGGGGCTCATAGAAGGCGCTTCCGAAGGGGCGGGGCTCGGCCACCGGTTCCTGCGCCATATCGAGCGCACGAGAGTACTCATCCATCTGGTGGATACGGCTTCATTTGACGGGAGGGATCCGGTGGAAGACATCATAGCGATCCACAGGGAGCTCGAAGCATTCAATCCCGACATCATGAAGAAGCCTATTCTCATCGCGCCAAATAAAATTGACGTGGCGGATGCATATGCCGAAAATGAAGACGGCGACGGACAGGGAAAAGATCCGCTCACGAGAATCAGGGAGTATTGTGAAGAAAACGGGTACCCTGTGTACCCCATATCGGCCGTAAGCGGCGAAGGCGTCAGAGAACTTCTGCTCGAAGTGAGAAAATTACTTGATACGACTGCGCCTAAACAGGTATACTATGAACAGGAATATGATCCGCAGGATCAGATTGCTTCCTCGGATCTTCCATACACGATTACGGTTGAGGCAGACCGGAACGGTGAAACCCAGTATGTTGTCGAAGGACCCAAAATTGACCGCATGCTCAGTTACACCAATCTTGATTCCGAAAAAGGCTTCCGCTATTTCACCCAGTTTCTCAGGAAGAGCGGCATCATAGCGGAACTGAAGGAAAAAGGGATTGAGGAAGGGATGAGTGTCCGGATGTACGGACATGTATTTGATTTCTTTGATGACGAGGTTGGCGGCGATGACTCTGACAAGTAAACAACGGGCATACCTGAAAAGCCTTGCCATGACGATGAGCCCGATCCTGTATGTCGGCAAGGCATCCCTCACGGAAGAAAACCTGAAAAATGTGGAAGAAGCCCTGACTGCCCGCGAACTGATCAAGATCGGCGTGCAGAAAAACTGCGAGGATGAACCCGCAGAAATTGCGGCTGCCATGGCAGAGCATACAAATTCGGTTGTAGTCCAGGTAATAGGAAAAAAGATCGTACTGTACCGGGAAGGAAGCGGGGATAAGAAACGCATCGAGCTTCCCGTGAGCCGGAGGCGTGGCTGATTACTGGAGGGAGATTCTGTCAAATGCGAGTTGGAATCATGGGAGGGACGTTTGACCCGATCCATATCGGCCACCTGCTGATAGCTGAAGCGGCATGGGAGGACCTGAAGCTCGACAAAGTCCTGTTCACGCCGACAACCAAGGCAGAGATAGGTGACCACGACGAGGCGATTGACTACGAGCAGACCAGAAAGCTCGTGGGCGACGACACTGCCGCTGCTTTGCGCGAGACCACAATCGGTCTTTACACCAAGGCGGCGGACTATGCCTTGGAGCGCGGCATAATAATCGCCGACACGAAGTTCGAGTTCGGTCGCGAAGCCGACGGTTCGCTGATTCTCGCTGACGAGGTGCTTACGCCCGACTCAAGTCGGTTCTGGCCGCAGTCGAGTTACAAGGTCGGGGCGAATCCGCCATCGCTGGACAAGCAGTATGTGCGTGATTGGCTGGATTCAATCGGATTCAATCGCGAGCCGCCTGGGCCAGCTCTGCCGGAGGAAGTCATAGCCCGTACGCATGAAATCTACCTTAAGGCATACAGCGATCTCGCTGGCAGGGAACTTGAAGTTTAATGCTTTTTAAATAATACAATACTACATTAGTGAGGAAGCACGGCAATGGGATTCATGGATCAGATGAAGGAGGCTCTGAAACTGCGCTCCGAAACGAAGCGCATCGAGGCCGAAATCAAGAAGATATCAGCGGAGTATTCGAATGGCGGCATCACAGTAGTCGCAAAGGGCGACATGACCATCGAGAAGATATCCATCACGCCTGAGGCGTATGAAGAGGTCAAGAGGGACAAACCCGCACGCTTTGAGACCATG
>ONTQ01000244.1 GCA_900320795.1 uncultured Bacteroidales bacterium
TCGTTCGATTTCACTTCCACCGGAATAAGAGAGCTGGCATCCCGGATGAAAAAATTCATTTCTAGCGCGGGCTTATCGCTGGCATAGTAGTAGAGCCGGTACCCTTGTTTCACCAGCATGTCTCCCACTATATTTTCATACAGGGCTCCTTTATAGGTTCCCAAATTCCGGTTGGCCCTCAAATCCTCCTGCGCTTCTTCATCCAGCGAGGCTATCAAGAGCCCGGTATCCTTAAAATAGATTTTGTACAGCTTAGGATCATAGTTCCCTTTCAGTGGAAGCTCCGGCTGGTTCAGGCAGTAGCACACATTGATGACACCGGCGTCGGCCAGCCATTCCACGCAGCCCACATAATCCCTGTTTCGGGCATTCCGGGCTTTCGAAGACATTTCGGGCATTCCGGGCTCCTGAAGATATTCCAGGCATTCCGGGCTTCCGAAGACATTCCGGGCATTGCGGGCCTGCAGGCGGAGGGTTTTTGTTTTTTTAAGAATGGGAGGTAATCATGAGAACGTACGAGTTGTTTATCAATGGCGAATTCATCCCGAACGGAGACCGCGAAATGCTGCAGGTCATCAACCCCGCGACGGAGGAAGTGATCTCCGAGGTTCCCAAGGCGACAGCGGCAGATGTTGAAGCAGCAATCGATGCCGCAGCCGCCGCACAGAAAGAGTGGGCCAAAACGCCTCCCATCGTACGTGCCGGCTACGTACGCGAGCTGGCACAGCTGGTCGCCGACAACCGGGAGCTGTTCGCAAGGACCAACTCGGAAGAGATGGGCAAGCCTCTGGCACAGTCCATGGACGAGGCCGGCTGGCTGACCGAATATCTCAATTATTTCGCGGAAATGGCGCGTCATATCAAGGGACAGATCATCCCCTCCGACCGCCCCAATGAGAATATTTTCATGTACAAGATGCCTCTGGGCGTCGTGGCAGGCATCATGCCCTGGAACTTCCCGCTCTTCCTGATCGGCCGCAAAGTGGCTCCGGTCCTGATGGCGGGCTGCACGGTCGTGCTCAAGCCCTCCAGCGACTCCCCCAACGGCTGCTATGAGTTCGCCAAGCTGGTCGAGAAGAGTTCTCTTCCCAAGGGCGTCATCAATGTGATCACCGGATCCGGCGCCGTTGTGGGCGACATGCTTGCCTCCAGCCCCAAAGTACAGATGGTCTCCATGACGGGATCCACGGCAGCCGGCAAGAAGATCATGGAGAGAGCCGCCGCCAATGTCACAAAGGTCTCTCTGGAACTGGGCGGCAAGGCTCCGGTCATCGTAATGAACGACTGCAAGCTGGATGAAACAGTCGAGCATGTCTACAATTCCCGTATCATCAACACCGGCCAGGCCTGCAACTGCGCAGAGCGCATCTATGTGCAGGAAGGCATTTACGATGAATTTGTCAAGAAGATCGTAGCCCGCTTTGAGAAGACCACTTACGGCAATCCTCTGGAAGGTGCCTTCGACATGGGCCCCATGGTCAATAAGGCACAGCAGCAGCACGTCGACGAGCTGGTCAAGAGTGCGATTGCTGACGGCGCGACGGTATGCTGCGGCGGACATCCCACAACTGTAAACGGCAAGGGCTATTTCTATGAACCTACCGTCATCACAGGATGCGCACACGGCACCAGGATTATGACTGAAGAGATCTTCGGACCCGTCCTGCCGATCACGACCTTTAAGACTTTCGATGAGGTGATTGAAAAAGCAAACGACTGCATTTTCGGTCTGACCTCCTCCATCTATTCCACCAACTGGGATATCATCATGCGCGCCCTCAACGAACTGCACTACGGTGAAACCTATGTCAACCGCGAACACTTCGAAGCATTCCAGGGCTTCCACGCAGGCGTCCGCCAGTCCGGCCTGGGCGGCGACGACGGCGAACTCGGCCTGGAAGAATTCCTCGAGACCCACGTCTGCTACGTGGACTACGACCTCAACGCCCAGGGATAAAAACTTCAAATGGGGCACATGAGCTCCGCCCCATGAACCTCAACGCCTGGGGATAAAAACCTCAGACGGCGCAAAGAGCTCCGCCCCATGAACCTCAACG
>ONTQ01000243.1 GCA_900320795.1 uncultured Bacteroidales bacterium
GGAAGTGACCCCAGCGGAAACCCCGCTTGGAGCTGGCATTGTGGACCTCCACGTCGCTGTCGATCAGGGACGGCTCCGACAGGAGGCTGGCGTCCTGTTTCCAGGTGAAAAGATAGGAGCCCACCGCGATGGCGGTGAACAGGGTAAAGATACCCAGCAGGACGGCGGCGACGATCCGGTATTCGGACCGCCGCTTCTCGTCGAGTTCAGACCAGTATGCGGATGGACTTTTCAGTTTCATTTTTTCTTGCCGTTCTTCTTATAGTTGACCCACTGCTTCTTGCCGTTGCCGTTATTATTGCCGCCGCGGTTGAAGTTCATGTTCATGCCCGGACGGGAATAGTTCGCGTTTGCGTCGATCTTGGAGAGCTCAAGGCCTTCGGGAACCGTCACGCGGCCGCCGGAAAGGCGCTCGATGTCGGCGAAGATGGTTTCATCGGCCACGGTGTCCTTGTTCCAGATGAGGTACTGCTGGCGCATGTAGATGGCCAGGGAACGGATCATCGCGGTCTTCACCTCCCCGTCGGGCTCGGTGGCGATCAGGTCGATGATGCTTTCGATATTGCGGCCGTAGTGGCGCGCCTTGATGGGTCTCGTATTCAGCGGGATCGTCTCGGGGCGGCTGTTGATCACCTCCGGATGCGGCGCGGGATAGGGCGAGTCGATGTCCAGGTCATAGCCGGCGATCATGTAGAGATGGTCCCAGAGCTTCTGCTCGAAGTTCTCCTGCTGGTGGACCTGCGGATTCAAAGTCTCCATGGCCTTCACCACAGCCCTGGCCTGCTCACTCCGTTTCGCGCGGTCAGGGATGGCCTTAAGCTGCTCGACCATTCTGAGGACGTTGCGTCCGTACTCAGGCATCTGCAGTTTTTCCCGCTCGGTGTTGTAGTACAGTTTTATAGAATTGTTGTTTGCCTCCATTTCACAAATTATAGTCTATCCTTGCAAATATACTAAAAAACTCTCTCAAAATTTCGCTTTGGAAGGGAATATAAGACTCGCCAGAAAACCAATAACGAAACAGGTGACGAAACCGACCGAAGAATAGAGTAGTAGGTGGACCGATTGGGAGCGGGCAACGATAAGCTGAACCACTATTCCCGTGAGAAGTCCTACAACCGCACCCGTGGAGTTCGCCCTGCGGGAAAGGAATCCCAAGAGGAACAGGCCTCCAAGGCCTCCCAGCAGGATGCCAAGGATCTTTGAGAACTCATCCCAAAGCGATTTCACATCCCAAGTCGCCATCATGAGGGCGAAGGCTATGCCGACAAGTCCGATGACCAAAGTGGTCGCCTTGGCCACCTTCAAAGTTGCCGGAGCACCCTGGTTGATCTTGGAATGGATGTCGGTCACATAGGCGGTAGCGGCTGAATTCATGGAGGCGCTGATCGTGGACATAGCGGCGGCGAATATTCCTGCGATCACAAGCCCCAAGGCCCCGGAAGGTATGTGAAGGCTGACATACCAAGGCAAGATGGCGTCCGGATCATTGATCCCAAGGCTCAATTCCGAAGGATGAGACTTGAAGAAAACATAGATCGCCGTGCCCACGAAGAAAAACAGCAAAGTGGCTGGGACGCTTAGGAAGGCGTTGGTATAGACACTCTTACGGGCCTGCTTCTCGGTACTGGTCGTGAGGTAGCGCTGGACGACTGTCTGGTCAGTGCCGTAGGTAGTGATGTTCGTGAAAACAGTCGCTATCAAGACCGTCCACACGGTGGTCTGGCGCAGGTCGAAACGAAGCGACTGAAAGCCAGGAGTACGTTCACGGAATCAACTGTGGTGTCAAATCCGCAAAAGAAGATATGATGACGATCAAGAGGAAGTTCAACAAACTCGGAGGAGTTGTCGCTTACCACGGATATCAATCGTTTGCTGAAGGAGAGGTCACGCCGGATGAAGCTCACGAAATTGGTAAAGCGTTAGCGGAAGAATTGTGGGGAGACGAAAAACAAATTATTAGATTAGATATGTCCGAGTATTCGGAACAGACTAGTGTAACTAAACTTTATGGAGCACCACCGTCATATGTCGGATACGGTGATAGCGGAAGTTTAGTAGAT
>ONTQ01000242.1 GCA_900320795.1 uncultured Bacteroidales bacterium
GATCCCCATTCCCATACCGGGCTATATTTTCGCCCCGCTGTACCTTGCCTACTGCTGGTACATGGCAAAGCGTAACATGGACAATATAGGCCATACGGCCCATTTCTGGGGAGCTGTCTACGGGCTGGTCTTCCCGCTGCTCTGCAGGCCGGCGATCTTCAGCCACTTCCTTGCACAACTCGGTCTCTGACCTGCCGGTCGGGACGAAAGATCATTTCAATAATTTCCTAAGCCGCTCCAGTACCCTTGAAATATGGTATTGGACCGTCTTTCGGGAAATGCCCAGCGAAGAGGAGATCTCATCGTAGGTCTTGCCGTCATATCTGCTCATTGCAAAAGCGGCGCGCTGGTTGGCGGGCAGTTCTGTCAACTCCCCGTCTATCGCCCTTAGCAGGTCTTCGGCCGTGACCTTCTCCGGCTCCGCAGCAGGATGATACCGCATCGAAAACTCGACATAGGCGCCCTTGGCCTTTCGGCGCCGAAGCAGGTTGAAAACGCTGTTCCGCGTCATTTGCAGCAGGTAGGGACGGACGGCTTCGATTTCCGGCAGCGCCTCCCTGGCGTTCCAGACCTTGAGGAAGACGTCCTGCGTAATATCTTCTGCGTCAGATTGATCCTTGAGCAGTTTGAACGCAAACGACCGTACTGCTCCCGCATACCGAAGGTACAGGGTGCACAAAGCATCCTGGTCAGACTCGCGAAGCTTTTGCAGAAGTATTTGATCCGACGGAACGTTCATTCCGTCAAAATTACGTATTATTTTACTAAAATCAAACCCACCGTGAAAGTTCTGGGCAGCGGATAGGAACTGTAATCCTCTCCCGGACGCATAGCATCGCTGACGTTCCGGTTGGTCTCGGGATTGTAGCCGGTATAGTTGGTCAAAGTGAACAAATTGCTCCCCTGCACGTACACCTTCAAGGATCCGCCGCTCCGGCGCATGCCAAGCGGGAAGGCGTAGCTGAGCGAAAGTTTTCTCAAACGGAAGAAAGAACCATCCTCGATATGGAATGTCGAAATGGAAGAGCCGCTGTTGCCGGTAGATTTGCGTGTGGACCGGTTGAGATCGCCATAAGGAAAGCGCTGAAGAGTTTCTTTCATCATATTGCCGGCCGCTTCCATATTGCACAGGTAACGCCTTTCGAGATTGAGGATTTCATTGCCGTAGACGCCATTGAAGTCAGCTTCCAGCTCAAGGCCCCGCCACCCGGCCGAAACTGAAAGTCCATAGTAGAAATCCGGCATGTAATTGCCTACAATGGCACGGTCGTCGTCCGCCTCCAGCACTCCGTCCCCATCGGTATCGATAAAACGGAAATCACCAACCCTGGTAGATTCGAAATGAGGATAAGAAGCGAGTTCCTCCTGATTGTAGAATATTCCGTCCTGTACAAGAAGGTAATAACATCCCACCGGCTGGCCGACCTGAGTGATATAATAAGCCCCGCGGTAATCGGACTCCTTGATGATGGGCACGTCGTTCGGCCCAAGATGCAGGACCTTGTTGCGGTTCAAAGTCCAGTTGGCAGACACTGAATATGACCATCCTGAGGAGAATCTGTGCGCCGACGAAATATCAATTTCAACGCCTTTGTTCTCCATCGAGCCTGTGTTCATCCTGGCCTCTCCAAGCCCGGAAGCCGCCGGCACGGGGATATCGAACAACATCCCGGAAGTACGGGAATAATAAGCATCAAGAGTCGCTGTCAGCAGCCCTTTCCACAAAGAAAAATCCGCCCCGAAATTAAACTGCGTATTTTTCTCCCACCCAAGGTTCGGATTGGCTATCTGCCTGGGATAGATCTGGTTGACGGTCGAATTCCCCTCTCCCATATAAACCGGCGACATCCCATACAATGCCAGGTATTCACAATTGCCGATCTGAGCATTGCCGGTCTGTCCGGCAGAAAAACGCAGCTTCAGTATGTCAAATGGCTCCACGCCTGCCATGAATGGCTCGTCCGACACAATCCATGCCGCCGACACGGCGGGGAAAAAGCCCCAGCGAGCATTAGGCGAAAAACGGGAAGAGGCATCGCCGCGGACCGAAGCGGAAAACAGATAA
>ONTQ01000239.1 GCA_900320795.1 uncultured Bacteroidales bacterium
CAGCCGGGGGAGCATGTAGTTATAATGCGCCAACTCCACCTGCATCTTGGCATAGGACGTCTTGGCCCGCTGGGCAAAAATCTCCAGGATCAGGCTGGTGCGGTCGATCACGTCGCTGCAGGCAATCACCTTCTCGATGTTGCGCTGCTGCATGCCCGTGAGTTCGTCGTCAAAAATCACGTATTCGATCTCATTGGCCACGCAGTATTCCTTGATCTCCTCCAGTTTTCCCGGGCCGATATACGTCGCCTTGTCGGGACGGTCCAGCCGCTGGGTAAACATCTTGTCTCCCACGGCACCGGCCGTCTCGGCCAGAAAGCGCAGTTCTTCCAGATATTCCTGCACTTTGCGCTCGCCGCCCTTCTCGAGGATGACGCCCACAAAGACAGCCTTGTTGGTCTTAAATTCGCTCATAGACTGCAAAGATACGGATTTTACGAAAAACCGCGACAACCTTTTCGGGGTCATCGCGGATTTTCCATCAAAAACGGGCTTTTCAATACAAGTTGGAAAGCACGGCAGCAGGGATTTCAGACACTTTCTTATAGGAATCCACCTCTCCACCCTTTGCCGATGTCAACGTAAGCGTAGAGCCGGAAATCGCCCCCTCATAAGGGCCCCAGGAAGCGCCGCCGGAATACTTTCCGCTCAACTTCCCTTCCGTGGAAACGGAATACGTTCCTTCGAACTTCGTGTATCGGCCCTGGCCGATCTTCTGGTACAGCGTAAAGCTGCCGGAAGAGGCAAAGTCGATATACACACTTACCGTCTCGGATCCCACGGTGGCCTTCGTCGCCACGGAGGTAAGTTCCCAGACACCCACCAGGTTATCCTTGGTGAAAGCCGGGGTCTCAGGATTATCCTTGCTGTTGCCGCCGCAGGCCACCAGGCCCAGCAGCACGGTTGCCAAAGCAAATATCTTTTTCATCATAACCATCCTCCTGTACCGTTACCGCCGGGAACATCCCGGGCAATGAGAGAAACCTCCTGCGCAAGCGCCATGCCTCCCGGAGGATTGGAACCACCACCCAGGTGGTCACCGCCGCCAACGGCCGAAATCTTGATCTTGCCGGAGCCCACCTTGGTGGGAGACACATACAAACGGCCGAACTGTACATAGGCATAACCGTTCGCATCCACGGTGGCGGGATACTTGCCCGTATTGGTGGGCTCGATCTTCTGGAGACCCAGGGACTGCACCGTCGCCTCCGGAACTTCCACCGACAGGTAAGTCAGGCTCACCGAAGCGGTACCAAAGGCCGATGTCAGATCGATCCACTGGCTCTTTCCGATCTCGGAAGTGAGCGTGGGAAGGCCCTCGATATGCATCATCAGCCGCCAGGCGTCAATGGCGCCCGTACCCATCTGGTGATAGTAGGGAGAAAGGGTCAACGGACCGTGACCGTATTCGTAACTCTTGGAAGAAGTGGAACTGATGCGCTGGTCGATGTCGTTCACGCTGGCCAGAATCATCCGTTTGAACTCTTCCCGGTCAAACGATTTACCCAACTTTTTGGCATAGGAAAGCCCCAAGGCCACAACGCCGCTCACATGCGGGCAGGCCATGGACGTTCCCTGCATATAACCATAATCCAAGCCGGTTTTGTTAAATGCCCCGTCCATGCCCAACTGGGGAATTTCAGAAGTCAGCGTAGAGAGAATCATGGACTCCCAGCGATTGGTCAGGTGATACGCCTCTCCGACGGGCGCGGCAATGTTGCAGCCGGGACCGTAATTGGTATAATACGTGGGCAGACCGTCCGGACCAAAGGCCGATACGCTGATAATGTCACAGAAGCCGCCCGGATAGTGGGCGTAATTGTGATTGTCATTGCCCGCGGCAAAAATGGCGATATTGCCGTTGAGCACCGGATTGTTCTTGCAGGCCTCAAAATAATGGACGGCATCGATTTCGACGCTCCCTACCCTCCGGATATAGTCATCATCCGAAGTAAAGGAAATCTTATAACCAAAAGAACAGGAAATGATGGAAGCGCCCATGACGGCCGCATACTTGATGACCCGTGCCGTACCCGCGCCATTTGCGCCGTCCTCTCCGGAGAAAATCTGGCAACTCATGAT
>ONTQ01000238.1 GCA_900320795.1 uncultured Bacteroidales bacterium
TGTTAAACCGTCCAACTTTTGGGGGTCACATCAAATGACCGGGCTTTTTCTTAATCTTTCCAAGTAGCGGAGACAACGGCTTCCGCCGGCACCTTGACCGCAATCGCATGGCCGCCGCTTTCGAAGGTCCACTGACGGTCGGCCAATCCTTCATTCAGGATCAGGACGCCGTAGGACTTGTCCGGATTGCGGAAGGCCAGGTACGTTACATCCGTGAAGGTGTTCCCGGTGGTGCCGATCCTGACCGCGCCAGGCTTGATGACCACGGACGGGTGGACGATATCGTACCAGTGGGACTTGCGGTCCACGGAGGCTAGGCTGTGGGAGGACGGGTCGATGGAGACGGCGCCATAGCAGGTGGGGCAGCCACCCGGCCGATACGGCTTTCCTTCGTTGTCCAGCATCAGGTTCCACAGGGTCACGCCCTTGCCCCAGCGCTTCAGCGTTCCCAGGATAATGTTGCGGAAATCCTCCTGGAACTGGGCGCCGAAGCCCTTTCCGTAATTCCAGGTGCCGATGGACGCTTCCGTGAACCAGATTCCCTTATCCGGCGCTGACTGGTGGATCCTGTCCAACTCGGTAACGCTGCCGCCGTAATTGTGCCAGGCAGAACCCGCAGCATACTTCGCCGCTTCCGCATCCGCATAGATCTTCAGTGGATAGCTCTTCTGGTCGGCCATGTTATCATAGTCGTAGTTGTGGTCGAAAAGAAGGATTTCCGTCTTCAAACCTGCTTTCTCGAAGGCCGGACCGACGACCTTCAGGAAATCGCGCTGGTCCTGCCAGGGCATGTACAGGGACATGGAATTGCCGTGGTTAAGCGGCTCATTTTGGAGGGTGACATACTTGACTTTATAGCCCCGCTTCTGCATCTCCTGCACCCATTTCACGAAATAATCGGCGTAATCGGCGTAATACTTCGGGTTCAGGCGACCGGAGGTCCAGCTGTTGAAGGCGGCGCCGGAGCCATCGACCGTCATCTTCATCCAACGGGGACAGCTCCACGGGGAGCCGATGATCTGGACGTTCGGATTGATCCGGTAAATCTCGTCCAGAATCGGGAAAAGGAACTGTTTCTCGCTCTCATGGACCTCGAAATTCTCCATCCCTTCCTTGTCACACCAGGTGTATTCATCCATGGAGAAGTCCGAGCCTCCGATACACACGCGAATCAGCGAAGAGCCGGCGCCCTCCGAGGGGCTGAACAGCTCCTTCAAGAACTTCGTACGGTCCTCCTGGCTCATTCTGAGCAGGTTGTAGCAAGATGCCTGAGTGATGGCCAGGCCGAAACCGTCCACCGTCTGGAAAGTCTCGTCCGTGAAGCGGATGACATTCTGCGCCGTCGCAGACGGCTTGCTGAACGCCACGCCGGATTTCTGAAAATCGCGCGTCTTGTCAAACGTGGTCGTCCACAACGTAGCGTCATAAACCACGGAGGGCTCAGGCGTCGGAACCGGCTCCGGCTCTGGATCCTTTCCACCACAGGAACAGGAGCACAGAGCGAGCAGGCTGAGGATGGCGATGGGGAACACTTTCTTCATCGGACGAGAAATCTTAAAACTTTTAAATTATAAGTAAAAATATTTATTTAACTTAAAATCCGTAAATAATTTGCTTATTTGGGTAAAAGGTCATACCTTTGCTATGGACATTGAATTCAAGTTCATGTCTATTTGTTAAGTTCGTTTTATATACCGGCCGGGTCTCTTGGGGAGGAGACCCGGCCAATCTTATAATAAATGACGTCCTGCTCAGGGCTCATATAGAAAATGAAAGCATTGTCCGTAGGAGCGCCCGTATTGTCCACAATCGAGAACTCGTGCCGGAGGATGGTCACATCGATATCCCCTTCATCGGGAATGTTATGCCAATTGACCGTCTTCTCCACATCAATCGTTCCCTGCTGGACAATCTCCGTCTTTCCAGGCTTATAGGTTTCCGGATTGGACATATGCTCTTTCAGATAACCTTCAATCAGGGGATTCACTTGCTCAGAACCAGAAGAACAACCCAGAAGAAGGGCCGCCGCAAAAAGGATAGAAAAAAAACGTTTCATGAATCGGTATATTTAAACTGGATACAAAAATAGCCAAATTATTTGTTATCTGACTTCTTTTCTTCTGCCTCCGTGACATTTCCCTTGATATAAATACGGAGAACCGGTTTCACGCCATTGGAGAAAACAGTGATCATCTGATTGAAAGGACCGGTATGAGGAGGATGGAAAACGACCTTGAAAGTAGCGGAATCACCAGGAGCCACAGGATCCGTAGAATACTCCGGAACCACACAAGGGCATCCAGGACTGAGCTTGGAAACGATCAGAGGTGACTCCCCCGTATTCTTATACTGGAAAACGAATTCTTGAGGACCAGCAGTAATAGGGAAAGATCCTTTGCTGAGGGTATTCCGGGAAAAAGTCAGTTGTGGAGGCTCCTGGGCAGCAACGAGACCGCACGATCCCAGTAGGCAGACCAAAAAGAATAGCTTACGAAGCAACATACCTTAAAAAATAATAAAAGGGGCAGAGCCTAAGCCCTGCCCCTCTTATTCAAATATTGTTCCAAAGAACAGTTCTAATTACTCTTCGATGGTGGTGCTGACAGGAACCTTGATGTCATTGACAACGATGGAACCCCAGCCGTAATCAACTCTCACATTGAGATAGAGGTTGAACGCAGTAGTAATAACCTGACCGTTGTTCTTGTAGGTGATGTAATCGTGTTCAGACTTCTTCAGCTTCTTGTATTCAGCCTCAGTGGTGATAACATCCTTCATCTGATCATAGGTGAGACGAGCAAGCTGGAGATAAGCCGGAATCGCAGCCACTCTACCATTCAGGTCGCACTTAGCATTGGCAAGGTCAACATCAACATAGAACGGACCATAGAAGCCCCAGAAGAACGGATAGTTAGAGAACTGACGGTTCTTACCATACTCGCCGGAAATCCACTTCTTGCTGTCGAGTTCGCTTCTCCAATCGGAAGGAGCGATGAGATCCTCGACGCAGATGTAGGAACCCTTCTCACCGTAGGAAACACCATCAATATACTTATCAGCAGCGATATTGGAGATGTTGATCGGACGGACGTAGTCGGCACGGAAGTGATCCTGACCGTTAAACGTGATCTTGACAACCTTATTCGGATCACCGCAGGCATAACCCTTGGCGCCAATGTTCACATAGAGCTGCTTAGTGTTAAGGAGAGCCTTCGCAAGATCGGACTCCTTGTTCAGGGTGATCGTGTTCAGGAGCTCATCCGGATGGTTGTTGATGACAGCGATCGTGTCGTAAGCAGCAGCACCCTTCACTCTCGCAGTCAGGACAGTGTCCTTGAGGATCTTGAACTCGACATCCTTGCCGTCAATCTTAGGAGCCTTGATGTCGTGACCCTTAGTACCGCAGAAGAAGTAATCAACCTTGGTGATGTACGGAGCGAGTCTGATCAGACCCTCGACAGCACCTTCCTTCTTAACAGCCTCATCGTCCTTTCTCCAGGTCTCGAAGCTATAGTTGATCTCGTTCACGAAGACGCAGTGCGCAGGGATGGAGTCGGTGTCGAACGCACCTACGGCGACATTGTAACGGGTAGCGGTCTTCTCAGCGTTCCAGAAGTTGGAGATGTAGTCGGCAGGAAGGACATTATATTCC
>ONTQ01000237.1 GCA_900320795.1 uncultured Bacteroidales bacterium
CGCATCATGAGTTGCCAGATTTTCTCCGGAGAGGACGGCGCAAATGGCGCGGGTACGGCCCGGGCCATCAAGTATGCGGCCGACATGGGCGCTTCCATCATTTCCTGTTCTTTTGGCTATAAGAGCGCTTTTCTTTCTGATGATGCTTATATCAAGGCTGTAGGTTCGGCTGAGATTGATGCTATCCATTATTTTGAGAAAAGCAGGAATAATTCGGTTCTGAATGGCAATATCGCCATTTTTGCGGCTGGTAATGAGGGTCACAACTATGCCCATTATCCGGGCGGTTTCTGTGATATTATCAGCGTATCGGCCTTTGGTCCGGACGGTTTGCCCACGTATTATACCAATTACGGTCCCGGCTGCAACATTGCCGCGCCCGGCGGAGAGGCGTTTCACCTGACCAATCGCTATGAGTCCATGATTCTCTCTACGCTGACTTCTGAAATTCCCCAAATAGGCATGGACGGGGCTTATTACAAAACCGGGTTGGATTATGGTTATATGCAGGGAACGTCCATGGCCTGCCCGCATGTGAGCGGTGTGGTTGCCCTGGGGCTGTCTTATGCGAAAAAATTGGGCAAGACGTTTGACCGTGAGGAGTTTAAGCGCATGATTCTGGCTTCCGTGAATGATATTGACCAGCGTATCAGTTCCACTCCCTCCAAGAGTTATGCTTATCATCAATCTCCCCTTACCCTCTCTCCTTTCTATCATCAGATGGGAACGGGTGCTATCGACGCCTGGCGTCTGATGATGCATATCGAAGGTCTTCCCACTCTCACTTCCCAGATTGGCAAGAGCCAGTGGATTGATTTGACATCGGCCTTTGGTACGGCCTCCGTGAGCCTGACTTACCTGAAGGTGGAGGTCCCGGATGCGACGGTGAATTCGCTTGGGTTGGAGAAGATTGAGCCGACCAATACGGGCAAGTATCCCGCTGTGGTGGATGCGAACGGCTATGCGTATGTGCAGTTCGGCCGTCTGTATGTTTCCCCTACTAAGGTGGGGTCCGGTAAGATTAAGATTTCTGCCGTTGGTGGCGGTGACCACCTGGGCGGCGGCTCCAATCCTCCCGGAGGAATGGAGATTGTACAGGAAGTTTCTCTCATTGCCCGGGATGTTCCCGGCGGTAACGGTACAGGAGGTTGGTTATGATGAAAAAGATTTTTGCTTTTGCTATGGTGCTGCTGGGCCTTGTGGCTTGCGGCGGTCAGAACAAGGATAATCCGGATACGACGCCTGTGCTTACTAAGGAGAACCTGGTGGGAATCTGGGAGCTTTCATCCGTGAGTACCAAGGCGACGGTGGGATCCGAGATGGTGAGCGTATATGTGGACTTTGCTTCTTCCGGCAACTTTACGCTGTATCAGAAGATCGGCCAGGGCCGATATACGAAGTTCGAGGGAACCTTCTCGGTTTCTGCCGAGGGGAAGCTGAGCGGAAAGTATTCCGGCGGCGCTTCCTGGGGCCCGTACGAGGGGGCTGTTTCCGGCTCTACGCTTACGTTGACATCGGCAGGCGGGAAAGAGGTCGATTCCTACAAGAAAGTGGCTGAAATCCCCGCTTCCGTGTTTTCTGAACTGTATTGAAATACTGCTTTTTGACTGAATTTCCGCGATGACCCCAGAAAGGTTGTCGCGGTTTTTCGTAAAATCCGTATCTTTGTAGTCTATGAGCGATTTTAAGACCAATAAAGCTGTCTTTGTGGGCGTGATCCTGGAAAAGGGTGGCGAACGCAAAGTGCAGGAGTATCTGGAGGAGCTGCGTTTCCTGGCCGAGACGGCCGGAGCCGTAGGCGACAAGATGTTTACCCAGCGGCTGGACCGCCCGGACAAGGCTACGTACATCGGCCCGGGAAAGCTGGACGAAATCAAAGAGTACTGCGTCGCCAATGAAATCGAGTATGTGATTTTTGACGATGAACTTACGGGCATGCAGCAGCGAAATATCGAGAAGGTGATTGCCTGCAGTGACGTGATTGACCGGACCAGCCTGATCCTGGAGATTTTTGCCCAGCGGGCCAAGACGTCCTATGCCAAGATGCAGGTGGAGTTGGCGCATTATAACTACATGCTCCCCCGGCTG
>ONTQ01000265.1 GCA_900320795.1 uncultured Bacteroidales bacterium
GGCCAGGTGAGCGGTGCCGTGGCCGTGGGCTTTATGGAAGAGGTCCCGGGCGTTGAATGTGGCACGCGCACCACGTTTGTCTTCAATGGCGATACCTATCTGGACGAGGAAGGCAATAAACTGAAGGCTACTCTGGTCTGTGCCGATACCTGTTTCTTCAAGGTGTTCGACAGGCCTATCCTGGCCGGTGATCCGGTGAAGATTCTAGGTAAATGGGGCGGCGTGATGGTGAGCCGCAGCTTCGCCGAGAAGATGGGAGGAGTGCAGGAATGCATCGGAAAACAGGTCTACAATGAAGACATGGCGGGGCTGAAACTGCCCATCGAGGGCGTGTTTGAGGACTTCCCGAAAAATGGCAGCCTGGACTACGACATTCTCCTTTCGATGGAGACCTACGGCAAGCAGAGCACCGATAACTGGAATGGCAATGACCGGTACAAGGGCTATGTAAAACTGATGCCGGGCGTGGACCCGAATACCCTGACCGATGGCATCCGGAAAATGCAGGAATCCCACCAGCCGCTGGAGCAGATCGAGGCTCAGGGGAACACCTTCCGTTATTTCCTGAAGCCCTTCAGTAAGATGCATACATCGGCCCCTGAGGTGCGTCAGATGGTTATTCTGCTGTCTATTGTGGCGGCGCTGCTCATCCTAATTTCCCTTCTCAACTACATCCTCATTGTGATTTCCTCTCTGGTGAAGCGTTCCAAGGAAGTGGGCGTTCGCAAGTGCTACGGCGCAGAGGGTAAGCACATTTATGGAATGCTGACGAAGGAAGCCCTGCTGCATATCCTGCTCGGAATGCTGACGAAGGAAGCCCTGCTGCATATCCTGCTCTCTCTGGTGCTGGCTGGGGCAATCATCTTCGCTGGCCGAAGCATCGTGGAGAACCTGCTGGGCGTACCGTTCCAGACGTTGCTGGTGCCGCAGAGCATCGTGGCCATCGCTGCGGTGCTTGTGTTTGTGCTCATCATCTCCATTGTAGTCCCGGCAGAGCTTTATCAGCGGATTCCGGTGTATGCCGCCCTGAAAAACTATACCGAGAACTCCCGAAACTGGAAGCTGGGGCTTCTGGGCGTCCAGGTGCTCATTAACGTGTTCCTGGTGGTGATGATGCTCATCATCGGCCGGCAGTATCAGAAGGTATCCCATGCCGATACGGGCTATGATTATGACAATCTGTACTATATCAGCCTTTTCGATGGTGATAGACAAGCCATTACCCGTGCAGTCAATACGCTGAAGAGCCTGCCGGAAGTAAGCGGCGTGGCAACCGCCTACAACTTGCCATTCAACGGCTCCAGCGGAGACAATGTTTATTTGCCGGGTGATGACCGGGAACTTTTCAATATTGCCGATCAGTACGAATGTTCGCCGGAATACTATGACCTGATGGGCATCAAGTTTCTGGAAGGCCGTGCGCCAAGGGACTCCTCTGAAATCGTGGTGGACGAAAAGTTTGTGACCAAGATGGCGGAGTTTACTGACTGGAGCGACGGCGCCGTTGGCAAGCAAGTGTTCATTACCGGTCACGACCGCTCACGCGACGCAGAGCGGAGTTATTTCACCATCTCTGGCGTATACAAGAGTTACCTCATCGGAAACCTGACCGGCGTGGATCCGCGCCCCAGCGCACTGTTCTATGGCGAAATTGGCTCGATGAGTTCCTGGATGCCGCATCTTCAAGGTAAGGCCGGAAGCGTTGCCGAAGGTTCGTCAGGCTCTGGAGCAGGCCTTGGAAGGGCGTGAAATCAACATCCTGTCCTACGAGGAGCAGATGCGCGCTGCCTATGCCGATAGCAAGAAGATGCGCAACACCATGGCGCTGGGTGCCCTATTCTCCCTGCTGATTGCGCTGCTAGGCCTCATCGGCTTTATCCGCGATGAAAGCCTGCGCAGGAGCAAGGAAATGGCCGTGAGGAAAATCAATGGCGCTACGACCCGCGACATCCTTGGTGTGTTTGCCACCGACATTATGAAACTGTCCGCCGTAATGGCTGTGATTGCCTGTGTGGCCGCCTACTTCGTGGCCCAC
>ONTQ01000235.1 GCA_900320795.1 uncultured Bacteroidales bacterium
TTTCACGCGCAGGCAGAGGAGGGTGAGGTCGTCGTTGGGCTCGGCACCGTTGCGGTGCTTCTCTACGGCTTCCTTGATGGCTTCAACCACGTCTTCGGCACTCTTGTCCAGCAAGGTTTCGCTGAGGGCCAGCAGGCGCTCATCGCTGAACTGTTCGTGCTCCGGATTTTCAGCCTCGTTCAAGCCGTCGGTGTAGATGAGCAGGAGCCGGTCTTTCACATTCTCCAGGCTGGCACCCTCGAAGGTTGCCTCTTCCCAGACACCCAGCGGCATGTTGTTGTGCTCGATGGGCAGGAAGGCGCCGTCCAGCAGCGGCGGATTGTGACCGCAGTTGCAGAAGTGCATCAAACCGGTTGCCAGGTCAATCACGCCGAGGAACATGGTCACGAACATGTTCTGGTCGTTGTCGCGCGAGAGGGCAATGTTCAGTTGGGTAGCAATCTTCTCCGGCGAAAGACCCAGTTGGGCCTCAACCCGGAAGAGGTTACGCGTAACAGCCATGAACAAGGAGGCCGGGACGCCCTTTCCGCTCACGTCTCCCACGCAGAAGTAGAGCTTTTCATTTTGGATGAAGAAGTCGTACAGGTCGCCACCCACCTCTTTCGCCGGCGTCATGGATGCGTACAGATCGATATCGGACCGGTTGGGGAACGGCGGGAAAATTCGCGGCACCATGCTCATCTGGATGTCGCGCGCAATCCGCAGTTCGCCTTCGATGCGTTCCTTGTTGGCGGTGGTGCGGGTCAGTTCGTCGATATAGTTCACCAGCGAGTGCTGCATGTTGCCGAAGGCTTCGGTCAGCTGGCCGATTTCATCCACGCGGTGCGTCTCGGGCAGCTCCACATCGAAACGGCCGGAGGCGATGGTTTCGGCCTGGTTGGCCAGGGTCTGCAGGGGATCCAATTCCTTGGTAATCAGCGAGCGGAAAATCCACAGCATGAGGATCAAGCTGATGATGACCAGGCTCAGGATGGTCCGTACCAGCCGGTAATAACCGCCGAAAATGTCGTCTTTGGGGCAGATGATGGCCGTGCTCCAGCCGGTGGTACTGAGCGGCCGGAAAAAGACGAAGCACTTCTTGCCATCGATCCGGAGTTCGCGCATGCCACGCTCTCCGTTCTGCATGGCGTGTCCCAGTTCCGTGATGGCCGGATTGGGCTTTTCAAGCGTTTCGGTGAAGATGGTCTGATAGAAGAGCTTGGTGGTATCGGGATGGACGAAATACGTACCGCCCTGTCCCACCATGATGCTATAGGAATGCGGGTAGGGTTTCATCTCGGAAATGGTGTTGGACAACCATTGCAGGGAGATATCGTTGGAAACCACACCGCAGAATTTTTTGTTGTGGTCGTAGATGGGCCAGCTATAGGAGGAAATGATTCCGGGCGAGTAAGCATCGTTCGGGGAATAGTCCATAAAGGGTTCGATCCAGGTGGGCTGGTCCAGAAGTTTGGCCTGGAGATACCAGTCCATATAGAAATACTGGTAGAGGTCGTCGCCCTCCTGGGCAGTTAAAATGTCCCCGTCATCTTCTCGGTGGGAATAAATGGAGAAATACCTTCCCCGGTTAGGATAATGGTACGGTTCAAAGGAGATGGAACAACCTGAGAGGAAGGGAAGCTGGTCCACGACGCTCCGGCTGTAAACAAACATGGAATCGTCCGACTCCAAATGGCGCTGTACCACCCACGCCACGTTTTTCGTAGACATTTCCACCTTGTCCAGGATCACTTCTACCCGCTGGGCGGTATTGTCCAGGACCTGGGTGGCGCGGCTGAACGCTTCTTTAAATATGGTGTCCTGGGATTGCTTGAACAAGAAGGACAAGGCACCCAGGAAGAGGACGGCGGCAAAGATCACGGTAAGCCAGCTGAGCCGGGCGGAAAGCGATGTCCGCAAGAGGGTTAACCATTTTTTCATAGCGGAAGATCTAAGAGCTGCTCATATGAAACTTCATCGAAAATCAGGTTGTTATCCAGCATCAGCTGGTTGGCCTGGTCCACAATCTCCCTGCGGAGCCGGTATTCCCGCCGGCCGGTCTCTTTGTCTACCAACAGGTTGAGGATCTCTTCCAGCATCAGTTTCTGCAAGATG
>ONTQ01000234.1 GCA_900320795.1 uncultured Bacteroidales bacterium
TCAACGATGCCTGGCGTTCCATCTCGGTATTCGGGTTCCAGGTGCACGTCTTCGAAGTGGTCAAGGTGGCCATGGTCATGTACCTGTCCTGGGCCGTGGATGCCTATCAGAACAAAAAGTTGCATCCCATCTTCTTCAAGGATTCACCTTGGGTGCAGAAGCATGCAGATGGCATCACGAAGTTTACCTATGTCTATTTCCCCATGCTTTCGGTTTGCGTGGGCATCATGCCGGGGTCGCTGTCCAGTACGCTCTTTATCGGCGGCATCATGTTCGTAACCATCCTGGTGGGCGGCATCAGCGTCAAGGAACTGATTCTTCCTTTTGTGGGCGCCATTGCCCTGCTGCTCCTCCTCGTGGCCATCGACAAAGCCACGCCGAAACCCATCTTCCCTCACCTGGAGAGCGCCCTGGCGCGTCTGGAAAACAACCGCGAGCATCAACTGGAGGTCATCCGCACCAAGCCGCGGAATTCCATCGAATTCCAGCGGGCGCTGGACAAGATGAAGCAGCCCATGAGCGCCAAGATTGCGGTGCACGAAGGCCGGGGCATTCTCATCGGTAAAGGCCCGGGCGGCAGTACGCAGCGGTACGTGGTACCGGTCATGTTCGAAGACTACATGTTCAGTTTCATCATAGAGGAATACGGCATCTTGGGAGCCATTGTGGTCATCTTCCTGTATATCAGCCTGTTGGCGCGTGGTTCCATGATCGTCCGCAACTGCGACAACCTGTTTGCGAAGACGGCCGTGGCCGGCTTGGTGCTGCTCATCACCGGCCAGGCCATGATGCACATGTTCATCAACGTGGGCATCGGTCCGCTCACCGGACAGACCCTCCCCATGGTGAGCCACGGAAACTCCTCGTTCATCATGTTCAGCATCGCCTTTGGCATCATCCTGTCCATCAGCCGGAGCGCGAAACGCAAGATGGACAAGGAAATCCAGGCGGCACAGGCCCGCGCCCAGCTGGAAGCGATGCCTGCCGACGAGCCGGACATGGAGGCATTGAATGAGCTCAACGACATTGAAGAAATCGATAATCTGGAATAAAGATATGGAATACAAGGCACTTAGGGTGATTATCAGCGGCGGCGGAACGGGCGGGCACATCTTCCCGGCCATTTCCATCGCAAACAAGCTCAAGGAATTGAATCCGGACACGGAGATCCTTTTCGTCGGTGCAGAAGGCAAGATGGAGATGGAGAAGGTGCCCGCAGCCGGCTACAAGATTGTGGGCCTGCCGATCCTGGGGCTGCAGCGCCAGCTCAACCTGCACAACATTGTGAACGACCTGAAGGTGCCTTTCAAAGTGTTCCAGAGCGTCCGCGAGGCCGGCCGAATCCTGGACGAGTTCAAGCCCGATATCGCCATCGGCGTAGGCGGATACGCTTCCGCTCCCCTGCTGTGGCAGGCAACCCGCAAAGGCATCCCGTCGCTCATCCAGGAGCAGAATGGTTTTGCCGGGCTCACCAACAAGATCGTGGGGAAGAAAGCCGGTTGCATCTGCGTGGCGTACGAGGGTATGGAGCGGTTTTTCCCGGCCGATAAGATCGTTATGAGCGGCAATCCCATCCGGTCCGATATCGTGCCCGCCACCGCCCAGATGGTGCTGGAGGGGATGGAGTACTACGGATTGGATCCGCAGAAAGATCATCTGCTCATTGTGGGCGGAAGCCTGGGCAGCGGTACGCTGAACAAGGCCATGAAGCATTGGATTGAGCAGGGTTGCCCGGGCGGCGACAATGTTGAAATCATCTGGCAGTGCGGCAAATACTACAAGAAAGGCATCGAAGCCTTTATGGCCGGCCGCAACCTGCCGTTCATCCACTTTACGGACTTTATCGGGCGCATGGATTATGCGTATGCGGTGGCCGATGTGGTCATCTCCCGCAGCGGTGCGAGCACCGTTTCCGAGCTGTGCGCCGCGCACAAGGCTTCCATCTTTGTCCCGTCGCCGAACGTGGCGGAGGATCACCAGACGCACAATGCGATGGCGCTGGTGAACAAGGATGCGGCCCTGATGGTGCGGGATGCCGAGGCGCCGGAGCAGCTGTTGCCGACGGCTCTGGCACTGCTCCGGGACGAGGCGAGAATTCAGCAGCTG
>ONTQ01000233.1 GCA_900320795.1 uncultured Bacteroidales bacterium
GTCCACTTTCGGCTGCCAGGCTTTCATCAACCTGAATACGGCGGGCGCTCCGCTCCCGGTCGTCGCGCCGCAACTCCGCGCCCTGTGCATCCAGGGAGTCGTTTACTACATCCTTGCCTGCGCAGCGGTATATGTGGAGAATTTCGTAGCCAAGAAGTCCGGGACGGTCTTTTTGGCCTCTTCTAAATAATTGCTTATAGATTAATATAACACAAAATCTAAATCTTGCTTTCCGCTCCAAACGCCTCGCAGTCCTGCGGGGCGTTTTTGTTTGTGGCCGGGTGCTACACGAATCCCTTCTTAGAAACCTTCTTCTTTGTACACATCGGCAGCGTACAAATCCAAGCGCCTTCCGTTGGAACAACTATAACAAATCGGCGTAAAACTATATAAAATTGTTGCACAACTAAAAATTATAGTTATATTTGCAAAAAAAGAATTTCCCGTCATGAAACGACTCACGAAGAAAGAAGAGATTATCATGAACCATTTCTGGGAGAAAGGGCCCCTGTTTGTCAGGGAGTTACGCGATCTTTACCCGGAACCTAAACCGCAATTCACTACGCTTTCCACGCAGGTGCGCAAACTGGAGGGAGAAGGGTTCATCGGCAAAAGTGACCAGGGAAGAGTACAAAAGCCGTTCGCTCGTCGGGCTTATCGACAAGTATTTTGACAACTCCTTCATCAACGCAATCTCTGCCCTGGTGAAAGAAGACAAGGTTTCGGTGGATGAGCTGAAGGAACTCATCGACCTGATTGAAAAAGGGAAATAGTCATGCTTCCCTTCCTCATATACGAAGGCAAGGTCGCCATCGTTCTGGCTGTCTTCTCCCTGTTCTATCGGCTCCTGCTGAAGAGGGAATCTTTCCATCGACTGAACCGGGTGGTTCTGGTGGGGATGATGCTCGTCAGCTTCCTGCTGCCGATGTGCGTCATCACCATCCATAAGCCGATGGAGATGGCGTCGCAACAGATTCCGGAAGAGGTCTCGTCAATAGCCGGAATCGCAGGAACCGCATCGGGAGCCTGGTGGCCGATGGCTTTGTCCATCCTGTTTTTCGTCGGCGTTGTCTTCGTGCTCGCCCGCGAGTTGGTGTCGATCCTATCCGTCCTCCGCATTATCCGGCAGGGCGAATGTGTGCAGGAGGAAGACGGATGCAAAATCATCATCACGAACCGGGATGTCGGTCCGTTCAGCTGGATGAAATATATCGTTCTGTCCAGGCAAGACTGGGCGTCTCCCCACGCGTCCATCCTAACACACGAAAAAGCGCATATCCAATATCGACACTCTGTCGAGCTTCTCCTGGTGGATATCCTCTCGGCCTTCCAGTGGTTCAATCCCGCCATTTGGGTGCTCCGAATGGATCTTCAGGAACTCCATGAGTATGAGGCCGATGACGCCGTGCTCCGGAGTGGCGCCAATCTCAAGGATTATCAATACCTGCTTGTCAAGAAAGCTGTCGGCAAGAGCGGCTACTCAGTTGCCAACAGTTTCAACCACAGTATCCTTAAAAACCGAATTACTATGATGTCAAAAACCAAATCCACACTCACTAGAGGATTGCGGGTTTTATGGCTTATTCCGCTTATGTGCATGTGCGTAGGCCTGCAGACGCAGACCGTCTATGATGATTTGCCCATTCGTCCCGAAAACGCGGTTGTCTTGAACCTAGACGCGGACGGACTCGTCTATGTCAATGGCCCGGGCTATGGGTTCGAGGTCGAAGGGGTGGGCCGATATCTTCGCGGTAGGATCGGTAACCGGGTTTACCCGCCGATGGCCATCCAGGTCGATGCCTCCCCCGAGGCACCGGCGGGCAGCGCGGAACAGCTGCAGGACGAACTACGGAAAGTGGGGCTCCTGAAGATAAACCGGGTGCGCCATGAATAAGACAATCGTTGCCGTCTTTGCGCTCGGCGCGGCGCTCCTTTCCTGTTCCCCGGAAAAGGACCGCACAACCCGGATATCCGGCACTTTCAGCGGGGACAACGTCCCCGATTCCGTCGACATCCAATACTGGATTCCGACGGACACCGTCCTACTGGTCAAAACAAAGATGGTCCCGGTGGTCGACCGACGCTTCGAGGGAGAAATTCCCAGCTGTGTCACGCAATTCGCAGAAGTGTTCGTTCCTGGAGATATCGTGAAGTTCATTGCCGATGGTTCGACGCTGACCATCGACATCGAAACGCATCAAGTCTCTTCTTCAGATACGGAGGGTGTTCAAAGCCGTTACAATGCCTGGTATCAGGAGTGGATTGACCTTGAGCATGAGACGGTCAGTAAAAATTATGCGTTGAAGGACCGTGCTGAAGCCGGAGAGGATATCAGGGATGAAACACAGGCGCTGGAAGAAGAATACCACCAAAAACTCGTTGCCATCCATCGAAACGCTATCCGGCAGAATCCGGACAACATAGTGGGGGCCTTTGCTTTGTCCGCTCTGGAAAGTTCCGAACCGAAAGTCGCTCTGTCATTGGTGGGTACGCTCTCCGAAGAGATGACGAAGAATGCAACGGTCCAGGCGATTTTGCCCACACTGGAAGCCCGCGCCCATACGGCCATCGGCGACCAGTTTACCGATTTCGAGGT
>ONTQ01000229.1 GCA_900320795.1 uncultured Bacteroidales bacterium
GTCCTCGGCCGTGGCTGCAGAGAGCAGCTTGTAGGCAGCGGCCTCCGCCATCTTCAGTCCTTGCTGATAGAACTCCCCGGCCTCGTATGTCTTGCCAGTCAGCGTCTTGGTGTAGTTCTTGCTGCCGTCGGTGGCGGTGATGGTGATTTCGGAACCATCTTCAGGCCACATGGCTACATAGATTTTGTCCAGACCGGAAGGAGTTATAGTATAGGTAACTCCACTAACTTCAATGGTCATGCACGTAATTGTGTTGGTGATGTCGGTAGTACCATCGCTCTTGTACAGCGTGAAGGCCACGACGGCAATCTCATTATCCAATGTTGCCGAGGTAGGAAGATTCGTTCCAGCAAAGGAGCCATCATATGCGGCATAATCCCTGGTTGCAACGTCGGTCAGTGTGCCGTTTTGCGCGTAGAAATTCGATTCAGAGGCAGGATACTGATAGGAAATGTATCCGTCTGCCCTTGGATTGGTCAGCGCGAAGGTCAGCTTTGCCGACTTACCGTCTGCCGAGATGTCCCCCGCTGTCAAAGCCTGGCTCACGGTATTTTGATTGTTACCATCCTGGTCCTCGTACGTCAGTACCACCTGTTCGCC
Organism: uncultured Bacteroidales bacterium; assembly: GCA_900320795.1. Lineage (GTDB taxonomy): Bacteria > Bacteroidota > Bacteroidia > Bacteroidales > UBA932 > Cryptobacteroides. The sequence continues at coordinate 601 of ONTQ01000229.1, forward strand.
CACGGCAAAGGTCTTTGTGAGCGTCTTGGCCGTGTAGTCGATGGCGAGCGCCTTGGTGCCGTCCGCAGCGAAGCCCACGGTGGTGGTCAGGGTGACAATGTTATCTTTCGGAGTTTCTATCTCCTGGCTTTCTACCTTGTTGCAGGAAGTTCCAAGCATGCCCATGGCAACGAGGGCGGCCATGCCGATGTGTGTAATCTTTTTCATTGCTTTCTTCGTTTTCATGGGTTTACTTACTCGATTACCGGCTTTTCACCTCGAAGATATGCACTTCGGGGGAAAGGTATAATTCTTTTTTCTTGATTTCCATTGTTTTATGAGTTGTTTGAATTATTGTTCATGCAGGTACACGAAAGGCCGAGGATGGCGTCGATGCGGGCAATGATATCGGCCGACAACTGCACCTCGGAAACGATTTCCGGAGATACTGCCGCCATCTTCTCAGAACCATTCCTGCCTGTTTCTCATAGCAAACGTGATGTCTTCTGTATCTGATAGGTCTTTCTTTTTTTCAAATTGCAAAAATAGTGAAAATAGAGTTACCGCAAAAGTTAATTGATTGCATGCCCACGGAATTTTGCGTGGAAATATTTGTTAATTTTGTGGGACAGTTAACCGTCCGTGCCATGACACTTCTTGAACTAGAGACCCAATACGCCAATCTGACTCCCTCCGGGGCTTCAGAATTCATTCAGAGCATCCGTGCCGTCGACAAGGATCCCGATGTGAGCACCCTTCTTCTTGTGGGGATGCTGGAACAATTCATCGCCAAGTTCCGGGCGGAAGGGAAGCGGATCTGCGCCTCCGGGGCCTCCATGTCCCAGGACGACAGGGACCGGCTCACCCTCCATGGGCGTATCATAGCGGCCTTCCTCGTGATTCTTCACAGGACCAACTCCGTCTCCGCTCTCCGCGAATACACGCTCCTTTTCCTGGAGTACGCTTCGGCGGTGGTCCGCACCAAGTACGACTACCTCTCGACGGCCCTTGACGTGATCAGTTACAGGATAACGGCACTCGGTATAGACTATCACGTGGTGAGGGATACCTCGTCGCTGGATCTGCTGTCTTACAAGCTTATCGAGGGGCTCCGTTTTGACAAGACCCGTGGTGATACCTTCTCCTTCCAGGGCAGGGGGCGCGTCCTGTGCCGGGACGGGAAGCTTTCCGTCTGCTCTTCCGATGCGCTGGAGTCCGGTGCGAAAGCTTTCTCCATCTGCGGGGAACGGGTTAGCGTCATGACCCGGAACATTCGCGACGAGAAGCTCAAGAGCACGGAGCAGTTCGATGCCGGGGCGCTTCGCTCCTTCGCCGATACGTTCCTTCGCGTCCAGAAAGGAAGCGCCCGGAAAGGGGCGGCGAAGCACGAATACCAGAGTGGCGAGGAGGTGGACATTCAACTGCTTGATATAAGTGAGAACGGGGAGAGTCTGGTGTGCGAGATTGTTGACAAGAACGTGGAGTTGAAGGGGACGGTTCTCAATGAAGAGCTGATCAAAGGGCTGTGGACAAAGAACCTGATTGATTACATTTCGGAGGACGACTGCGTCCGTGGCGCGGTCCTGTATAAGGACGTGGACGGGAACACCTTCTCTATCGCGGACGCCTATGCGGCCTATGCCCGGGAGCGGGCGGAGAGGGATTTCCGGGACAACGCATGTTTCCAGGCGCGGGTGTACAACATCAATGAGTCCTGGGGCCGCGTGAACTGGATTACGCCTTCCGGATACGGAGGCATCACCAGGCTGGAGGACACGCCGGATGTGAAGGTCGGGGACATGGCTGCCCTCCAGGTGCTCAACGTGCAGACGCGCGGGAGGGACATCTACATCAACCTCTGCCCTCCCAAATATGACGTCGACTCGGTCCGGGCTTTCTCCGAAGAGGATGTCCTCCGGGACTTCGTCACGAACCGCAAAGCCATCTTCACGGCGCGTGAATCCGAACGGACTGAACGGGCGAAGAAGGGAACTGGTACGCTTGAGGCACTGAGTTCCATCCTCTCAAGCACGGTGGCAAGGGGCTCATCGATGGATGCGTACCGGCATCTTCTCGTCGCGCTCTTCCTCTCCGAGGTGCAGGGAGACGAGAAGGAGGTGGAGCGGCTCCACTCGGAGGCCTATTATCTTGGCCAGTGCCTCTCTTTCTCGCAAGGGGATAAAGTCGTCCCGGTCCGGGGCGTCAGCCTGTCGCCTCAGAAGGAGTCCGTTGTCCGGATGCTCTCTGCCTGGGACAACCCCAAGGAGGACATCAGAGGTGAG
>ONTQ01000227.1 GCA_900320795.1 uncultured Bacteroidales bacterium
TCATCACTTCATCGAAGAGGAGAGAGTAATGAACTTATCAATATGGGTGCTGTGCCTCTTTACATATAAGAGGTAGTACGTAAAGCTACAAGTTGTGATTTATTTAAATCTCCCAAGACGCGATGAAGCGGCTGCCGACGCCCTTTCCCTGGACGGATGGATCCACGGTGAGGGAACTGGCATACCAGATGCCCTCTCCTCTCTTCTGATACTCATGGCATGGGATACCGGCGTCGGAATCCATTTTTATCCAATCGTCGATGGTCTTCCGATCCCCTTCCCGATAGACCTTCAGCCATCCATGGAGGATATAACTGAGGTCCGAGGGTTTCCGGTAGGAGGGAGGATTGAGTTGGGCTACGGCTACGACCTTACCATTCAATCGGCCCACAAGATACTGCGAGGCGCGGAAATTCGTCCTGAATTCCCCCAGAGGAGGGCGAACTGGATGCGGTTCCTTGACTGTTTCTCGGGGAACCAGTTGGTGAAGTACTCGTAGTCGTCGAAAGCCCGGGTGGCCACCTCCGCAGCCTCCCGGAGCTCCCGACGCTTCATCCGTCCGAACGCGAGATTCATGCTAGAAATCAATCTCGATGGGGTCGTGGGTGAAGGCGCTGATGGTGGCCTTGGCGTCCTTGAGGAAATAGACGGCGGTATTGTCGTCGTTCTCGTCGTACATGGAGCGGAGGCTCGGGTTGGCATCCAGCATGGCTTTCTTCACTTCCACACGCGGATCTTCAACAAGGGTAGCCTTGATGCGCAGCCACTCCCCTCCCTGGGCGTCGAAGGCGCAGATGGCGACCTTTGGATTGGCCGCAATCTGTTTGGCGACATTCTTAATGTGGCCTGTCTGAATATAGAGCTTGCCATCAATGATCTCGGCGGTGCCGAAGGGACGGACTTCCGGCTGGTCTCCGTCAACCGTGGCGAGGAAATAATACCCTGTCTTGTGCAGGAAATCTTTGACCTGTTGCATGTTATCTTGGTTTAGGGATTGATACTCGGCGGGTTTGACCGGGGCGGCCTGGTTTTTCGGGGCGCAGGCAATGATGGACAGGAGGATGCCTGCAGCAATAAGAAGTCGTTTCATGGTTTGCAATAGCTTGATTGGACGATAAAGATAGCGAAAATCCGCCGGATGCTCAAGCTCATCCGACGGAATCTCGTGCAAGTGCCTTTCATTATTCCCCTAACGATTCCATCAGCCGCTCAATGGCGGGCCGTGGGGCTTTCTTGAAGTAGGAGCCGTAATAGGCGGCGCAATAGGGAATGGAGTTACTGCCCAGGAGGTCTGCGAGGGTGAAAATATCGCAACCGGTCTGGATGCACTGAATGGCAAAGGTGTTATGCAGGTCCTTGTACTGACGGTCCTTGATGCCAAGGCGCTTTAAGAAGCCCGTTACATACTTGCGAACCATGCGGGGTTCGGCGGGACTGCTGCTGTTGGAAAAAATGTAGTTCTCCGGGATGTGCTTTTTGACTTCTTTCTTGAGGAAGGTCACCTGGGACGGGGCCAGCGGGATGTTCCTGGCCTCGGTAGGACTCTCTTCGGATGCCATCCAGCGCTTGGACTTCGTGTCCTGGTCTATCGCATAGTAAGATAATATGATACCACGGACATGCAACATCTTGGCTTTGACATTGATATCCTGCCAGCGGAGGGCGCAGAGCTCACCGCTGGAGACACCTGTGGTGAGGGCTAGGTAGACGGCGATGTTTTTGGGAGTGGGTTCATCCTTGATAAGAGCAATGAGACATTTCTGTTCCTCTATGCTGAGCGGCCGCATCTCCGGTTTTTTGGTTCCTGCGTTACGATTGGTGCTCCAGGTAGGCATCTGCCATAGCCCTTGTTTGGCGCCGTATCGGCAGATACTGGTGAGTATAATGATGCAGTCCGCCGTGCTTTTGGGTGAATTACCTGCGGTAGACAACTCCTCACGAAAAGCGTCCACGTCCTCTTCCGTGATGGCTTCTTTCTCCCCCAGTCGGGGCAAAATATAGCGTTCCAGCAGCACCGTGTAGGTGGAGTAGGACATGGGTTTGAGAGTATTGCGTTTTTCCGCGTCCCAGACGGCGTAGAGGTCGGTGAAGGTCATTGTGGTAAGGTTGACTTAGGTGCATGCTAAGGACTGACGGGAATACTGATTTTGCACCAGGAGGAACAACCACTGGTTGTAGTTGTTACGTAGTGG
>ONTQ01000226.1 GCA_900320795.1 uncultured Bacteroidales bacterium
TTCCTTTTGACTTCGTTGCAGGAAGCGCGGTGGACTTCAACCGTACGGATGCTCTTATTCTGACGGAGACGGTGGCGAAACGGCTCTTCGGTGGGTCGGTTCCCGCCGTCGGGCAGCAGGTCATGCGGTTGTTGACAGATGAGCCCGAGCCAGCGACGGTAATCGGAGTATGTCGGGATTTTCCTATAAACAGCACGCTTGCGACGTACGGGGCCTTCGCGCAGATCGGGGACAATTACTCGACAAACAATGACCCTAATTATGAAAGCCTCCAGGCTTTTATCCGGCTGAGAAAGGGAGTATCTCCGAAAGTAATCACACCGGTTCTTGCCAATGCTTTCGAGAAGAATCTCGTCTTGTGGGAAGATGAGTCTACGCCGCCGGACATCCGGGAAAGGACCAGGCAAGAGTCCCGGCTCGTACCGCTTCACGATGCACATTACAATCCGTTCCGAGGCGGCACGGGCAACCGAACCCGCGACGCGGTCCTTACGGCCATTGCGTTTCTGTTTTTGCTGGTTGGTTTGCTGAATGTCTTTAATCTCTCGATGGCCGGACTTCCGTTCCGCATAAAGGATGGCTGTATCCGCATGATATTCGGAGCAGGAAAAGAGGTCATGCTCCGGCGTGACTTGGTAAATGCCATTATCCTTTGTCTGGTTGCTTTCGCTCTTTCCATCGGGGTGCTGCTGATTGTGAGGGCTACTCCTCTCGCATCGTTCCTGAGTGTACCGTTGCGACTGGGCGCTTTGATGCCCACACTTTTTGCCTGCCTGGCTGTCGCACTGGGCGGATCCCTCCTGGCAGTCTATCTTCCATCCCGCTATGGCGCTTCCTTTTCGCCCGGAACTGTCCTGAAAGGACGAATCGATTTGTCTGGGCGAGGAAAAGAATTCCGGACGGGGACATTGGCTTTCCAGTATCTGCTCTCTTTCTTATTCATCGCTGTCGGTCTGATGATCGGCGTGCAGAACCGCTTTGTGTCTAATTTCGACCTTGGATTTCGGACACGTGACATCATATATGCCTATATGGGCGTGGAGACTTCGGGGAAATACGAGGCTGTACGGGAAGAACTCCTCAAAGATCCGGATATCACGGAAGTGACTTTTTCCAATGTCCCCCTCCTTGACAATTCTCCGCGAATGCAAATCCGAGAGGCAGCCGGTGGTACCGTCCGTTTTGTCGGGCTGGATGTAACTCCGGATTTCCTGGATTTTTTCGGATTTAAAATCAAAGAGGGGCGCAGTTTTACCGATGAGGACGGCCGGAGTACGACAGGACGGTTTATCGTAAATGAAGCCTTCATGCGGGCATACCCCGGCGCCGGCCTCGGTACATCGATGAAAGGCATTCACACAGGAAGAGCAGATGAGGATGCCGAGATCGTCGGTGTGGTGAAAGATTTCCATTTCCAGGATCTGAAGCATCCGGTAGAGCCCTATGCATTCTATTGTTCCGGAGGAAGCGGAACCAGCAATGGTATGCCAAGGTATTTTCGGGTCGCGGTCAAGACCGTTTCCGGCAAGGCCGGAGCAGTGGCGGGCAACCTGCCGTCCCGGCTGGAAGCGTTTTCGAGCGGTGAAGGCGGTGCACGTTGCGAATTGCTGTCTGAAACGGCTCGCAATTTCTATCGTGACAATGAGCGCGAAAGCGGACTGGTGAATGTCTCTTCGCTTCTTTCTCTTCTGCTGGCGCTTCTCGGCATTTTCGGTCTCATATACTTGGAAGTGGAGACTATTCGGAAAAGCCTGGCGATACGAAAACTCCTGGGAGCCACGACACCGGAACTGTTGTGGACCTTGTTGCGCAAATACCTCATCCTTGGATCATTGATCTTTGTCGCTTCTATTCCACTCAGTGTCTGGATCATCGATCGCTGGCGGGGACAGTTCGCAGAACAGGCCCCCGTTCCCGTCTGGATTTTCCTGTTGACATGGGTGCTCGTCCTGGGAATGACCTCCGCTGTCATCTCCACGATGTCCTTTACCATCTTGAACACCAATCCAGCGGAGGAACTGAAGAAAGAATAACAGATGAAAAGTTACCTCAAATTCCTATCCCGTAACAAACTGTACACCGCCATCGAGGCTGCCGGGCTCATAGTGAGCCTGGCCTTCGTGGTTATTATATCCTGTTATGTCTGGCAGCAGTTGGCAATCACGAGGGAAACACCCGGCTACAAGAATGTTTAC
>ONTQ01000224.1:0-2357 GCA_900320795.1 uncultured Bacteroidales bacterium
ATTTCGCCCTGGGCGATCTTGGTGAAAATGGTTGCCATAGTATTAAAGGGAAATTTCCAGGATTTCGAATTTCATAAGGCCGCTGGGCACCTTGGCCTCGACGGTTTCTCCTTTTCCGTGGCCCATAAGCGCTTTGCCGATGGGCGTCGTGGCAGCCAGCAGGCCCTTGGAGAAATCTGCCTCGCTTTCCGGAACAATCTGGAAGTTCATCACCATCTTGTTGGACAGGTTCTTCACCTTCACCTTGGAAAGGAGCTGGACAGAGTCTGCCGACAGTTTGCTCTCGTCAATCACGCGGGCATTGGCCACCTTTTCCTTCAGGCGGGCGATTTTCACCTCCAGCAGGCCCTGGGCGTCGCGGGCGGCGTCGTACTCTGCATTTTCCGAGAGGTCCCCTTTCTCACGGGCTTCCGCAATGGCTGCGGAAATCACCGGCCGCTGGGCCAGTGCTTCGGCCAGTTCCTGCTTGAGCTTGTCAAGCCCGGCCTGGGTCATCATTTCAATTGCCATTGATATAACGTTTTTTAGTTTTGTCAAAAAAACAGCCGACGACCGGGAAGGCCGTCGAGCTATATGTCACCACAAAGATAGGAATTATTTTTTGTTTTTCAACGCCTGCTCGTATTCTTTCAGCGCATCAAAGGCTTTGGGGCTCAGGATGAGGATGCTGATCACCGTCACCCAGGTCATCAGCCCCGTACCAATGTCTCCCAGTCTCCACACCAGGTTGGGTTCCGTGACGGCGCCCAGCACCACAGACGCCAGCAGCAGCACCTGCAGCACCCGCACTTCCAGCCTTTCCTTGGTGGCGCCGCGGCGCTTCATCAGGAAGATCAGACTGGATTCGGCATAGAAATAATAGGCCACCAGGGTGGTGAAGGCGAAGAAGAACATGGACACGGCCACGAACTTGCCTCCGAAGCCCGCGAAGACGGAGTTCACGGCATTCTGCGTGTAGGCGGTGTAGTTGTTCCCCAGGGCCGATGCATTCTCCACCAGCACGGAGCCGTCAGGATTCAGGACGTTGTAGCAGCCGGAGGTAAGGATCATCAGGGCCGTAGCCGTGCACACCAGCAGGGTGTCCACGTACACGGAGAAGGCCTGGGCCAGGCCCTGCTGGGCGGGATAGCGCACATCGGCCGAAGCGGATACGATGGCGCCGGTTCCCTGCCCCGCCTCATTGGAGAACAGGCCGCGCTTCACGCCCATCGAGATGGTGGTACCCAGGAGACCGCCGAACACAGGCTCCAGGCCGAAGGCCCCGCGGAAGATGAGGCCGAAGGCGGCCGGTACGTGCTCTATATTGAAAGCCACCACGGCCAGGGCCATCAGGATATAGCCTATGGCCATAAAAGGGGTGATGATGGTTACTACTTTGGCGATCCGGTTGACGCCGCCCACGATGACGATGCCCAGCAGGACGGCCAGGCCGATACCGGTTGCCAGGGGCGAAACCGGGAATTCGTTCTGGATGGTGGCCGATACTCCGTTGGCCTGCACCGTTATCAGGAAGAAGCCGCAGCACAGGATGACGATGATGGCGAAGACCACTCCCATCCAGCGTTTTCCAAGGCCCTTCGCAAAGAAGGTGAAGGGGCCGCCGCGGTAACCGGAGGCGTGGGGGAAATGATAGATCTGGGCCAGGGTGGATTCCACGAAGGCGGTAGCGGCGCCCAGGAAGGCCACCACCCACATCCAGAACACGGCCCCCGGGCCGCCATAGGCGATGGCGGTGGCTACGCCCACGATGTTACCGGTACCTACGCGTCCGGAAAGGGCCAGGCAGAAGGCCTCAAAGGAGGAAATGCCGTTGTCGCCTTCTTTCTTACCGAACAGGGAGCGGAGCATCAGTCCGAATCGGCGCACCTGCACCATCCGGGTGCGGATGGAGAAGTACAGGCCTGCCAGCAGCAGGAGCCCCACCAGACCGGGGTTCCAGATGATGTCGTTGATGGTAGACAGTACTTTTTCCATAGGCGTAACTATTGAACGTTGACTTTGACGGAGTAGTAGTAGTCCTTCCAGACCGTCTGAGCCTTGAGCACAACCGTATAAGAGCCGGCCGCGACACCATTGGTGATGAGCCGGACATAGTCGGGGGTGTCACTGACACCGAAAGAGTCCCCTCCCTCCATACTCCAGCCACGGAAAGCCGTGCTTCCGTTCACGGAATACACCGAGAAACGGACGTATTGGAAGATGCCGGCAATGGACAGAGGCGGGAGGAACCGGGATGGTCTGTTCCGCAGCAATGGGACTGACCTGTGTCACGGTTATGCTGGAAACAGGGGTTCCACCTACATACAGCTGGTCACTGCCAGGCACATAGAACTCCGTGTCGCCGGACTTGACAGACA
>ONTQ01000224.1:2386-3011 GCA_900320795.1 uncultured Bacteroidales bacterium
CAACACCGGGCGCAGCATTCACCAGACTGAACTTCGGGATCAGCCGGAACGGATGGTCCTTGTATTGGGCGGGGCTTACCTCATGCTCAGAGCCGCCCTCATTGTACTTAATCTGGACATAGTTGCCGAAATTAAGCAGATCCAGCTCCGTCCGGGCCTTGGTAATGGCATCCGGACCGCCCTGCCAGCCGATAGGCACCTGGAAGGTGTCCTGGCCGTTGGTAACAAAACGATAGTCGTGCAAAGGCGCGGCGGTAAGGGGCCAGGTGAGCGTAATCCTCTGTCCCACATACGTTTCATAGGTCATGGACCAGGGCTTGTTCTCGTAGTTGCCGGCCACCTCGTGAAGGACGGAAGATTTCAGCTTCTCACCCTTGGACCGGATCTGGAAATTCTCATCCCCGGACTCACTGCCTCCGGCACTCTTCACCATCTCAAAGTTGGCACTCAGCCCGGTATGCTCAATCTCTTTCATACTGGCAAACTCGCCTGTAAAAGCGTTCTCACGGGAATAATCCTCATTAAAGATTCCCTGGCCGATATAGGCCTTCATCAGGTCCTCCGCGAAATTATCGGAAGTGATGGAGTAATAATCATCGGATTTATTAAACTCTGCCCCCAGCAG
>ONTQ01000223.1 GCA_900320795.1 uncultured Bacteroidales bacterium
AGAGCGGGTATACGTGCCGGCCTGTTCTTTAAGGAAGCCGGTGGGCGTTCCGTCCGGGCCCATCACAATCTCTCCTCCGCGGATGTCCTTGTCCTTTTTGAGCACCGTGCCGTCGGCCTTCATAATGCCGGCTTTGACCAACATAAGGGTATTTGCCACCCCCTTGTGTCCCTCATCATCCGCAAAGTACATAGGAATATCACTGCAGATGGCATCCAGTTGTTGACGCGTAGGAATATGATCCGTGAAGGTGAAGTAGCTCCAGCCGAAGCCGAAGATGGACTTCGCCCCTGTTTCCCTTGCCTTCTTGACGGCAGCGGGAACGAGCTCGCTGAGGAACTGGTCGGGCGTGGCGCCAATGGCTATAGTTCCCACGATGGGCAGAGCAACGCCTATTGAATAGTGGGCGTGCCCATTGCCGCAGGAAGGCATCACAAGGCCCTTTCCGGTGTAATCTATCACTTCGGTCTTGCCGGCTTCAATAAAGGCTTCGGCACCTTTGCGGCCCCCTACATACACGTACTTGCCGTCCTTCACGGCAAAGGCTTCTACAATCTTATTGCTTTCGGAAGTAAATACCTTCCCATAGACCACGAGGTCAGCTGTATTCTTTTTATCCATATCATTAATCTCTATCATTCAGAAGCCTGCGTTAGCAGACTCGCTTGGACGACCCGTTCCCCAGGCGCTCCGCCCAGGACATCATCAGGTCTTCCCGTCTTCCGAAAATATCCTTCTGCAGGCCGATGGCATCGTCGAAGACCATCGTCTGGCGGTCGTTGCCCGAGAACTTCTTCCACTGGTATTTGTCGGTGGAAGGGTTGCCCGTACGTGCGAAATTGGTCCACATCTCCTTGACGACATGACGGAACTCGCAGTCTTCGGTGCTAACAATCTCTCCGCTTCCCATCGGATCCGCCAAGGGATTGTCGAACAGATACGGAAGCTCGGCCGCGTGCATCACGCCAATATAAGGGGTTGTCACCGGCTTTCTGACAAAGTACATGTATGTGTCGCCGCCGGCGGCAGCGTGCCGGATGGCCATATCGGTGTTACCGGCGCGGAAGTTGATGTCATTGCAGTATTGCTCCAGCTTCTTCAGTTCGCTTTCACCAGCCATCGTAGCCATAAACTCATCGTACATGGCCTTCTCCTGGTCGTTCAGTAGCGCACGGTCCCGCTTCGCAATCCACCTAAGCGTATCCGCAAAGCCTTCTTCGCCTCCCTCGGACGGAACGAAGTACCGGATTTCGTCCTGGTTGGACCCGATCATCAAATCGATCTTTGCCCTCTTCTCGTCTCCCCACATTTCGTACAGGTCCGCCCGGTCCTCGGGTAGCGTAACGCCGTCCAGGAGCGGGAAGTTGGCAAATCCAAGCAGGCAATTCTTGTCAATCATACCTGCGTTCAGGGTGGCTTCGAGGATCTGTTCGGTGGTGAGGGTCATCAGCTCGTCCATGGTCTGGCAGCCCGTTGCGGTGAGGAAGTTCTGCGTGACGTGGATGCCGTGCTCCATGGTGTCGGTGTAGGCGATATTGGCGCTCTGCGCGATGATTCTGCGGAAGAGCCCCTCGCTTCCTTCGATGAGCGGGAGGAACGTAACGCTGGCCGAGCCGGCGGACTCGCCGAAAATGGTCACGTTGCCGGGATCACCGCCGAAGCCGGCGATGTTTTTCTGAACCCACCGGAGGGCCTCCAGCTGGTCCAGCAGGCCCAGGTTGCCGGCCTCCTTGAAGTTCTCTCCACCGGGAACCCGCTCGAAGTTCATGAATCCCAGGAAGCCCAGCCGGTAGTCGATGGATACGAACAGGATGTCGGGGCACTGTTTGGCGATGTTTGTAAGGTCGTAGAGGGGCGAAGCCTGGGATTCTGCGCAGAATCCGCCGCCGTGGATCCACACCATGACCGGCTTCTTGCTGTCCGTGCACCTTGTATTGGAATAGATGTTCAGCACGAGGCAGTCCTCGCCGAACGCGGCCGTTCCCTCCGAGTCGTTTGAAGGGCCGATGGGCACGTGTCCGGGCTTGGTGGCATCGTACACGCCGTCATCGTCCGCGGCAGGAAGCGCCTTCTTCCAACGCAGCTTCCCCACCGGCTGAGTTGCATAGGGGATACCCTTCCAGATAATCAGTTCGTCAACCTCCTGGCCGATGAAGGTTCCGTTGTTGCACTTGATCTTATTGTTCATCTTGTCCCTGTTCAATTTAGTTCAC
>ONTQ01000221.1 GCA_900320795.1 uncultured Bacteroidales bacterium
GCATCCGCGACAAACAGGGCTTCCTGACCATCAAGGGCCCCTCCGTGGACGGCATCTCCCGCCATGAGTGGGAGCGCGAAATCCCGCTGGAGGACGCCCAGGAACTCTTCCTCCTGTGCCACGGCGGTTCCATCGAAAAAACCCGCTATATTGTTCCGGAAGGAGGTATACCCTCTGAAACCTTTGGACGCCCATGTCCGAATGAATGGGAGGGGCCCGCAGCCGGAGGCTGTGGGAGGGACGAAGCGAAGCGAAGGGTTTCAGAGGGTATACCTCCTTCCGGAAGGTTTTTCGAAGTGGACGTGTTTTATGGGGACAATGAGGGGCTGGTGATGGCGGAGATTGAACTGGCGTCCCCGGACGAGGCGTTTGAGCGGCCGGCATGGCTGGGCAGGGAAGTGACGGGAGACCGGCGGTTCTACAATTCGCACTTACTGAAGAATCCATATAAATTGTGGCGTGAAGAGCTTGAAAAATAGCGTTTTAGCTGTTCTTGCAGCCCTGCTTCTCGCTGCGTGCGGCTCCGCTCCGTCGCAGCCGGACGGCGGCATGGAATATGCCCGCTGGTTCAGTCTGGAGGGCAGCAAAGTGCTGGTTCGTACGCCGGGCGGCGCCGTGGATACCTTGCAAGGCCCTTTTCGCGCGCTGGTGTGCATGTCCAGTTCCTACGTAGGCTTTCTGCATGCCATCGGTGCGGATAGCACCATTGTCGGCGTTTCCGGCCTGGGTTTTCTGGGAGAGCGTCCGCCCCTGGCCGTGGAAGTGGGGTACGATGCTGCGCTGGATTATGAGGCCATCGTCAAGGCCCGTCCGGACCTTTTCCTTACCTATAATGTAGGTGCGGTGGAGCCGCCGTATCTGGCCAAATTGCGGGAGCTGGGCATTCGGACCGTGGTACTGAGCGAACACCTGGAAAGCCATCCGCTCTCGCGGGCGGAGTACGTGAAGCTCTTTGGCGCATTAACGGGAAGGGCGGCCGTGGCCGATTCCGTCTTCTGTGCCGTGCGGGACCGTTACCTCGCTTCCGTGCAGCCGAAGGCTACTCAGAAGGTCCTAATTAACATTCCCTACGCGGACCAATGGTTCATTCCCGGCGCCGACAATTACATGACGCGGCTCATCCGGGACGCCGGCGGTGAACTCCTGGGTGCCGTTCCGGGGAAGCAGGAATCGTCCATTATCAGTATGGAAACGGCCTATCAATATGCGCAGGAGGCCGATGTGTGGCTCCATCCGGGCTGGTGCACCTCCAAAAAGCAGTTGCGCAGCATCCATCCGCTGTTCGGCGACTTTCCCGTACTGGATAAATCCGTCTGGAACAATACCCTGCAGCGTACTCCCGGCGGCGGAAACCGCTATTGGGAAGAAGGACCGGTGCGGCCGGATCTCATCCTGGAAGACTTGGTTGCCATCTTCTCGGGAACTGCTGTAAAGTGCAATTATTACCTTCCGGTGGAATAACGAACAGAAAAGTTTGCTAATTTTGCAAGCGTAATTCGATAACAACCAATTACATTTTATATTATGCGTAAAATTTATGTACTGATGGCAGTTGCCGCCATTGCTATGGTGGGCTGCAAAAACAACGGTGGCAAGAAGGCTGCCGCTCCCGCAGAAGCTGAGGAAGCTCCCGCTGCTGTGTCCGAAAGCATGAACAAGGCTATCGAGGCCATCGAGGCCGCTGAGGAACTGGACACCCGCGAGGCCATCGAAAAGCTGGCCGCCGCTCAGAGCGAAGGTCTGGTGGAATCCGTGGCTGAGATTCTTGAGAAGAACCCGGATGCCGTGATTCCGTTTGCTGCTGTAGAGAACAAGCCCGGCTTCAACGGTGGCGACGCCAACGACTTCTCCAAGTGGGTGAGTGAGAACATCCAGTATCCGCAGGATGCCATTGACAGCAAGATCGAGGGTAGAGTGATTCTTCAGTTCACCGTTTCCAAAGAAGGCGACGTGAAGGATGTTGAGGTGCTACGCGGTGTGAACGAGCTTCTGGATGCAGAAGCCGTGCGCGTTGTTTCCGCTTCTCCCAAGTGGGAGGCCGGTTCCCAGAATGGTATTCCCGTGGCTGTGAATTACACCTTCCCGGTAGTGTTCCGACTCAACTAAAACAACTTCCCGTTGTTGAATTTACTGGCCAGCCCCTGCAGCTCGTCTGCGGTGGCTGGTCTGTTTAATGCCTCTTTGCGTTCCTTCTGGAACTGGGCTTTGAGCCGGGCAAACTGGCGT
>ONTQ01000220.1 GCA_900320795.1 uncultured Bacteroidales bacterium
AGTTACGCCGTTTACCTTTATGAAGTTACCGTTGCCCTGGCGGCGGGTTGCTGGTATGTCGGCGGAACAGTTGATTCCGGTGCAGAAATCAGCATAAGGGCCTCATACGGGCATATACCGGAGATAAAAGCGAGCACAGTTGTTCCGGAGAAATTCCCTCCTTGCAATATTTCTTTGAGTGACGGTTTTGTGTCCGTAACTCTGAATGATATGGGAAGTTGCACAGATTTCTACGGTCTTGCTGTAGAAGGTGAGGCACGGGCTCTGGATGATTCTGGTTTGATGATACCTTTCGACTGCATGTCAATATCCGACGATGTGGAATTGTGGGGTACAGGCACGGCCAGAGAATACGTCGACTTAAACTTCAATGGATGGGCCACATATGCTGGGTATGGCAATCTCAGGTTATGGTCCGACAAATCATTTAACGGTCAGACAAAAACGCTGGCCTTCAGGTGGTCATCGATGTTGTTTCCAGGGCATCTGGAAGGACACGAATGGGATATCTTCTATAGGGTACGTCTTTATAAAGTTTCTCCGGAGTTTTGGAACTATGCTCTTTCGCGCGATAACATAGCTAACAATCATCTTGCTTATATAGGCCTGGCGCCATCCTCTAATTCATATAGTAATGTTAAGGGAGGGCTGGGCGTACTGGGATCTTATTCCCTAAGGGTTAGCGATTGGCAGGAACTAGAATAGCTTCTTGCCTACTGTAGCGACAAAGTCCTTGAGGTAGAAGGGCTCAAAATAGGCTATATCACGGAAATTACCGGCTCTCAGCTCTGCGAGGGCCGGTTTTTTCATGGCTTCGGCCGTGGGGCATTCCTGCCGGAACCACCGGCCTTCGCCCCCCAGGACCGCTTCGCATTTTTTTGCGCCGTCCCCTATGAACAGAAAGCTGTTTCCGGCAGCGGTACTCTCTCCCAAAACTGTAGCCACCCTCGGCTCCATAAGAGGGAGGGGCCCACGTAGTGGGAGGGGTCGCGTAGCGACGTTTTGGGAGAGAGTACCGCTGCCGGAAAAGAGTGCCTCCAAGAAACTGTCATCTATTATCCGGGGAGAAACTTCTGTAAGGCGCTTCCCGTCAGTGGAATAGAGGGCTGTGTAGACCTCCATGCGGCGGGCGTCTATCATTGGAACTATGTAGTTGCATCCTTCCGGCAGCCCAGCTTCTATGGCTTGGGCCACAAGAACGTCCAGGGTGCCTACCGCCAGCAGCGGGATACCTCCCCCGAAGCACAATCCTTTGGCCGTGGACGAACCGACGCGAAGACCGGTATAAGACCCAGGACCCATGCTCAGGCACACGGCGCTGCAGTCAGCGACTGACAGTCCGCGCTCGTCCAGCATCTCTTTTACAAACGGTGCCGTCATGGAGGCGTGGGCGCGTGGAGCGTCGCTGTGCCTGACGGCTACGATTTCGTCCCCTTCCAGAAGGGCTGTGGAGCATAGGGACGTGGAAGTTTCAAGCAGTATTATACGTTCTGGCATTGCTCTGCGGGCACCGTAGAGGCGCCGTTAAAACATTGATCGATAAAGACTTTGAGTTGCGGGACTATGCCGGCGGAGAAATCCCTCAGGATTGGGTATACCTTGAGGTCGGCGAGCTTTTCCTGCTCCACTATACCCCAATCGGCATTGAGTCCCTCGAAAAGCGAAATCAGAATGCCGAGCACGAGAGCCGTAGTGAATATCGAGAACACCATGCCAAGCAGGCGGTTGATCCAGCCAAGGGTGGCAATTTTGATGAGTTTGGTAATCAACTTGCCGACCAGCCCCACCACAAGGGCGGTTACCAGCAGGATGAGGATGAAACAGATTACATGCGTCACCGGCTCCTCCGTTCCGAACTGCTCCATGGCTACCTGCGTGAGGTCGGGCGAGAAACGGCTTGCGAGGATGATTCCCGCAATCACCGACACCAGGGATACGATCTGGCCTACTACGCCCTTGGCAAGGCCCAGGATTATGCCCGGAATGAAAAGGGCCAGGAGTATTATATCAAAGGTCGCCATTGTTAAAAAGCTATTAAATTAGTATATTTGCAAGTTTTAAAATACAAGTGCAAAAGTAGCGAAAAAATATGACATTCAAAGAATATAAAGGCTTGGACCTTGTGGCCGCCGGGAACGAGATACTGGAGCGGTGGAAAGAGAGGCATGCATTCGAAAAATCCCTGCAGCTGCGCGAGGGCGCACCCGAATTCATATTCTTCGAAGG
>ONTQ01000218.1 GCA_900320795.1 uncultured Bacteroidales bacterium
TCTCCTGCGTGCTCTCGGTGCTCTCCGTGGACGAGGAGGAGTTCGGCGGCTACACCAAGGAGGACACCATCAAGCGGTACCGGCCCAAGTTCAAGGTGCTGGAGAAGCCGGTCATCTTCCTGACCAAGGAGCAGCTGCTACACCTTTATAATTTCGAAATCCCCAAGAACGGAACCAAGGTGACGCTGACGGACATGAACGGCAACGAATACGAAAAGGTGGTAGAAGACGCCGGCGGACTTGCCAAGACCAGGGACTGTTTCTGCTTCTGCGCTTTCACCAGCCTCCGTTATTCTGACATGGCCAACCTCAAACGGACCGACATTAAGGACGGTGTGATGTATATCACCACGATGAAGACCTACGACCGCTTGCCCATCGAGTTGAACAGTTTCGCCAAGCAGATCCTGAAGAAATATGAGAAGCAGACCTTCCCGGACAACCTGGCGTTGCCGGTCTTGCCCAACCAGCTGATGAACCGCTACCTGAAGCACCTCTGCGAACTGGCTGGGTTCAATGAGCCCGTCACCCGTACCTGCTACCGTGGTGGGGAACGTGTAGAGGAGACCTTCCCGAAGTATGAGATGATAGGCACCCACGCCGGCCGTCGTACCTTCATCTGCTTCGCCCTCTCCAGCGGTATTCCGCCGCAGGTCGTGATGAAATGGACCGGCCACTCCGACTACCAGTCCATGAAACCCTATATTGCCATCGCCGAAAAGACCAAGGCCGATGCCATGAAACTCTTTGATACGGAAATGAAGAAATAAGCGCCCTATGACCCAGAACGAAAGCAATATACTCAGCCTCCAGGTGGATGCAAAGAAAGCGGCCGAAGTAGCCGCCATGCTCCTCAGTAAGGACCTGAAGACAATGGACGTGAAACAATTCCTGGCGTTCACGGTGCCGAAGATAGAGAACTGGTCGAAGCAGCTGGAGCGCCTGAAGGAATACTCCCAGAAGAGGGATTTCTGCAATGCGTCGGAATTCTCCGCATATATGGGTGTAAGCCGGACAACTACAAACACTTGGAAGAACCTTGGCTACATTACCTACCAAGGGAATAAGATAGATGTCCAGGGCACCATCCGGCTCTGGGAAAATCTGCACTGGCTTTTCTGATTTTCCGGAAAAATCCGCAGCGGTGGTTTACCGTGCGGAGATTAAGAATGAATTCTGCTGGTACTGGCTCCGGTAGCCGGTAACGATGTCCAGCAGGATGAAGCGGATGTGTACCTGGTACTGCCCGAGCTCGAAACCCCAGATGTCCCGGTACCCTGGGATTACAATGAATACGGCGTCATCGCTGCAGTAGCCATCCGCCAGGAAGTTTCGCATAAGCCCCGGGTGGCATCCCTTTCCAGGCTCCGCCAGCTGGACCTTTGTAAGCAGCCGGTACTTCTCAGGGCAAAGATTCTTGTGGATGCTCACCACGGCCGGTATGATCAAGGAGCCATTCTCCTTCCTGGCATCCTGCAGGGCAGCGGCAAAAGGCGGGAACTTCGCAAATCGCTGAGGGCTGGGTATGTGCTCATCGCCCAGGGTGTAGAATCCGTGGTAGGCAGATACGAAGAGATTCTGGCCGGATATGTATGCCAGGTGATCAAATGGCGGCTTGTGCGGTTCAACCTCCATCGCATAATGATTCCACATCTTCTGGATGCCGTGGGGAACTGTCCTCCAGGCGGCCAATGCCCGGCGATGCACGTCCAGGGCTGATGTCTGGGCGGCAGTCCCCGGGTATGCGCTGTGGGAACGCTTCCGGTAGAAGCATTTCCCATAGCGGTGGAAGAAGGTGATGTCTCCGATGGAGCCATAGGCATCATCAAAGAGGACTGATGGTTTGAAAGCAGGCATACGGCGCTACAAGTTTTGGGCAAAGCAATAGCTTATAGGGAGTTCAGAGTAGGTTCATATATCAGACCTGGCGGAAGTCAAACCAGCCATAAGCAAACTCCTCGATGGCGTCCACGTTGGGCTCCTTCCGGCCATCCTCGCCGGTAGTAATGAGTTCTTCCACTGGCTTTGGTTCACCCGGGTAGGTCTTGCCGTCCTCTCCCAGGATCACTGACGCTTGCTCCGCGTCAACCCACAAGGTAGTGCGGTCATCCCACATATCAAGTTCATCGATGTACTCCCACACCTTGTCGATGATGTGGTCTACCAAAAATCTCCAATTAGGTAACTGTGTTCTCATAATAATACGTCTTTAAAACTATATACAAGATAGTGAAAAATAACGACATTAACAAATT
>ONTQ01000217.1 GCA_900320795.1 uncultured Bacteroidales bacterium
TACTACTATTTCCAGCCGTCCTACAGCTACTATCTGGCTGATACCCTGGCCGTTCCCGGCAAGGCCCAGCTGCGTTTCCAGATGGTCGACGACATTCCCGAGCAGGCCAGGCATCGCTGGTATATCGGAAAGGTCAATGTGGAATTCCGTAAGCGGATCATGGACCGGATAGATACCGTGACCAACTACCGCCGCCTCTCCATTGGCTTCAGCGGCAAGCGCCCGCCCATCCGTCCGCGAGTCGTCCTTTCCAACCTGAGGCTTCGCCCTAACCGTCTCTACAATTACGAGAACCATCTTGAATCCATCGAGAAGGTCAACGCCATGGGCATCTACAGCATGGTGGATTTCCAGTTCACGCCCCGTGACACCACGCCCACCTGCGACACCCTCGACCTGAAGCTCAACTGCGTGTTCGACAAGCCCTACGACTTCTACATCGAGACGCGAGCCACGGGCAGCAGCGTGGGCCGAATGGGTCCCGAGCTGGTGGTCGGTCTTTCCAAGCGCAACGCCTTCCGCGGTGGTGAGAAGTTTGACATAGCGTTCCATGGCTCCTACGCCTGGCAGCTCAACGGCGGCCACAACAACTACTATGAGTACGGATTCGAGACCTCCGTGGAATTCCCCCGTCTGATAGCCCCCTTCATGGGCGGCAACCGAGACCGCATCCGCCGTGACGGAACCCGCCGTCGTCGCCGGTTCTTCACCACGCCCACCACGCTTGCCCGCATCAGCAACAACGTGATCAATCGTCCCGGCTATTTCAATATGAACACCATCACGGGCGAATGGACCTATAAGTGGCAGCGTACGCCGACCAGCAGGTTCCAGTTCAGTCCCATCATCCTGCAGTACCAGTTCAAGAACAGGGTTTCCGATAAGTTCACCAGGCTGCAGGATTCGTTGCTCTATGTCAGCTACATGATGGAAGACAAGCTCGTGCCCCAGATGCGTTTCACCTACACTTACACCAGTCCCTCCAGCTATCGCAATCCGATAGCCTGGGAAACCACCATCTCTGAGGCCGGTAACCTCATTTCCGCCGGTATGCTGGCCTTCGGCAAGAAGTGGAACGAGAAGAACAAGAATCTCTACAAGATACCCTATGCCCAGTTCCTGAAGGTGGAGACCGATTTCACCAAGACGTGGCACGTAGGCGACTATTCCACGCTGGTGACCCATCTGAACCTGGGCCTGATGTACACCTATGGCAACAACTATTCCGATACCGCCCCCTTCTCGGAGTATTTCTACGTGGGTGGCGCCACCAGCCTCCGCGGATGGTCGGCCCGCTATATCGGTCCTGCCGATTTCGACCCCGACTGGCTTGACAACCGCACCCTGCGCTATCTGCGTATGGGAACCATCAAGGGTGTGATCAACCTGGAGTACCGTCCCCGTCTTTTCGGCAACCTGTATGGCGCCGTGTTCCTCGATGCCGGTAATGTATGGATGCATCATAACCTCTTGCACAATCTGCTTGTAAATATCGAAGACGCCGTCTCTGATGCCGAGGCAGCTGTCGTTCCTGAATCCCCTGACACTCCGGAAATCGAGATTGATCCAGAAGCGGAACGTTCAGTCATCAATTTTTTAGGATCCCTGGATAGGGGAAAGTTCTCCTTTAAGAGGCTGGGCAACGACCTCGCCGTGAACACCGGTATCGGCCTTCGCTACGATCTGGGCTTCATCATGCTCCGTCTGGACTGGGGTCTCGGACTCCACGTGCCTTACGATACGGGTAAGTCGGGCTATTTCAATGCATCCCCCTTCGGCCGCGACCAGACCATCCATTTCGCCGTCGGTTTGCCGTTCTGATTATTTTTTGTGGAAATAATTGCGCTGGGGCGTACAACTTATTCCGTTTTTTTGTAACTTTACCCACGAAAAGTTTAACTAATAGAAGGTAAAGACTATGAAGATCGGAATTCCAAAAGAGATTAAGAACAATGAGAACCGCGTGGGCATGACCCCTGCGGGAGTGAGTGAACTCGTCAAGCACGGCCATCAGGTATTCGTGCAGCATACGGCAGGAGAGGGGAGTGGCTTCTCCGACAAGCAGTATGCGGAGGTGGGGGCTGTCATTCTGCCCACCATCGAGGAGACCTATGCCACGGCCGAGATGATCATCAAGGTGAAGGAGCCCATCGAGCCCGAATATCCCTTGGTGAAGCCTGGACAACTCATCTTCACCTATTTCCATTTTGCCTGCGACAAGGAGCTGACCGATGCCATGATCAAGAGCGGCGGCGTTTGCCTTGCCTAC
>ONTQ01000215.1 GCA_900320795.1 uncultured Bacteroidales bacterium
GGAGGACCTGGAAGATCTCCGGCAGGATGCCTGCAAGAAAGCCGTGGTCTCCAAGGGGTCGTATGACCCGGCGAAGAGCCATGACTGCCCTCAGGCCTATGGATACATGATTGCAAAGCGCTGCGAAATCAATGCATTCCAGAAGCTGATCAAGGCAATGCCGACGGAGGATGTGGAGACTATCTCCGAGTCCTGTGGTGAAGAGTACGGGGCCGACCTCCAGCTCGAGTCCAAGGAGAACCTGTCCTTTATCCAGGACAAGATTTCCGGCCTGAACGAGAGCTACCGCACGGTACTCGAATTGTGCATCAAGGGATGCAAGCCGCAGAAGATGGCATCCATTCTTGGCTGCACGCCCGGAGCCGCATCCTCAAGGCTTTTCAAGGCCCGCAAGGCCCTTGCAGAAGCGCTTGGCGCAGACTTCCTGTCTGAACATGGATACAAGCTCTGCGCGTAGACCTACATCGACTGCCGACCTGGAAACGGGCCGGCAGTTTTGTTATCTGTGCGAAAGATTCCGGGAATCAGGCGGTATTCTATATAGAAACCAGAATCCTATGACCATAGATAAATCCATCATCCGTTCCGCCTGCATGGCTGCGTTGCACCGTTTCAGAAAGGAAAGAAGCTGCGAGCCGCTGGCCAAATTCCCTGACCTGGCAATTAAGATGAAGGCCGATGTCATCGGCCGCGTCTGGAACCGGGCGCTTGAATCGATCGATGCCTATAACTTCAAAGAGCCTGCTGCCAATGCAGAGGCGGCTGTAGCTGCCTGCATCCATGCAGGCCTGGATAAGTTCCATATAGATTATACCAATAACCTGTATCTGCTCCGGATGGAGCATCTGAACTATCGCGTATGCAGGGAACTGAGCGGTTTTACGGCATTTCCGTTGCCTCCAGGCCGTTCCCGGTATTATAACAGGCAATCTCTTGCTCTCAGCAAGGATGAGTTCGCTGATTTCCTCTTCGCTTTTGACAGAGCGGTTCCGGAAATCAAGACGGCCCTTGTTCCGGTTCTGGAGAAAGCCCGCGAGATTCTGGTGGAAAACGAAAAGGAGCTGATGATCAAGAGAATCCAGGAAATAACAAAAAAGGCGGCTACGGAATCGTAGCCACCTTGCTCCATTCTTTCGCCAGACGGTAGTTCACCCTGTGCCGAATCTCCGGCAGTTCCTCCCTGGCACAGTCCGGCCGGTTGATGAAGTAACTCATCAACCGGGTTGCTTTTTCTACGTTCTCCAACGTAACGGGAATCTCGTAGAAGTGCTCGTTCACCACCTGGACGGTCAGCAGGTTCTCGTCCAGATGCGTACAGAACTGGTACGGAATCTTCTTCCGCCCCAACTCCTCTTTTACCTTCAGCTCCAGGACGGGGAACTCAATCCTGGCAATCTTGTAGCGTTGTTTATGGTAGAAGTACCGCTCTTTCAGGTCCTTTTCCACCATATTGAAGACCTCGTCCAGTTCAGTCAGATATTTGTCCATCTGACCGTTGCGCATGACCGGCCTGTTCCGCGTTCTTTTCCGTAAATAGCTGGAAATGATGGCCGAGTGGACCTGCTTGATGATAATGTTGATGTCACCCTCAGGAAAACAGGCCGCGTCCCTGACGCGGCCATATGCCCCCCGGAGTTCTGTCTCCACTGTCTGTTCTAGCAGTTTCGTCATAGGCTCAGGGGACCGTTTTTCTTCATCTCGGCCATGAACGGAACCCACATGGGGACCCGTTTGTCAATGCGGCCGGGGTTCTTGGGCGAGGTTGGGTCCTGGCCGTAGACGGGGCAGATGGAGTGGAAGAACTCCGTAGCTCGAATCAGCAGGTCCAGCGAAGCTTCGGGTGCGTCGTGCTCGGTTTCGATAATGACGAGTTTGGTCTTCGCCGGCAGGTACTTCCTGGTACGGGTTACGATGTCCTTTTCCCGAGGGGAGGCGAATAGGACTACGGCCGAATCGTCCAGGTGGTTGGACGTGTGAATGAAACGTCCGTGGCAGTAGTTGCGATAATCGCAGATGCAGGCCGTTGCAAGGCTGGTTTCCACCAGCTTGCCTTCCAGGTTCTTGGCAACGGGACGACCCCAGCTGCCATTGAGGAGGATGTAGCTGTTTACCCCAGCAAAGTCGGCTGGTGCCAGGGGAGTGCCGTCGTTCAGGCAGAGGGTATAGGGCTTTTCAGGGAGCTTCTGGTACTTCAGAAGGTTCATCTTGCGCTTTCGCTCAGTGACACACGACTTGCGTTTAACCCTCAATGTCTCGGTGTCCATCTTTGAGATGTCTTCCTCTTCATCGTTGGTGGATGGGGA
>ONTQ01000214.1 GCA_900320795.1 uncultured Bacteroidales bacterium
ATCTATCCACTTGAGAAGGTCGAAACGGTCGTACCAGCCCATCTGGATGTGGTCTCCCTCGGAATAGCCATGATACTGGAGATCGGGGAACAACACATTGTAGTTCAACTCGTCACGATACATGCGGACAAGATAGAGGAACACGAAATGGTTGTCGCCGTAGCCATGGACCACGATGGCGGTTCCCTGGGCGTTGGAAGGATCCTTGGCCGGCACGTAGCAGGCGTGGACCTTGAAATCGCGGTAACCGGTGATTACAGTATCCTTGAGGATATCCTGGTCTTTGAGGGTGTCATACCACTGGGTGCTGCCAGGAAGCAGGGAGTCAGCCTTGTGACGGGTGCGCTCTATGTCGGCCACACCATGGACTTCAGGTTTCAGAGCATAATTGGCCATGAACTTGCCCGCCAGGCACCCGCTTACGGAGAAAGCGAGGACCGCAATGGCTGCAAAACTAAATAATCTTTTAAAAATCATAAGGTTATCAATAATTAGTGTTTCTTTTCAACATTACTTCTGTATTCTCGAAGATTGCAAAGATACTAAATTCCGGCAAAAAGTGGACATCCGTCAACGGCTTCCGCCGCCGAAACCGCCACCCGAGAAGCCGCCGCCACCGCCGAAGGAGGAGTGCCCGCCAAAGCCGCCGGACCTGCCGGAGCCGCCGGAGCTTGCCGCCTCGCGGCTTAACTTCTCCGAATAGGCGCTGTTGTAGGCCCGGGAAGCCATTGAACTCCAGGAATTGAGCACGGTGGCCATGGATACGGAGTCCAGTCCATATTGCTTGCTGAAGTCCTCGAACTGCTCCGGGTACATCTTGGCGAAGCCCTTTGCCACCTTGTCGGCAATGCCGAAGAACTGCGCGAATTCAAGATACTGACCCCACAGCGCCACTTCGGGGACTTCGCGCTCGGACGCCAAGGTGAAGTCTTCGAGGAAATTCTTGAATTTCAACAGATTGGCCGCCTCTTCTATCTTATTTCCGTGGAATACTGAATACTTGCCCTTGCCTTCATTCACAAGTGCCGAAGGCCAACCTGCGAGCGACTTGTAATGCTTCTTGGCCCAGGAGTCGAACTCCCCTTTCTCCAGTATCAGGTTGTCCCCGGTGGCCGCAAAAGCCTTTTCGTACAGGCTTTTCTCTGAATTATCCTGGAAATCGGGCTGCTGCTCCGGGAACTTAAGGTCGTAATGGCCGCCTTCTGCTCGGACAGGCGTAATAAAGCCCTTCTGAATCCACCTTAAGAAATACGCCCCGATGGCCCTCTCCGGTTTACCGTCCTTGAAGGTCAGACGGGTCCCTTCCTTGAGGAGATAGGCGGCTATCGGGATACTGCCGCCGAATGGAGCCTCCCGCGCCCATCCTTTGACCTTGGTTGCGCCGAAGAACTTTGGCGACCACTGTTTTCCGAGAGCCTTGAGCACTTTGTCTTTTAACCAGCCAAATAAGAATACCAAGCCTCCGCCGAGCGCGACAAGGAAAATAAGCCCCTCGAAGAACAAGTCGATCAATGTGTCGATGCTGAAGCCGCCGAGCGAGGATTTTTTTCCGTAGTCGCTGCCCCTGAATGCCTTCTTCTGCATTTTTTCAAAGTCCATATCACGCTTGTTGTGAGCGGAAAAGACCCCTTTCTCGAAGCGCAGCATCGCTATCAGGCGGCCGTCGGAAGGCATGGGCCTGTCTGTCTCGAAGAAGATGGTTCCGTCTTCCTGCAGCACCGACTCGCCTTCGCATCCGAAGAACCAGAAGCGCGTGGAATCCGTGTTGAACCGGCCGCCGCCGTCGAGCCTGCGGAAACTAATCGACGCATGCTCGGGGGCTGCAATCATCCCGGGATTGATGAACATATAGTTGAAAGCGTCGTAGTCGTTAAGTGACTGCACCAGACCGAGCACGACATATTGAATATCCCACTCATGGTCGCCGTACTCGCCCTGGCCCCAGCAAAGCTCGACGCCGTCCGAGCCCTTGTCCACTATTCCGCAGCGGCCGGTCTTCTGCATGCGGCTGCGGCTGGAGTCCCATTCGCGGCCGTCGTTTTCGAATTCGATTCCGTTTTCAAACACCTGCAACCCGCGTACGGAACTGCCGTTAAGGTTGCCTATAGGTATATACCATTCGGTCCCTTTGACGACATTAACGTCCCAGTGCTGCTTGATGAGCGCATCGCCGTTTTCGTCGATGTAAACTTTGGTGTCTACGGTGCGTATCTGCTGGGCATGGAGGGCAGATGCCAGCAGTACGGCAAAAAGGGTGATAAACAACTTGCGCATACTTATTCGGAGAATGAAATTATTGCCTGCACTGCTTCTT
>ONTQ01000213.1 GCA_900320795.1 uncultured Bacteroidales bacterium
GCCGACAAGAACACCATCTGCATCGGTAAGATTCTGCCCTACAAAAGTCTGGGCAGTTATAAAGTCCGCTTCAGCACAATTTTTATCCCCATGATGAAAACCGGCCTGGTCACACTCCGGTCTAAGAAAACCTATGAACCTCAGTTCAACAAAGGAACCGGTGACGGGTTGGAAGTATTCACCACCGGGACAAATTACTGGGAAATGCTCGTATTCAAGGCTGACAATTTGGTATTCGATGAGGATTCCCAGACAGTGGAGATACGCCTACCTGGTTTTTCTACATGGGTGGACAGTTCCATTCCCATCATCTACAGCGAAGGTCTTTGGAATAACCTGGGCAGCAAGCGCTATCCGGCCACAATCAAGAACGGAATCTTAACCATCAGCAAAGACGGTGCTGCAGCTGAGGCCTCCAATGCCAGCTACAAGTTTTCCAGGATGGTGTTCGTCCGTGACAACAGTTAAATGCCATACAAACTATGTCCAACGAGAAGAAAATCCAACTCACGCGCCTTCAGGGCATCATCGCCATCGCGAGCTTCAGCGCAGGCGTTCTCATCGCGTGCGTGTGCCTTTTCTTCATCGAGCCATTGGGCCAGATTGACACCAGCGCTGTGAGTATCGTGAGCGAGCTCCTTATCCTCTGCGGCGCCATCCTGGGTGTGAAAGCCAGCTACGATGTCAAGTTCCGGAAGTTCCAGGCCGAGTTGGACCAGGTGATTGAAAATGAAAAACAGCATACAAACTAAACCTAACCTATGAAATTCTATCGGGCCATATTTCTCTGCGTTCTGCCTCTGCTTCTGCCCGGCTCCTCCTGCAGTACTGTTCGCCAGCTTCCCACCGTGGCGGACAGTACTCGGGTGGAGATTCGTACTGAAACGGTGTTCCAGAAGGACACGGTCTTCGTGGAGCTGCCGCGTGTTGTGGAACGGGTAGCCGTTCTCGATACGGTGTCACATCTGGAGAATGAGTTCGCAGCTTCGGCGGCTGTGGTTTCCGGCGGAGTGCTGAAACACAGCTTGGAGACGAAACCCGTGAAACTGCCCGCCTTTGTTGACAAACAGATTGTGTACCGGGATTCCATAATATACAAGGACCGGGTGCAGACCGTGACCGTTGAAGTGCCGCGGCAGCTTACCGGCTGGCAGCAGGCAAAGCTCAGGGTAGGGGGATTCTGTTTCTTTGCCGTGATTTTGATAGGACTTTATTTCCTTATTACATCCATCCATAAACTTAACCTCTTCTAACTATGAAGTACATTCCTTCCATCGCCTTCGAGGAGATGAGCGGCAGCGCCAAGGGCGTGACCGCTGCAAAGATGAAGAACCGCAAGTATATCCGCAACCGCGGCTATGGCGGTTCTGTCAGGACCCAGGACCAGGCCAAGGTCAAGGGTATTTTCAAGCGTCTGACCACCATGTGGAAGACCCTCACCAACGAGAACATTCTCGCGTGGAACAAGCTCGCCCTCTCCCAGCAGGGCCGCAGCGTCCTGGGCACCGGCGCCAAGATCTCCGGAGCTAACCTGTTCACCCGCCTGAACTACTGGATTGTCGCTTGCGGCGGCCAGCCGGTGGTTATCCCTCCGACCCTCCTGGGCGTCGAGAACCCTTCCAGCGCCACCATCGTGTGCCAGGGTGACACCTTCACCTTCAAGCTGGATCAGGCGCTGGCCGACAACGGCGGCATCTATCTGGTCATCGAGGCCTCCGAGGGCCAGTCGAACGGTGTGTCCCGCGCACACGCAAAGGCCTCTGCCATCAAGATGGTGGAAGAGCCCACCGCCGCGGCCGTGGACATCCGCGCTGACTACGTGGCAAAGAACGGTGCGCCCAGCGCAGCTGCCCCGAAGATTTTCTTCCGCTACTACTACGTCAACTCCAGCACCGGCGAGAAGTCCGGCACCATGCTGGCCGAGGTGACGTGGACCGCGGCTGCAGCTGGCGGCGAGCCTTAGTCTTCCTTCCAGGTCTCCGGACCAATAGCGAAAAATATTTCCTGCCTTCTTTTTAGGGGGCAGGATTTTTTTATGTCCGGACGGACGTATGGCGTGGAAGTTTCGCGGAAAATCCCTGGATTATTCAGGGGTAAACTATGGGTTTATCCTTTCTTAGTATAGGGGAGTTCATAGAAATAAATTACGCACAACCTTACGAATTCTGTGCGTAAAATTGTGCGTAAATTGCGTAACTTGCTGATTTTCAGCTTGTTATGTGGTGCTGGGAAGAATCGAACTGCCGACACATGGATTTTCAGTCCATTGCTCTACCATCTGAGCTACAGCACCATCGTTTTGGGATTGCAAAGATAAG
>ONTQ01000212.1 GCA_900320795.1 uncultured Bacteroidales bacterium
GCGCTTTTCATCGCCGCCATTCTGGTCGCCCTTTTCGTCATAGGCGGCATCGATGTGAAGGACATCCTGATGATGGGCGCAGCCATGGGCGTGGTCCTGGGGTTGCTCACCCTGGCGAACTCCAAAGGAGTCATAGAGACCAACCGCACCGATACGGCACGCAGCCGCGTAATGAACGACGAGAAGGCCCAGATGGATTCGCTCGTCTACTACAGGCCGGGCGGAGGACATTACGATGCCACCCGGTTCAGCAAGTACAAGGACAAGCTGATACAGCCCGTGGGCGCGCAGCTGGCCATCAAGGAAGGCGGCTTCTTCGGCAAGGGGGTCGGTCGGAGTGACCAGAAGTATGTCGTCCCTGTCATCTTCAGCGACTATATGTTCAGTTTCATCGTGGAAGAGACGGGCGTCGTCGGCGCGGCCCTGCTGCTCATCCTGTATTACAGCCTTCTCGCCAGGGGCGTCAACGTGGCCAGGCGTTGTCCGGATTACTTTGACAAGGTCGTTGTCACGGGATACAGCATCCTGATTACCGCTCAGGCGTTCATGCACATGATGGTGAACGTCCATTTCCCCCTGATACCCCAGACGGGACAGACGCTGCCGCTCCTTAGCCACGGGTCCACCTCGTTCCTGGTCTTCTGCGCAGTACTGGGAATCATACTGTCCCTGAGCAGGCAGAGCGATCTGGCGAGTGAAGTAGTTACAGACACACCTTCCGACATATCCGAATATGAATAAACTGATTATCATACCTGACGTTCACGGCCGCTCCTTCTGGCGTGATGCGGTGGTCAAATACCCCCATGATGAATTCATCTTCCTGGGGGATTATCTGGACCCTTATCCCTATGAGGGCATCGATGCGGCCGAGGCGTTCTCGGGCTTGCAGGACATTGTCCGGCTGTGGAAAGAGCGTCCCGGCAAGGTCACGCTCCTTCTCGGCAACCATGATCTCCATTACCTGCATGGCGAGCTGGAGGGGTCCCGCTTCGACGTCCGTCATGCCGGGCGGAACGCAGCCTTCTTCAAGGCGAACATGTCCGCTTTCCAGCTGGCATCCGAAAGGGAGGCGGCGGGGGAGCGGCATCTTTTCACCCATGCCGGAGTGGGGCATCGCTGGCTGAGCCATCATATCCCGGGATTGAAAGACGAACAGATAACGGCGGACTTCTTCAACCGCTGCTATCCTCGCAAAGCCTTCATCAAGACCCTGGCGGACGTGTCTTACTTCCGGTGGGGCATGTCGGAATACGGCAGTCCCGTCTGGGCGGACGTCCAAGAACAGTGCATCGCCGAGAATCAGATCCCGGGAGTCATCCAGATCTTCGGCCACACGATGGTGAACGCCCCCGTCAACCTGTATAACCGCATCTATTGCCTTGATTGTCAGAGACCCTTCTACCTAGATTTGGAGAAAGGTGGCATTTACGAGTGCTACACTGACAATCTGGTCACACCCTGTAATACCCGCTGAACATGTCCTCACTCTATGAACTCTTCGGCGAAGCCTCCTGGCTTCTTCTCTACATCCCCGTGGCGCTTCTCGTGCGCCTCCTTGTCAAGCGTTCCCGCTGGTCCGTCCTCCGCGTCACGGTCGTGTCGCTTCTCGGAGTCGTCGTGGCAGACATCTGGCTCCTGTACATAGAACGGGCGCTGGGGGTGGAGCCGGGCGCCCTCTGCGGAAGGATAGGGAAAACAATAGCCGAGTACTATGACCAGAACATGGGCCGTCCTTATACGAACATCCTCATTGCGAACGGGCTGTTCTTCCTCTGGCTCATGCTCGCCCTGATGGACGCGCTCATCGCTACTGCGAGGTTCTTCATCAACAAGCCATACATCAAGGAAATTGAGAAGGTAAAAGTCATCGAAAAGGTCAAGTGGATTGAGAAAGAGAAGCCCGTCAATCAGACGGAGAAAAAACCGTCAGAGAAAAAGCCCACCGAAAAAACCCAGAATAGTCCCGTCAAGAAGGATATCAGCTCTGTGGATGAAGCTCCCGACTATCGTATCCCTGCCGCTTCTATCCTGCAAGACGGAAGCAACGGTCACCATAAGGTGACACAGTCCGAGATTGACAAGAACATCGCTGTTATCAAGGAAAACCTGGCGGACCATCACGTCCAAGTTTCCGATATCGAAGCCATACCCGGACCGACTGTAACGTTATATAAGATTTACCCCGCCAAGGGAGTCAAGGTGGCTGCCATCCGCAACCTGACTGACGACGTGTCGGTCGCGCTCAAAGCCGGGAAAGTCATCTCGTCCTTGATGGATGACTGTGTGGGCATGGAGGTAGCAAACAAACAGCGGTCT
>ONTQ01000211.1 GCA_900320795.1 uncultured Bacteroidales bacterium
CCTGAGGAGTTCCATGGCTTCCTGTCTGGCCTGTTCCGCCGGGAGTTTCAACAGTTCCATGGGAGCGTAAGTGATGTTTTCCAGCACCGTCATGTGGTCAAAAAGGTTAAAACTTTGGAACACCATTCCCATTTTCCGGCGCATTTTGTGCAGCGGATACCCTTTGGCGGTGATGTTTTCCCCGTCCACCCAGATTTCTCCGGAAGTGGGGGGCTCCAGCATGTTGATAGCCCTCAGGAGCGTACTCTTTCCAGTTCCGGACGGGCCGATGATGCTGATGACCTCTCCCTTGTCAATCTCACAGTTGACATCTTTGAGCACTGTCAGTGTGGAGCCGTCAGGATTTTTGAATGTCTTGCTTAAATGCTTGATGCTTATCATATTACTTCTTCGTAAGGAAAAGGTTCAACAGAAGCCTGAGGAGCCAGGCAAGGACAAAGTAGAGGATGGTCACCACCAGCAGCGGAACCAGCGCGTCGAAGGTGCGGCTGCGGATCAGGTCGCTGGCGCGGGTAAGATCCTGGATAGCAATGTAACCCACGATGGATGTGCTCTTCAGAAGTGATACGCATTCGCCCGAATAGAGCGGCAGGCCTTTACGAAGCGCCTGGGGAAAAACGATGCCCATGAAGGTTTTGAAGGGCGTGAATCCCAGGCTCAATCCTGCCTCCGTCTGCCCCACAGGCACAGAGGAAATGGCCGTATCGAAAATGTTGCCGGCTGACGAAGCGAAGCAAAGGGCGAAGGTGATGATGGCCACCAGTGAGCCGCTGAGTCCGGCATTGGCGAAGATGACATAAAACATAATGAGGAGCAGCACCAGCGTGGGCATTCCGTTGATGAAATCACCGTACAGGCCAGCCAGGGAACGGAGCCCTTTGCGTTTGCTGCGTCGGCAGGCACAGACACCGGCCCCCAGAATGGTGCCCAGCAAAATGGACAGGAGGGTGATCTTGATGGTCTCCAGCAGGCCGTCCACAATGAGTTTCCAACGCTTTTCTGTCACCAGATTCATTTTCAGGCGCTCGGCAAGGCTCAAGCCCGCTCCTTTGTCTGCATTTATCACAAAGTAACCGGGATGGCACTTATAATAGGGAATCGTGAAATCCACCGATTGTTTGCGCTCCTCGGTGATAAAAAGACAGGCAGCCACCACATCGCACTGGCCGGTGCTCAGGGCGATGATGCAGGAGCCAAAGTCTTGGAATTTCATTTCGAAAGGACGGCCTGCCCAGATGGAAAAGCGCCGGAGGATATCCGCATCCATTCCTTGCCACTCTCCGCCTTCTCCCAGAAAACAAACGGGCTCCAGATTGGTAGCCGTAAGGCTTCTGAGCGGTACAGGATTGGATTCCAGGGTTTGAGCCGGAAAATCAGGGGCCGGGGTTCCTTTCAGCCAATGGGCGATGATGGCATCGAGGGTTCCGTCGGACTTGGCTTCAGAAAGGAAGCGGTCTATTTCCGATAGCAAAGTCTCGTTTCCTTTTCGAACGGCAAACGCAACGTCGAAGTTCTCTTCTCCCTGGAAAGCCAGGGTAATACCCAGCCTCTCCTGCGCCTCTTTGCTCAAAACGACCTCGTCGGTTACAAAAACATCGGCCTTGCCTTGCCTCAGGGCTTGCACGGCGTCGGTCTCCGCGTTGGTGCGGAATAAAGTGACATCTTCCCATTGGGAATACTTTTCATCGTAGTAGGTGCCGGACGATGTGGCTATAACCAGGCCGTGGAGGTCGGCTTCGGAATGGAGTTGAAGGGTGGAGGCTGTTTTCCCCGAACAGGCCGACAGCGTTCCCATCAGCAGGATTCCCCAGATGCAGTGACGGATATTGTTGTTCATTATTTGAAATTATTCATCAATGAGTTCAGTTGGAACCGGAAAAAGAAGTTCTGCAGCCAGTTGGGCTTTTGGTAATAGGCCCTTACAATTATGTCGGCCGCTTGGAATAGACCCCGCAGGACAGATAAAGATGGCCGAAATCGAACATGGGGTCTCCCCAGGCAAAGCGCCCGAGGTCTATCCAATAGGGTTTTCCGCCGGCGAGGATTACGTTGCCGGGCTGAAAGTCTCCATGGACGCAGTTGGTATTCTCGGGGACGGAATCAAGGAATGCCTGCAAAAGGATTTTTCCCATAGGTTATTATTTTAGCCACATAAAGATAGTGTGGAAAAAGCAAAAACCCAAATTTTTTCGGAGGCCGACAAAAAAAAGAAGGCAACTCACTTTGACATGAACCCCGAAAGTTAGACAAAAAACTTTCGGGGTTTTGTTATGCGAAAAAAGCATTCTTACGAAGATCGCCTCAAGTATATGAAGATGCTTGA
>ONTQ01000210.1 GCA_900320795.1 uncultured Bacteroidales bacterium
CAGGCTGTTGTCGTCATCGAAGTCCACCCGGAGATATTCCTTTGCCTCGTCCAGTGTCACCAGCATAAATATCACCTCATTTCAAATAGGCGGTGCCGCCGTCACGACAACACCGCCCGTGTCAGTTATCAGGAACCGCTCGCAGCGGTACCTTTCTGCTGGAGCACCTTGATGGCCTCCGGCAGGACAGTCTTGCCGTCCAGACGCTTGGAGGCAAGGAAGCCAACCTGGCCGTTGCCAGCATACAGCTCGTTCAGGCGCTTGAAAGTAATGCCCTGACGGTCGCCGATCCAGTAATAGGAAAGATCGCCGAAGATGACGGTCTTGGCACCGGCAGCAGCTTCCGGCATATAGGCGGAGGTGAAGTACGGCCTGCCGAGGATCGTGGGAACATCCCCGTCGCGCAGGGCAGGCTGCCAGAGGTACTGGTCGTTCTTGTCCTTCAGCTTACGGATCACCTTAATGGTGGAATCGTTCAGCACCCAGACCGCATTCTTACGGTACGGAGCCTTCAGGCTGAAATACAGGTCGATCAGCTCATCGGCAGTGATGGTGGTAGCAGAAGCAGCGGTCACGCCAACATCGCCGCCGCCCGTTGTATTGAGGATACCGGTGGGCTTGGAGGTGCCGTTGCCAGTCAGGAAAGCCTCTTCCTCCTTGTCACCGATGCGGCGTGCAAACTCAGAAGCGATGTAGCCCTCCAGATCGAAGGCGGCATCGTTCAGGAGCTCCTCGGAGACCTTGATGATGGTGCCGACCTTATGGGCATCCAGCTGCACCTGACCAAAAACATCATCGCTCTCGGTATAGGCACCTTCCTCATCGATCCAAGAAGCGGAGCCATGGGACGCTACAACCGGGATCTTGTGCAGACCGCTGGAGGTGGTGATAACATGGGCGTTGGCACGGATGACCGTACTGTCGTTCAGACCCTGTACCAGGGTGCGCTCAAACTCATCCGGGACAAGATAGCCGCCTTCAGAGTCGACGCCTTCCTGCAGAGCGTTCTTCATTTCCGGCGTCAGGGAGTCCTTGCGGCGGGTGACGTTCCAGAAAGCCCTGCTGTAGGTATCGGAAGCGCGGCCCGTCTTGGCATCCATCTTGGCAGGAGAATCCGGCTTTTCAGTGATCGGAGTGCTGACCGGACGGGAAAGCTCCGCATCCATTGTTTCCAGACGCTCCATGCGGCTGATCTCCTTGCCCAGATTGGTGATGTCGTTCTCCATGCCGGTGTAGACGGCGTCGTCCTCAGCGGAGAGGAAGCCGTCAGCGTTGCGGTTGGACTCCAGAAATGCCTTGGCAGCCGCCAGTTTCTGAGCCCGCTTGTTACGAAGTTCAATGATAGTCATGATAAAAATCCTCCTCATTAATTGGTCAAAAGTGAAAGCCGTTCCATCAGTTCATCGACGGAGCGGCCATGCTGCACCGACTTTTCCAGCCGGGCCTTTGCTGTGATTTTGTTTACGAGAACTGCTTCCACAGCCCGATCGGAGAATTCGAAGGCAGGCATTTCTGCCGAGATTTTCTCCTCGTTCATCATGGCGTCTGCAAAGCCGAGCTCGATGGCTCGTTTCGCATTCATCCATGTTTCCGAATCCATCAGGTGAGAGATCCTTGCGCGGGAAAGGTTGGTCTTGATCTCGTAAGCATTGATGATGCTTTCTTTGACCTCCTCCAACATCTCGATGGCTTTCTCCATTTCCTCCCGGCTTCCGAATGCCGCCGTCATGGGATTGTGGATCATCATGAGGCTGGTCGGTGCCATCAGCACCTCTGTGCCCGCCATCGCAATGACCGAGGCGGCAGAAGCTGCGATGCCGTCGATCTTTACCGTGATGTTTCCACGATAATCCATCAGCATCGTATAAATCTGGCTTGCCGCGATGCAATCGCCGCCCGGACTGTTCAGATAGATGACCACGTCGCCGTCACCGGCAAACAGCTCATCTTTGAACATCTGGGGTGTGACATCATCGTCGAACCAGCTCTCGGATGCAATGGTGCCGTATAGCTCAAGAATCCTTGGTTCCTTTGGATCTGCGTCGTCCGCCTGATTTCTCCAGTTCCAGAACTTTTTCTGTTTGTTCATCGGGGTTCGTTTCCTCCTTTCCCGTGTTGATATTTGCAAAAGCTCCCGCATGGACTAAGGGGAGCATATTGCCGTTGATGAGGTACAGGTCGCCGCCTTCCTCCGCAGGGATGCGGTCGAGGTTTTCCAGCTCCCGGATGTCGTTGGCGCTCATCCAGCCGTTCTGTCTTGCAGTGGCATAGCCGTTCATGCGGCTTTGGTAATCGCCGCGAAGGAGGCCGTCGACATTGAACTTGACAAAGTAGTGAGCCTTCTCGTCCGGAGT
>ONTQ01000209.1 GCA_900320795.1 uncultured Bacteroidales bacterium
TGGTTCACGGAGGAGAATCTGGGCCCATGGGACTGGAAAATCGAATGCGTCCAGAGCGGGGACATCGCATACGGGAAGTTCCTTTACGGCGGCAAGGCCGCTTTCGCCACGGTTGACGTTTACCGGGAAATCATCAACTGGCGGCGTTCCCTGCCCAAATATCGGCCTAATGCCCATCAGCAGAAGGTGCTTGAATACGTGGATGAACACGGCAGCGTTTCCGTCCCGGAAGTACGTGAATTGCTGGGGATAAACAAAGCCGGCGCAGATGCCGTGCTCTCCAAGTTACAGATGCAGGCGCGCCTCATTACCGGCGACATCACGCGGGTATACCGCGGCCCGGACCTTAAATACAGCGGCTGGCAACGGAGCAGTTTCTGCACGCCGGAGGCGTTGTTCGAGGACATGGACTTTCCTTTTCCCGGCTACAATCCCCGGACGCTCCGTTCTTCATTGACACCCGCCGAATCGCTGGAATCCCTCAAGGAAACCATCCGGGAGTCGTGCGGTGATGTCCCAGACAAAGTGCTCATGAAAATCCTGGGATGACTGGAGTATCAGATTAGTAGATTATTACGTTGTCGAGGACCCGCGTGTGGAAGTGAAGAAGGCTATGCTGGATGCGACATCTTCAGGGGTGCTGGTAGCTGGTATTTTTTTGACCACCTAAGCGCAAAATCGGCCATTTTTGCCTGTGGGTGGCATTTTTTTACCAGCCACACGCACTCCCGCCAATCCTTGTACTCATATGAGCACCACCAACGAAAAATACCGCGAGGACCTCTCCGCCTATCTCCTGGAAGTCGCAACCGGAAGTGGCTACCTCAAAGGGACACTGCTGAACACACCGCCTTCCAGGAGGATCTGACGAGGGCGGTGTGTATAATGAAAAAATGGTTGGAGTTAAAGACCTCATAGACCATACTAAGAATATTATTTGGAAGTTTGTCAGGAAAACGTTATAATTGCATCAAATAATTGTATTGTGGACAATGCCGGAATTACATTCAATAGATTTCGAAATGATCAAGCGTTTCAACAAGGATTTGAAGCGGGAGGTCGAATCCTGGGCCAAGGATCCTTGGTCCTGGGAAGATATGGTCGCACAATATCAGAGGCTCCATACGACTCGGAATCCGAGATAGAAACTGCCATGGAACAAGAAGCCGACCTGGAAAACTGGGCGCGGCTTAATGGTTGTTGGCATGATGATCCCCATGCCTATTTCAAAGAACAGGGGTACAAGTTTTATGGATATGGTGGCGAAGCTCAAGTTTATACGGAAGGAGATAGTTATGTTCACAAGATTTGCAGAACGGGTCAATATGATAATCTAATCCGCTTCATCGACCGTATTACCATTCAGAACACGCTTTGCCCAGCAGCCTTTTTAGAGGTTGAAGGTTTCGGTCGGGATGCCCTGCGTGATTTTGTGGTCTTACTTAAGCAAAGGTTTTTCAGGCAAGAGCATTTGATGGATGAGGATGAGATAACGTTGTTTATGCGTTGCCTTGGGTTCCAGAAACTTGTAGAGGAGCCGTACCATGTGGTTAGGTATTTCTCAGATACGGTTATCGTAGAGGATTTGCATCCCGGAAATATCTGGATGACCGGTGACGCTAATGTCGTCATTATCGACGCTTACTACCGATTCAATTCTCCGGGACTAGGTCTTGGTGGCAAGTTCATTTTTGGTTAACCCGTCAAAAGAATTGCTGGTCGACTCATACCCCTTCTTAAGCACCCTTTATGCCTTCCGGGTGGTAATGCGTAATGGCGGCGATATGGCGGCGATGCGCTCTGTCTATTCCTCCTCCTTGTAGTATTCCTCGGAGAGTCTCTTCCGGTAGGCCCGTCTTTCCGAGGCGGATGCACACGGCATGGCGGCATCAAACAGGGACATCATCTTGGAATGCCTTGCACGAGCACGTCTTTCCTTCTCGAACACGGCCTGCGTCTCGGCCTCCGTCTTTTCGAACTTTACCACATTGGTGATGGAAAGGCTCACGGTCACCCCGTCCACGTCGTGGTCCGTCCCCATATAGGCAAAGCTCCATCCCTCATCCTTCAGGTGCTGAATCAGCGCTTTGACGGCCTTAAGGGAGTATTCCGTGGAACTGTTCTCCAGTCCGTCTGTGATGATGGTCACAATCACGGATACGTTCGGGTCTCCGTGGAGCTCCTTCTGCAGCCGGGTCAGTGTCTTCCCGATGGCATCGTACAGGGGAGTGGCTGCCCCGGGGACGTAGGTCTCCGAAGTAAGGATGGCCGCCTTGGCCGGGTCCTCGTTCCAATATACATTATCGATGGAGGTGCTGTCGAAAAGCACCAGCGTCATGAAGTGCTCCTGCGTCTCGGCATAGGTC
>ONTQ01000208.1 GCA_900320795.1 uncultured Bacteroidales bacterium
AACCTTGCGACGAGCGAAAGCACCACGACCAATTATTATATCTGGTCCATCTCCTTCAATGAGGATGGAGCGAGCTTGAAGTCGCGCACGCGCTATCTCAAGTACGATCCGGCCAAAAAAGTCTTTGGCGGTTATTCCAATACCTCATCGACCACCTTCCCGGACCTGTACTACCTGCCGGACTCCCACGTGGCCGAGGACCGTCTGCTGAAGGAATCCATTCCGGGTTTCTATCCCCTCCGGGGCAACCGGCGGATCTATACAGCCGGATCCGACCAGATGAGCATCTACAAAACTGCCAGCGGAGAGGTCACGTTCTCGATCTTGAATCCCAAAGAGCTGACTGTCATGCAGGTTACCGGCCTGCGGGAAACGCTCCAGAAAGAGCAGGTGCTCTCTATTGTTGAAGTCAACCATACCAAGAAAAGCAGTACACAGAAATCTCCCCAGCCTTACCGGGTTATCCAGGTCCGGGACGACAAGGCCTGGCTCCTGCATCCCAGCGGGGACGGTTATATTGTCAGAATTCGCTAGCCATGAAAAGAATATACCTGAGTATCATCGCCTTCTGCATGCTGGCATTTCCTTACTTGCATGCTGTTCCGGCCAAACCGGGTCCCATCAAGGTTACGCTCCCGGACGGGACGGTCACGACCATCTTCCTGCATGGTGACGAGTTTTTCCATTGGATGACCGATTCCAAGGGCACCGTGGTGGAATGGACGCCCGATTCCTACCTCCGTCCCGCCACCCTGGACGAAAGCGCACGGGAAGAGGGGCGTCAGAAGCGCCGGCAGTCCATCGCAGAATTGCCTTCCCGGGCACAGAGAACGGTCAAAGGCACCCAGCGGATCCCCGTTTTCCTGATTCAATTCAAGGACAAGTCCTTCTCTATCGACAATCCGCAGGAAGCCTTTGATAAAATGCTCAACGAAGAAGATTACAGTTTTAACGGAGCCACCGGGTCGGCCCGCGATTTTTATTTGGACAATTCCAATAACCTGTACAATCCCGTTTTTGATGTATTCGCTCCCGTTACAGCCGATGAGAGTTATCTCCTTACGCTGCCCGACGGGACGGACGAATCCTATTCGACCAAGGCGTCCCGGATCCTCAGAAACGCTTTGCGCCAACTGAACCCGTCCATCGACTATTCCGTGTACGACAATGACAACGACGGCCAGATTGATATGGTCCTCATGTATTACGCCGGTTACAGCCAGGCGGAAGGAACCCCCCATACCATCTGGCCTCATCGGTCTTCTAGCGGATTGAACATCACCCTGGACGGTGTTGTCGCCCGCCAATACTTCTGCACCGCCGAACTGCGGGGCGTATCCGGTACCACCCAGTGCGGAATCGGACCTACCGTCCACGAATTCGGCCATGCGCTGGGCCTGCCCGATTTCTACGATGCCGATTATACCCAGAACGGGCAATGCCATGCCATGGCCAAGTACTCCACCATGGCCAGCGGTTCTTACCTGAACGACAGCAAGACGCCCCCGTATTTCACGCATATCGAACGGGAGATGCTGGGCTGGGCGCAAGCGCCCGCCTTTATCACAAAGGGCGGTCCCGTCACAATCCCGCCCTTCTGCCAGGACGACGCCCTCCAGCTAGCCACAAGCATGGACGGCGAAGCATTCTACCTGGAATGCCGGGCCAAAGCGAAGTGGGATTATTATCTGCCTTCTCACGGACTCCTGGTTTACCATATTGACCAATCCAACCGGAGACTGACCGGCGTGACCTGCAAATACAGGTGGGACTACTGGCCATACTACAACGATTTGAACGATTATGCCAGCCATCCGCTCTGTTATGTCATCACGGCCCAGGATCAGGATAATGTGAACTATACAGCCTATGACCAGCGGACCTTCCCCGGTCCCTGGAAGATTACGAGTTACCATGCCATTGACTGGGACGGGGTGGAATCCGATTTTGTACTGGAGGACATTACCTTTGAAAACGACGTGATTTCGATGAACGTCAGGGAGCTATCTTCCAGCCTGGCACAAATGGGATTCAACAGCATCGATGATCCGAACGGAGGCTCCTACAAGGCAGGTGACATCTTCTACTTCAACTTGCTCGAAACGGAAACGCATAAGCCCGTTTCCGTCAGTTGGCGCTATGACGGGGCCACGGCGTCAAAGAGTGTCACCCTGACCGCCGGCACGCATCTCGTCCAGGCCATCCTGGGCTATGACGATGGCTCGAAAGAGACCTTGGAACTGGAAATCAACGTTACTAAATAAAGGTAAGTATGAAACGCATTCTTCTTGCAACCTTCCTCCTTGCATTCCTCCTCCCAACGGCAGGAAGCGCCCAGAACAAAATCGCCATTGCCGCCCACCGCGGCTATTGGGATTG
>ONTQ01000205.1 GCA_900320795.1 uncultured Bacteroidales bacterium
GGAATCACTTCCTTCGGCAAAAACTACCGTACTTTCCATCCGGGGCTCTGTGCAGCCCGGTAGGAAAGCACCCAACACAATGAGCGTTATCATTCCCCATCTAAGCATATGACAAAGATAAGAAAAAAGTCTCATAGTAAGATAAACAGCGAAATCAAGAGAGTCCCCACAGCGTAACTGCAGGCATTCGCAATCAAGGTTGCCTTCCAGATTCTCTTAAAGGGGAACCGCTTGCGCAAAAACAGATAATTCACCAGTAATTCTATCAAGATAGAGAGAATCAAGGCAACAACATAGTAAAGAGCCAGATACTGGAGATGAGTGGGTTTATGGATATTGACTTCATTGCTGGATACCCAAGGGAACCAACAGACAAGCCACCATCCCCCATTTAATATCGTGCTGATAATTATACCAATAATGCCGCTGATTCCATTGGAGATAAAGGCAGTCATGTGAATATCGAAATCAAACACCTTGCTTTGGGTCAGATATCTTCTCATCAAGTAACCCTCTCCATAAATGACAAGTCCCATAAACAACCAACCTGTTGGCAGAAGGGCATGAATGCCAAAAGACACATTAAGCGGAATCATTGATTAATCGTTTTAAATTATAGAAATTCTTGCAAATTCTACGCCAAAGGCGTAAACAAAGGTTGGGGAAGGTGAAAAAACATTCATTTTTGGGATTTATTTTTTCAAATTTATTCATTACATTTGCGCCGGTTATAATATAATAGTGTTTTTATGACGAACTTCAAAGGGGTATTCTTGAAACTCCTGGCGACGGTCCTAGTTGTTACGGCATTCCTGCCTTCTTCTTGGGCGCAGAACACCCGCCAGGTCAAAGGTACCATTTATGACGAGACAGGCGAACCCTTCCCGGGCGTCGTTGTCTTGAATCGCAAGCTCAAGCTGGTTGCCACGACCGATGCGGATGGCAAGTTCCTGTTGGAGAGAGTTCCGGTAAACGCCGTGCTCACCGTTGAGATGATGAGCTACAAATCGCAGGAAATCATTGTCGCCGACGTGAAAAAAGAGGTTAAGATTTATCTGGAACCCGATTCCCAGGTCCTGGAAGAATCCGTGGTAACGGGTATCTTCACCCGCCGGAAAGACAGTTTCACCGGCTCGGTCCAATCCATGACCAGCGACGATATCAAACGGGTATCCAACTCCAATGTGGTGGAATCGCTCAAAAACCTGGATCCTTCCCTGATGATCCTGGACAACCTGGAAGCCGGTTCCAACCCCAACGCCATGGCTTCCATGCAGATCCGTGGCGCCTCCACACTGGCAGCGGAAGCGTCCGGCCTCAAGAGCAACTTCCTCGCCAAGGCCAACCAGCCGCTGTTCATCCTCGACGGTTTCGAAACCACGCTGGAAAAAGTGACCGATATGGACATGAACCTCATCCAGAGCATCACCATCCTGAAGGACGCCTCTGCCAAGGCCATCTACGGATCGAAGGGTGCCAACGGCGTGATCGTCATCGAGACCAAGGCCCTCACCAACGACAAGACCCGCGTCACGTACAACGGCAGCCTTACCATCGAGGCGCCGGACCTCACCAGCTACAACCTCTGCAACTCCCTGGAAAAACTGGACGTGGAGCAGCGCGAAGGTTACTATAACAGCAGCGATTCATTTGAAACCATCGCCAGGCAGACCCTCTACAACGAAAGGTTCAAGAAAGCCATGGAAGGCCAGGATACCTATTGGCTCTCCAAACCCCTGCGCCTGGGATTCGGCCAGAAGCATTCCGTCAGCATCGAGCTGGGCTCCAAAGAGTTAAAGGCCCTTGCCACCTTCTCATACAACGACACCCAGGGAGCCATGAAAGGCTCCTTCCGCGAGGTTATCTCCGGCAATGTCAACTTATCCTACCGCCGGGGCGGATGGACTTTCCGGAACATCATGAGCATTTCCTCCATGAACAGTTCCGAATCGCCCTGGGGCAGTTTCAGCGACTATGCCGCCCTCAATCCTTACCTGACGCCGTATGAACAACGCCACGATCGGTACCACCGACACCAGCGAGTACCTGGCCATTTCCGACAACTTCTACGCCGAGTACCAGTTCCTCAAATACCTGCGCATGGTGGCCCGTTTCGGCATCGATTCCCAGCGGACCCGCACAGACGAGTTCAAGCCGGGACAACATACGGACTTCTACGAAACAAACGAACTCCTCCGCCGGGGCAGCTACGAGCAGTCCAACGGCAACTATACCACCTATTCCGGCGACGTATCGGCACAGCTCAACCATAACCTTGCGGGCAAGCACGACCTCTTTGCCACGGTGGACTGGAGCATTTCCCAGACCAACTACGAAGAGATTGTCAACTACACGGAAGGCTTCCCCAACAGCAACATGAAGAGCATCACCTTTGCGCGCCAATACGCCAAGGACCGGATTCCGACGGGAAGCGACGGCCTGAACCGGAACCTCGGCGCCCTGGCCACCGCCGGTTATAGCTACGACAACCGTTACATGGCGGACGCCACCATCAAGGGCAGCGCCTCTTCCGTATTCG
The DNA here is from genome assembly GCA_900320795.1 of uncultured Bacteroidales bacterium. GTDB lineage: Bacteria > Bacteroidota > Bacteroidia > Bacteroidales > UBA932 > Cryptobacteroides. Next base: position 2,540 of record ONTQ01000205.1, read on the forward strand.
GGACCAAGAACCACTGGGGCATCTTCTGGAGCGCCGGTCTGGCCTGGAACCTCCACAACGAGCAGTGGATGAAAGACAACGTTTCCTGGATCAACCAGTTGAAACTCCGGGCAAGCATGGGTTCGTCCGGTAACCAGAACTACACGAGCAACGTGGCCCTTCCGGTCTATACCTATTATTCTTCCGCGTATTATAACGGCTTCACCGGGGCGGCCCTGAACAACATGGCCAACCCCGAACTGGGCTGGGAAGAGAAGATGGATTACAACGTGGGCATCGACTTCCGCACCAAGTCCCTGAACGTGGTGCTGGATGCCTATATCGCCGATACCCGGAACCTGGTCTTCTCCAGGACCATCCTGCCTTCCACCGGCTTTTCCTACACCAACGACAACCTGGGCAAGGTCCGGAACAAAGGTCTGGAGGCCAGCATAAGCTGGACCTTCTACCGGAAAGGCTCCTCCTACATCAGCCTGTTCGGCCGCACCGCCATCAACGACAACCGGGTGCTTGAGATTTCCGACGTGCTCAGGTCCTACAACGACCAGCAGAAGGAGCGCGCAAAGGAAGCCGGCATGACCGAACCCGTGATACAGTACTATGACGGTATGCCGCTGCACTCCATCTGGGCTGTCCGCTCCCTCGGTATCAGTTCGGAAAAAGGCGAAGAGATATTCCTCAACAGGAACGACAACATTACCACCACCTGGAATCCGGCCGATCTGGTCAACTGCGGCTCCTCCGACCCGCTGTTCAACGGCAATTTCGGCATCAACGGCGAGGTGAAAGGGTTCGGATTCAGCCTTACCGCTACCTTCTATGGCGGCGGTTACCTCTACAACAGCACCCTCCTGAACAAGGTGGAAAACACCACCCTGGAAAACAACGTAGATCGGCGGGTATTCAGCGGACGCTGGGCCAAGCCTGGCGACATTGCCCCGTTCAAAGCCCAGAAAGGTTCCGGTACCGTCACGAAGGCCACCAGCCGTTTCGTCCAACGGAACAATGTGCTGAGCCTCTCTTCCGCCACGGTGTACTACGAGTTCCCGCTGCGCGTCATCCGCGCCCTCAAGCTCAGCCGCCTCCGGTTGAGTCTCTATACGAACGATATCTATACGTTCTCTTCCATCGAAATTGAAAGGGGTACCTCCTACCCGTACGCCAGAAAGTTCTCCTTTAGTGTTAATGCCTCATTCTGATAGTGTTATGATTAAGACGATAAAGAAACTGGCGTTATTGTTCATCGCCCTGGCAGGTATCCTGTCGTGCAACAAATGGTTGGAAGCCACGTCCTCCACACAGGTGTCCGACGCCACCCTCTTCTCTTCCCGGAGCGGTTTCCAGGATGCCCTTTGCGGGGTCTATATCAGCATGGGTGAAGAAGCGGAATACGGCGCCATGTGGAGCTGGTTTGTAAATGAACTGGCCTATGGGCCCTATGCCCAGCAGTTCAGCCCCCTGTTCACCGCCATTCAGAATCACGAATGGGACGACAATAATGTAAATTCGCTGATCTCCCAGATGTGGAAGGCCGGCTATTATTCGATAGCCAATATCAACAAAGTGCTGTATGAATTGGATGCCAAGCCGGATGTCGTGTCCGACAGGATCGAGTGGAACCTGATGAAAGGTGAACTGCTGGCCCTCCGGGCGTATATCCATTTCGACCTGATGCGGATGTTCGGCCTGGTCCAGTTGTCGGACGCGGATTACGAAAAATACACCGTACCGTACGTTACCGCCTACGACAAGGAACCCACCCCCCAAAGGACCTATCGGGAAACCCTGGCCCTGCTGGAGGATGACCTGAATACCGCCGTCTCGCTGCTCGAAGACGACCCGATCCGGGGAAAGGCTTCCGAAGCGTGGTTGATCAATGCCAATGCAGACGGCTTCTGGGATGCCCGG
>ONTQ01000204.1 GCA_900320795.1 uncultured Bacteroidales bacterium
AGCTGGGCGGCAAGATGAGTGAAGGGATGATTGCCCCCTACAAGAAAGTCATCGATTCCCTCTGACATGGCTGTATACGCTTTCCTTATGAGCCGGAAGAATTAGCCGCTATTGTCTCCGCCCGTGAATGGATTGGGGGGATGCTATTCGCTCCCACTGAAATCCGCCGGGATATCCACAGACCAACTTTGATCCCCCTCGAAGTAAGTGACGGTAAAAACGTGTTGCTTTATTTCTGGAATCTCCGTGCGGTGAGGGGGCGAAGATTATCGCCCCTGTGCCGTAACGGTCGATGGGTAGAGCACAACCCTCACCGCACCGACGCCATTGATTCCGACCCGGTTCTCATCACCGTTGAGTCTCCGTCCAGGAACCCATTGACCATCCACAAAGGTTCCTTCCTCGATCGCGTCGGTAAGAATCCTTCCCTGGAAGCCGGCGTCCTTCGAAGCGAATGAGAACGATACGTTGATTCCGACGATATAGAACTCGTCCGGTGAAGTCTGGAGGATGAGGGCTCCGGACTGGGCCTGCTGCTGGGCGGCAGCCGCCAGTTGCGCGTTCTCCCGGGCCATCTGGGCGGCACCCTGACCATAGTTGAAGGCGCGTCGGTTCCTGACGGAAGAGCGTGCGGTGAGGATGTAGTCTCCCATCTCGACGGAAGGGCTTGCATTCTCCTCCGTCACTCTCAGGCCGCGGAGCCGGTCGGAGCCATAGTTATTGATGATTAACTGGTCCATTCCGGACAGGATTGCATAGCATTTGCCTAGGTTTTCAAAGTCGGCAGAATACTCTCCGGTTGCATTCTGGGGGCCGTCGAAGCCAAAGGGAGCAAATCCGAGGGCGTCATATTCACCATAGGCATAGAGGGCCTTGGACGCATCCAGCCTGCATTCCGGGATGAAAATCGGGTTATCACTCAGGGCGAATTGGCTCAGCACCCATTCATATTCGCTGATGTAGATGTCCGGCGCCGTGAAATCCACCGCCGGTGCAGCAGCCCTCCAAATGTCGATGACTTCCGGAAGCGGACTCCCGGAAGGGAACTGTCCGGGGTTGATCATTCCCGGCTGGCGGAGCCAGTTGTTGACATACATCGGGATATCGTGGACTGATTTGCCGGCTGCGGTGATTTCGTTCACATACTTGGCATAGTGATAGGCCTGGAAGATTTCCTCCGTATAGTAGGGATAGTCGGTCAGCAGGTCCTCGGCCTTGGCGTGGCTCTTGCCGAATACCTCTTCCCAGGTCCCGGACATCTTGTGTCCATTTTCGCTCCAGACCTTTTCAAGTTCCGGGAAGAGCCGCCCTTTATGGCTGGAGAGATACTGCATGAGGTCATCAGGGACCTGTCCCTCCCATGCCTTCTGGGCCGCTGGAGAAAAGTCCCTCACGGAACCGAGTATCCCCATCTCGTTCTCCACCTGCATCATGATCACGGTGTAGTCCTTGTCAACCTCCTTGATATGCCGCATCAGCGCCGTATAGGCGTCCCTGTCCGCCTGGAGGGACGCCTGGCCGAAGGTGGACAGAACGTCGAGGAACCCGCCGTCCGGTGTCTGCACCAGGGGATAATTGACCGGATCGCGCTTGATATAACTGGGGGCATAGGTGGAGTTTCCGTTCTTCCAACTGGCGAACCAGATCATCACCACCTTGAGTCCGTTCTCGCGCGCGTTCCGGATTACATGATCGACGGAGGTGAAATCGTAATGACCCTGCTTGTCCTCAATCACATCCCACGAGCATGAAGCGATCACCGTGTTGAAATGGCCATGTTTCATCTGCTCCCACACCCCGATGCTCTCCATATAACTTTCCGAGGTACTCGTGGAGTTGTGGAGTTCTCCTGTCAACATCAGGAAAGGCTTTCCGTCCACCTCAAAATGCGTAGTCCCGTCTTTCTGGACAAGGGCCGGCTTGACAGACGTGTTTTCAACCACCTGGGAACAACCCGGCGTCATTAAAATGCAGGTCGCCACTCCGACGGCCATAAGCGCAGATAAACGAGTCCTCATATTTGTATCATTTGGGTTTTCGGTGTGAAGATAGACATAATTCTGCTTGTCTCCAAAGACTTGGCGTAACAACGGCGCGACAAAAATGCACAAAAAAGGGCTCCCAGATACCTGAGAGCCACTTTCGTGCGGAGAGGACGAGAGTCTCACGGCGGCGAAAAGAAAAAGGACTAGTTTCCCCAATCCTTTCTCCAATAGCGTTATTTCACAATCTCATATTCATCGACACCGGGGATGAGTGCAATGCCGGTTTCTTCGAGGTGAATCTGTCCGGCGGAGTCTATGAAGCGCACGGTGAAGACTTTTCCTTCAAGTCTTTTTGCCTGCCAGTCCATTCCGCCGGCAGTGTCTATCTTTACGACCCTGACCTTTGATCCGCGCTTAATCATACCCGGTCCTCCTTCATCGTTTCAGTCCGTCGAGTG
>ONTQ01000203.1 GCA_900320795.1 uncultured Bacteroidales bacterium
ATGTTGTCGAAGGGAACCTCAAAGTCAGTACCGTCAATCATCCGGGTGATGACCGATCCGTCATCGGCCGTGACATTTTCACAGCGGCGGATGACCAGGGTGTCTTGCTTCACCTCGACGGGAACCTGGAAGAGTTCAAACTTCACGCCGTCGGCCTGCGCAGCCCTTACCTCGATGGAATTGGCCGGCATGTTGCCGAAGGTCTTGCGGTAATAGACCCAGGTGTCGTGTCCCCTCCGAACGGCTGTGCGGCTGGCGTCCATGGTGACGTTTCCGCCGCCAATGACGATGACCTTCCGGCCCAGCTGGAAAGCATCCGGATTCTTCAGATACTCAAGGGCATAGATGACCTTGGGATTGTCTTCGCCGGGGATGCGCATCCGCCGGGGAGACCAGGCGCCGCCACCGATGCAAACGGCATCGAACCGCTGGCGGAGTTCTGCGAGGGAAAGGTCTTTCCCGATACAGGTATTCCCCTGAAAGCGGATGCCGGCCTCTTCAAAAATGCGTTCGTACGCGTTGATGAACTGTTCCCTCAGACGGAAACGGGGAATACCGTAGCGCAGCACGCCGCCCAGTCGGGCGTTGTCGTCGAAAACGGTAACGGCATAGCCTTTCTCGCGCAGTTTGATGGCGGCCGTAATGCCCACGGGTCCTCCGCCCACGATGGCAACGCTGCGGCCGTTTTCGGCCCCGGGCGTAATGTGGGCACGGAGCAGATAGGGCATGGAGATTTCCTGCTCGATTTCGTACCATCGGACCGGAATACCTTTCCGGTTCAAGATGCAGTGACCATAGCAAAGGTGCTGCCAGTCACATACTTGGGAGGTGATGGCACTGAGGGGGTTGTTCGCGAACAGGATCCGCGCCGCCTCCTCGATCCGTCCCTCGCGGTACAAGCGCATGCAGGTAGGAACGTCGGTATGGACGGGACAGGCCTGGCTGCAGAAAGGCTTCTTGCAGAGCAGGCAGCGTTGGGCTTCAGACTGGCTCATAATGTAAGGAGAAAGAGGCCGTCCTGGCCCTGAACGATGAATGTATTACCCTTGTAGTGGGCGAGGTCTTCCAGTTCGCCGGTGGTGCCGATGCTCATGTCGAGCACCTCGACCGGCTGTTTTTTGCGCAGGTCCCAGATGAACAGGTAGCTCGGATATTGATCGGTCCCGAGCCCGGTGGGCATCATCAGCTTGCCTTTGTAGATGCACAGGCCCTGGCCGATGGTGGCATAGCGCAGGCCGTAGTCTTCCACGACATAGTTCTCGAGGGCGTCTTCCGGGCGGAGGACCACCTCCTTGCCATCGGCCAGGCGCGGCAGGCGGAACTTGATAATGCGGTGGCGGTTTCCTTCCACATCCTTGTCCTTGGTGGTGTTGCCGAATCCGTACAGCATCTTGTGCTGGCGGTCCACCACCCACTGGAGGGCATAACCGAAGTCGTTGTTCACATCGTCATAGCGGATCATCTGCACCAGTTCGGAAGACTGCAGGTCGCTCGCCACGCGCTCTACGAAGAGCACGTCCTTATTCCCTTTGTAGGGTTTTTTGTGGCACTGGCTGATATACACCAGGGGGAGGGGATCCTTCTTGGCGTAACGCTCCACGCCGAACGAGACCACGTTGGAGTGGTTCACCTCGTCGTGGCTGTCCAGTGGGAAGTGCGCCACCTGGGTGACGGTCTTCCCATCGAAGGTGTACAGGGTGGCAATTCCGGTGTGCCAGCAGCTGAGAAGATAGTTCTTATAGATATCCATTCCCTGGTAGTTCCCTTTGGGAAGCGGGGTCAGGTGAGAGGCCTTGAACGTATCTTTCGAAAGGGGAATGGATACGAAGCTTTGGGCAGATGCGGCCATTCCAATCAGCAGGGCCGCGGCAATCAGCAGGTTCTTTTTCATTTTTATTCTAGTTTAAAATCGGCTTTTACAAAGTAATGGTCGCTGGGATACATGTTCCCAACATGGTTTTTCATGATTTCGGCATCCAGGGTACGGAGGGGTCCGCGGTAGAAGATAAAATCGATCCGGCGGCCGGGTTTATGCCCCTCGCCGAGGAAGCTGTGGCAGGTAAAGCCCGCTTCGGCGGGGCCGTGGATGTCTTCGTACATCTCTTTCCAGCCGTCCTGCGTGCGGATGTACTGGATGGGTGCGCTCTTGATGCCGGCGTTGAAGTCACCGCAGAGAATCTGTGGCATATCGGCCTGATAGAGGGCGCATTCCTCCATAATCATCTTGATCTGTTCGCGGCGGGCCGCATCGCTCTTGTGATCCAGGTGGGTGTTCACCAACCGCATTTCCCGCCCGGTTTTCTTGTCGCGGATGCGGACCCAGTTGCAGTGGCGGGCGCGGTTGGTGTCCCAGGAAACGCTGCCGGCGAGGGTGGGCGTCTCGGAGAGCCAGTAGCAGCCGGCCGATACCCAATCGAAACGATCCTTCCGGAAGAAGATGACGTTCTTTC
>ONTQ01000202.1 GCA_900320795.1 uncultured Bacteroidales bacterium
TAGGCGTTGGACTCGGGCAGGACCTTGCTCTGGGCATCGAGCTGGGTAATGTACTCGTGGACATAGGCCTGGACCTGCGCGTCGGACAGGGTCGCGGCCTGGAGGGCCTGGAGGCCGCCCGCAAGCAGGTATTCGGTGTTCAGCGAGGCACAGGAGTTCGCCGCAAGGGCCAGGGAGGCCGCGATGGCGAGTTGGAACAATCTCTTCATTTTGTCTTAAGGTTTTGATCGCTCACAAATGTACGAAAAAATGCTTATTCGGCAAACGGCAAAAAAATACCTCAAAAAGTTTGCAAACTCGAAAAAAGTCCTTACCTTTGTAATCCCAAAAGGGAAATGGGGTATTAGCTCAGTTGGTAGAGCGTTTGAATGGCATTCAAAAGGTCAGGAGTTCGATTCTCCTATGCTCCACGGAACAGACTGAAAATCAGTCACTTAAGGTACTTACGCATAAATTTACGCATAAAACTTGCTGAATTTATGCGTAATTTCTTTTACTATCCTCCCCTATACTTTGATTGCTTTTGGGCAGGTCCGACCGGTGAACTATCCGGGAACCCGCCACGCCATACGTCTGGAAATACACAAAAAAATCCTGCCCCCCGAAAGGAAGGCAGGAAACTTTTTTCAGAATCGGCCCGAGGGCCTGACAGTCACCCGGACTACTCGCCCGCGACCCACTTGGTCTCAGCCAGCATGGTGCCGGACTTTTCGCCGGTGCTGGAGTTGACGTAGTAGTAGCGGAAGAAGATCTTCGGCGCAGCTGCGTTCGGAGTTCCGTTCTTGGCCACGTAATCGGCACGGATGTCGATAGCGACCGCGGTGGGCTCTTCCACCATCTTGATGGCAACGGCCTTGCTGTGGGCGCGGCTTACGCCATTGGACTGACCTTCGGTGGCCTCAATGACCAGGAAGATGCCGCCGTTGTCGGCGAGAGCCTGGTCCAGCTTGAAGGTAAAGGTATTGCCCTGGCACACGATGGTGGCGCTGGACGGATTCTCCACACCCAGGAGCGTGGGAGGGGTCACCTCAGGAGAACCGCCGCAAGCGACGATCCAGTAATTGAGGCGGGTGAACAGGTTGGAGCCGGAGATCTTGGCACCGGTTCCCAGGACAGAACGGCCCTGCTGGCTCAGGGCAAGCTTGTTCCACGCGAGGATCTGCTCGTTGGTGAGCGTTTTCCACATCGTGGTCAGGCGCTTGAAAATGCCCTTGACCTTGGCCTGGTCGGAAGTGCGGACGCTGCCGCCGTATCCGCGGTTGCGGATGTACTTCCGGTTCTTCATTTTAGCGGCAGTCACGCCCTTGGCGGATCCGCTCATCTCCTCGAAGGCGATGGAAGGAATGTACTTCATAGTCAGAAGAGTTTAAGGTTAATAAATTGAGTAATAAGGAAATAAAGTCCAATCAAAATCACAGCAAAGAAACAGAAGCCCCCTACCCTCAGCTTAGCCTGCTGCCAGCCGGTCAACTTGCGCTCCACTTCAACCGTCACCGTCTGCACGCGGTCGCGAAATACCGTAGAGTCGCGGTAAACAATCTCCTTCTCTACTCGGATAGGCACGCTCACGGGCTTCGTCTCCAGGCTGTGCTTCAGGACTCCGCCGGAAACCACGGCCGATGAAGCCGCATACGCGTTCTCCAGATGCGAGACCGTATCCAGGACTGCAACCCGTTCCACAACAAGCGGCAGCTCCACAAAGACAGTATCCTTCTGGAACACCGTCTCCGTCCGGACCTCCACCTTGGTACTGTCCGTCGATGGAAGCTGGCGGACAGTACTGCAGGCAGAAGCGAGCACGAGGAAAAGCAGTGGCAGAACGTATCTCATAGGTAGGTTTAGGAATTCAGTTTCTTTTCGTTTTCTATTACATCCCGGAGCTCGGCTTCGAACTTCCGGAACTTGACATCGTAAGAGGCCTTGACGCCCAGGATCGCACCGCAGAGGACCAGCAGCTCGCTCACAATCGAAATGGCCGAAGAAGCAATCTCTCCCAGGGGCGGAATGAAGAACAGGCACACGGCCGCGATAATCACCCCGCTGCTGAAGCTGGCCACAGCGATGATGCCCTGAAGGCGAGTAAGTTCTATTTTCTTCTTCTGCGTCATGGCCCTTACTCATTATTATCTCTTACAAGGAAGGCATACACAAACGGGTCGTGGCCAGTGTCCCAGAATCCCATCACACGGCGCTGGTTGCTGAGCACCTTGTTCTCGATGTGGGCTTCTGCCATTCCGTCGCACTCGGGGTGGAACTGGTTGCCACCTCCGCAAATGGGAACATCCGCAGTGATGTCTGCCGGTAGCTCTTCCATGACCACTTCCCAGAGAGAATCCCTGTAAGCATAGGTACATCCGGAGAAGAACAGATGGATGAAGACCCAGTGCTCAAACTCCACCATAAAGGTCTCGTAGCCGAAACGCAGGTAGTTGTCAGGCGTAGTCATCGTCA
>ONTQ01000095.1 GCA_900320795.1 uncultured Bacteroidales bacterium
GGAGCTGTAGCCAATGTCGTCTACGTCTGCGCCGGCATCCGTAATGCCCTTGATGAGGGCGTCGTGGATATCCTTGCCGGAGAGGCGGCAGTCGCGGCCCACCAGCACCTTGTCTGTCTTCAGAAGTTCGGGAATGAAGTATCCCACCTTATATGCGTCTTCCAGGTTCCAGTCTTTCCCCCAGATTCCGCGAATGTCATATGCATGAAATGCGCCCATGGTTTTTGGTTTTATAGTGTTAACTTACAAATATAGCAATAATTTCCTTTACGGCAAAGCCTTGATTTTTTGGAAAAGGACTTCCTCGTCCCCCGGCGTATAACCCAGGTGGCTGTACACCAGACGGCCGTTTTTGTCGTACAGCAGCACGTACGGACATGAGGTCACGTTCATGGTGCGGGCGATTTCGCGGTTGGTGTCGTACACGAACTCGAAATCGTCCCATCCCCGGCTTTTCACCAGGGCCTTGGCGCGGGCCACGGAACGGCTGTCGTCGGTGCACACGCCGATGAAACGGAAGGGCGTCTGGGCGGTCCACTCCTGGAACACCTCCGCAATGGCGTCCATCTCTTCCAGGCAGTACTTGCAGTTGATGAACCAGAAGGACACCACGTACGGGGTTTTTCCGTCGGCCCAGTCGGCCGGATGGGTTTTCCCCTGCGCGAACGCCACCAGGCACACCATGATAGCGGCTAAAAAGCTAATCGTCTTCTTCATACGTATAGGCAATTTCTTCGTTTACGTTACAGGTGGCGGCATTCACGCACTTGCTGCCCTTGAGGACATAGGCCACGATGCGCTGGTTTTCCGCGGCCGCCCGGGGGAAGGTCTTGGACGCCTCCGCCCCGGCTTTCAGGGTGCCCAGGCTTACGCCCTCCGCTGACGAAGTCAGGAAGTCACGCACGAGGGAGCGATTCTCGTAATTGCTGCCATAGCCCTGCTGGGTGCTTATCACCTTGTCTTCCACCACCGCTACGGTCAGGTTGTAGGTACCGGACACCGCCGCCTTTACCTTCACGTTTACTTTCCCGCTTTTCCAGCTGATGGCAATGCCGCAGGCATCCTTTGCGCTCATCTTGTCCACATAGGCGGTAAGGCGGGACGCATTCTGCTCATTGAAGAGCGTTGTTTTGTCCATATCGAAAACCAGCGACGGAAAGTACACGATTTCTAATAAATCCGCCAGGGCGTTTGTCTGGTCCGAAGAATAGGCATCGTCCACATGGACCGCCATGTCCACAATCCTTCCGGGACGAAGCTTCTGGGCATTCTCCACGGCTTGGGCCATCTGCGGGCAATACTGGCACCAGGTGGCCGTAAAATCCATGGCCAGGGCCCTGCGGAAGAAGACTTTTCCCTCTTCCTCTCCGCCCGAAGGCGTGACGGGTGTTTCCGGCTTTTCCGGTACGGGGTCGTCCTTCTTTCCGGTACAAGCAGAGAGGAGTAGAGGCACAAAGAGTAGTAATAATACTTTTTTCATCCTGTCCTAAAAATTATATGACAATCGTAATATTCCGCCGGTATATTCCGGCTGCCAGCGACACACTCCGCCCGAGCAAACCAGACCGGCACGCTGGTGGCCGTAGGAAAGGTCCACCTTGAAGCCGCCGCGGGTCCAGGAACCGCCTACATTGTAATAGTGTTCCTTGGTGTCGCCGTGATTATACATATCCTGCACGTGGACCGCCCAACCGCTCACCGTGACCATTTCCAGGGAAGCCGCCATCCAGTCGCGCGTAAGTTCCTGGGAATAAAGATATTGGAACTGACCGCGAAGGGTCACTTCCCGGCTCACCTTAACGCTTGCATCCAGCACGAAGACGTTTTGTATGTCAGTCCCGTTCCGCTCTCCATGGGAGGGCGAATACTCCTGGATGCTCACGAAAGCTGTGGTTTTGAAGCGGCGGGTCCAGCGCTTTTCCACATCCAGGTTCACCTCCCGGTAGCCCATCCGCAGCACGGTATGATTCTCCAGAGCCTGGGGAAGCGTCCAGATATACGTACCACTCAGGTGGAATATCCAGGTTTTAAGCCGGTAAAACAGGTCCAGGCTGCCACCCAGCTCCCCGGCGGCAAAGGTGGTGTACGGATTCAACGAGGCCAGCATGTAGTGCTGCTCCTGGCTCAGGGAGGGAAGATAGTTCATCCCCATCGGATCCAGCATATTCTGCAGGCGGCGCACTTTGAGGGACGAAGAAAAACGGCCGTAGGCATAGCCCAGCTCCAGGGTTTGGGCGTTTCCGCCCCGCACACCCACCCATTCCGCCAGGGCATTGAACCCATGGCCGGCATAGGCGGCCAAGGCGCTCCAGGCGTACTCGGTTTGCATGCCATCCCCCACAGCCCGCCGTTTGTACACGGCACTCCCCTGCAGGTCCCAGTCGCCAAAATGAAAGGCCAGCTCCGTACCGGTAAGCCAGTCGGCGCCATACCAGAGGCCCTTCCGGCGCCAACCGCCCAGCAGTCTCATGGAAAAGAGGTCGTTGGGTGTCCGGAAAGTAGCCCGGCCGCCGCCCAGGGAATTGTTCCAGCCCAGGGCGCGGTCTTCCCAGCTGCGCAGCGCCACACCGGTGCCAAACTGATCGTAAAAATCGCCCGCGGTAATGCTCCAGCAGGTATCGGTCCAGCTCAGATATTTTCCCGGAAGGCCGAGCCCCTTGAGGTTGCTGTCATAGCCCAGCAGCGGACTGGGGTAATATTCGGCCTGGATGCCGGCGCCGAAGCGGCCCCGGACATAGTCCAGCTTCACGTAATTGTTGGAGCGGATGCCTCCGCCCACGTACCAGATAGAATTGGACTCCACGCCGCCGCTCAATCGGCCCCACCCCAAATCCTGCGCCCACACCCCAAGGGGCATGAGCGCAAGGAGAAAGGTTATGAGGCTTCTTGAGATCATCTCCTATAGGCCTCCTGGGAAGCCGTGGAGGAGGCCACGGAAGCAGGAGCCGCCTCATTCCAGCGGCGCGGCACCACCACCGGAGGGTGTGTGGGTTGTGCCATGCGCAGGACACCCTGTCCGGGCGTAGCGGCATTGCCGGCGGTCTTGCGGTTTTTGACGTCGTAAGCCACGAAATCTTCGTAGTCGTAGGACCAGGTGTCCCCGTAGGCCAGCTTGTGGATACGGTACCAGATGGCTTCCCGGGACGGGGCGTTGAACCCATCGTAATTGTAACGCATGATGCTGTTGTAGGTGGGGCGCCAGGCGCCTTTCCAGTAGGTAAAGGCTCCCTCGAAACAGCCCAGGCCATCATACTGGTAGCGTTCATCGGCCAGGAAATGGCTCCACTTCACCCGCTCGGGGTCGTCGGTGAAGTCCGCGTTCTTCCACCAGCCGTAAGGCTCCATCTGCTTGCGGTTGTCTATCTCGCTCTGTCCGATGGTTCCCATGGCTTCGTAGGCGTATTCGTCGGCCAGTTTGGAGAATCCGTGGCCGCCGGCCTCGTGGTGGACCAGCTGCGCAAGGCCTTCGTCGCTTTCCCCAATCGGGAAATAGGCCACCGAGAGGCCCTGGCCGTAATCGCCGGCATTCGGATAGTACATCCAGCAGGTGCCGGCATAGGCCGTGGAGTTCATGGCCACGATGATGAGCGTGTTGTCCATCTTTTCCTCCGGAACCGCATTCAGGGCATATTGCATACAGAGCTGGTCATTGCCACCCACCAGGGTGCCGTCACCAAAGTAACCGCCCAGGGTTTGCCCGCCATGCTCATAGCCCTCCGTTGCGGAAACCACCTTCACCGAATGCACGTTGAACAGGCTCCGGTAGCTGGTATAGGGTTCTTCCCCAAAGAAGGCTTCCATCATTTTCTCCATGACGGTGTCGTAGGTGCCGTCGGCAATCTGGCGGTCGCTGAAGGCATCGCCCATGAGCACCAGTTCTATACCGGCGCCTTCCGAGGCCTCCTGCAGCGTGGTCACTTTCCCATCCTGGGAATAGTCGCCGGAGATGTAATAGTCCACCTCTTCCAAGTCGTCGTACCAATAGCCCTCGATATACTGGGCATAGCTGGCCCAGCCGGGGGCACTCTTGTACTGGTCTTCATAGCCTGCCGGCACAAAGATGTGGAGCCCGTCGTGCCCGAAATGGGCCCAGGAATCCTCCGAATAGGTGGGAGGGGAATAAGTCCGGATGAACAGGCTGTCCAGGCTCCGGCAATTGCTAAAGGTATTATTTCCGAGGGATGTAACACCGCTGGAAAGGCGCAGGTAACGGAGATTCTCCATGTCGCTGAACGCGTTCGACTCCACAAAGCCCACTTGGTCCTCCAGGGTAAGACGCTCGATGCGCTTGTTTCCGCACATGCTGATAATGGCGTTCAGGCCCGTTGGCCTGTAGTCCGCAGGACAAACGGGGGTGATATAGAACAGCGCACAGCCAATGTCGGAATAGGTTTTGGTATAGCCATGATGATCTTCTGTAGTACCGGGGCCATAGAAGAACTCCAGGTTTTCACAACCATACCACGAGCTGCTCCCATACCAGAAACTCCTCAGAGAATTGGGGAAGGTAAAGGTTTTCAGTTCGGTCATTCCTTCAAATACAGACGTATCTAGCGTGATATTCTCCGGACAGATGTAATCCGTGAGCCCACATCCGGCCACCGCTGCCAGGTCTCCTGATGGAGCTACCAGCGAACGGCTGTCATAAATCAGGCTGCTGCTTCCCTTGAACTCACGAAGCAACGGGCAACGCGAGAAAACGCCGTAGTCTATCCCTGTGACAGAAGAAGGAAGAGTGACTGTTTCCAAAGCCTCTACGCCCCGGAAAAGATAAGGAGGGAGGGAGGTAACTCCATCTGGGATAACCAAATCGGGATCCATAACGCCCAACGCGTATGCCGCCAGCGTTCCGTCGGCGAGGATCAGGGCTTTCTCATCTTCCGACGCCCAGTCTCCGTAGATGCGGGTAAGGCAATTGTTGGAAAGTGCATAGGTTCCCACTTCCTCAAGGGAAGCGGGCGTCCGGAAGGAAGTCATATTTGTCCCGGCGAAGACATACGGGCCAATGGTCTTTACACAATCGGGAAGACGGACATCGACTATCAGAGAATAATTGAAGACCTGGGCCCAACTCTCCATGTCACCAACCGCGGTAACAGGACCGTCGAAGGTAAGGACACCCCATTCTCCCTCGTATGTATGGGACTCCAGCTGGGCATCAAAAGCTTGCGGGTCAATATACGCGTAACTTCTATCTGTCGTCTTGTACCAGATTTGGTTGTAGGGCAGATGGTCCGGGTCTATCTCGCCGTCCGTGGTGGCATCGAAGACGGGGATGGCCCGCAGCTGGGAACGCTGGAAGGTAATGTCCGCCTTGGCCGTTTTGGTAACGTCTCCGGTGAACGTTTTCACCTGGACGGTGAAGCCGCCCTTGTAGGTGCCGGCGGGAAGGACGATGAAAAAGTCCGTGGGATTCTGGGGATCCAGTTGAACGCTCCCGCACTCCAGGGTGACCGACGGGCTGCCGCCCTGGGCCATGACCAGTTCCGGGGAGGTGGTGTAATCTGTTCTCACCGTGGCTTTTCCGCTTACGCTCATGGCAGGGTCCGCCGCCGTGAAGACGATGGAACTCACGGTGGATTCACCTGTCAGAGACAGCTTTAACACCGCACAGAGGTTCATGAACGTAAGGTCCGAGGGGGCGCCAACGGCCAGCATCGGGAAGGTATTGTCCGCAAACGTACCGGGCGAATAGGACTGCGTTTCCGGAAGTTCCAGGGTGAGCACGTTGTCCGAGAGGCCTTCCGGCGCGATGAAACTGTAAGGGTATAGGCCCACCAGCTGCTTGCCGCCGACGATGCCCTTAAACGATGCCCTGGCCGTTCCGGCGCCCTCCACAAGGCTATACTTGTCCGGTTTGGAAAGATTATCCGGATACACGGCCAGCTGGTCCGTGGAAGACCAGAAGGGATAGTAAATGCCGTCTTCCGGACCCGCCAGATAGGTTTTTGTTTCCTTTCCCCCTTCCAGGGTGGCAATGAGCATCTTTCCCTCCACGGGTTCTGTATCTTTCTCCATGAGCTCCCGGCTGCAGGCGGCCAGAAGCGGGAGGAGCATCAGGGCTATGGCAAATTGTGTCTGTTTCATGGTGCGTTCCTCCTTTATTCTACGTCAATGTCATCTCCAGGGGTGATGCCCTCATTGCCGTCCCCTCCGGTTCCTTCGTCGGGATGGTCTCCCCCGCCCGAGCCGCCTACCAGGGCTACTTTCAGGGTGGCACCCAGGGTGGCTGTAGCGCAGTTGTCCACATAATAGTCTCCGTAGCTGCCGCCCTGGATGACGGGCTGCGAGCCAAACGGTTTTTGGAGATAGGCCAGGACCCGGACATTCGGGACCACACAGGCCGCAGGCACCGTTACCGTGTAATGGAAGGCTTTTTCCTCATCGGTACCCACGGAGAAGGATTCTCCCTGAATGTTCGTCACGGAGAGACGGGCCACGCCGTCATGGATGTAGTTCGGGTGGTCACCGTCTGTATAGTCGCTTTGGTACTCCATGATACTATCCTCTACCAGCACCACCGTCAGTTTGTACTGGCCGGCCTCTTTCACGTAGGCGGTGACATCGATACTGGCGGTTTTGGTGCCATAGGTCTGTTCCGTTTCCTGCAGGGCATTCACAATGAGCTGTGCGGCATACTCAGAACTGTAATTCTTAATGAGGGCACGACCGTCCATGATACCGGTGGGATAGCCCGTAATGGCATACTGGGACATGAGCGGACTGGTGCCAGCGAACTCCAGGGTACTTCCGCTTCCATGAAGGGCCATGTGCTGGATTTTACCGGGGGCCTGTTCCTGGGCCATCTGCACCGAATGGTTCATGATGGGACAGTAGCCGCACCAGGTGGCCGTGAAGCGCATGAACAGCGACTGATGATAGAAATCAAGGGCTTTCCAGTCTCCTTCCTCCTGTTCCCCGCTCTGTTTTCCGGACTGGATGACCACCACTTTCCGTACGATGCTTCTGTCCTGGGAAGTAATGGTTACCTCGGTCTGGCGCGCCTCCACAGAGTCGTTGGCTTGGACCTGTACCGCGAGCGTGCCTGTTCCTTCACCGCTTTCCGGAGCCACCGTGCACCACTCCGCGTCGGAAGAAGTCCGCCACCCGGTATTGGAAGTTACCACAATAGGAGAAGTGCCCAAATCCGCGCCAAAGGACAGTTCCTCTTTGTCCAGGGTAAGGTAGGCGTTCGGATCCGGTTCACTCTCGCGATTGAACGCGAAGGCATCGGCCTTGTGAAGCTTGGAGCGCTGCAGGGTAAAGTCCAGAGGGTAGGTCTTTTCCATGTAGTAGTTGTCCTCGTACACGCGGACCGTGAAACCGTCCGTATAAGTTTGGGGCGGTAGCACCAAATAGAAATGCGTGGGTTCCTCTTCCGTTAACTGAACACGAGCGTTCAGTACCAGGCTGTCCAGGGCATCTTCCGCCATGACCAGGCTGTCATCCTCTATGCCGGCCAGCGCGCTGCCGCACACCTTGACGTTGGAATGGGCGCTGCGGAAAACGATGCGTGTCACTTCCAGCGTTCCGCTGATGGAGAGCCGGAGCACCGATGCCAGGTTATGGAACTGCAAGGTGCCGGACCCCCCGTGCGCCAGCATGGGGAACACGCCACTCTCGAAACTGCCGGGAATATATTGTTGCTCTGCCGGCAGGGCGAAGCGGACCTGGTTGCCTTCCGCAAGCGACGGTTCCATGGACGACGGGTAGAAAGCCAGGTAATTGCTGCCACTCCCCTCTCCCTGGAACACGCCCGTTTTGGTGCCCGCCCCTTCCTTTAGGGTGAAGATTTGGGCCTGGGTATTGCCGTCCACAAAGACGGAAATCGCATCATTTACGCTCCACAGGACGGCCGATGTACCACTGTTCCCTTCCTCCAGGTAGGTGCGGGTGGGGGCCTCCCCTTCGGTGGTTGCGGTGATCTGCGTGAGCGGGCTTTGGGGTGCGCCGGCCTCTTCCATGCTTCTCTGGCAGGATATGAGGCCGCAGACAAAGGCTGCAAAAAGGTATAAGCTACTTTTTCTCATATTCTTACCAGTTTATAGGGTCACCATCATCTACATCTTCGTTACCACCTTCCGTGGTGTCTGTCTGCTTGCCTTTTTGCGTAACCACGCAAGAGAGGCAGGCGCCTATATCGTCACAGAAGACAATGACATCCGTCCGCGGTTCCGTGCTGGGGTTAGCCGCAACATGGAAGGTAAAGACGTTGTCGTTGTTTTCCGGGGTGGTATTGGTTATCCAGTCCGGGAAGGAGCTCAGGTGATAGCCGCCCGTGCAGGTAACCGTGATTTCAATGTCTGCCTCTCCGGCCTCCAGGTTGATGGACGTGGGCGTGATGAAGAACTGATACTCAGGCTCCGGTTCCTCCTCGGTCACCGTCACCTGACAGGTGGCGCTCTTGTCGCCGGCCGTGGCGGTAACGGTGGCGATGCCTTCTCTGAGGGCGATTACAACGCCCTTATCCACCAGGACGACGCTGTCGTCCGAGACGCTCCACTTCACCGTTTGCGGCGCCGT
>ONTQ01000093.1 GCA_900320795.1 uncultured Bacteroidales bacterium
CTGAAACCGTTATTTCAAAAATAATCACTATCTTTGCAGCGAATTAATTCAGAACGATATGAATTTAAGAGACATTAAGAAAGGTCTTAAAGAATAGTTACCATTGATGTCTGTGAAACAGGTCCCAAGGCTATTTGGACGCCTTGGGACCTTTCTTTTTACGGGGCAGAAGGTATTTCCCGATCAATCATGCTGGATTTTTGTCATTCAGATGGGCACTTTCGTCATCGGGAACCCCTGTTTCGTCAAATGAGTCCCTTCAAAGTATTCGTTTATGGGAGATATTCCATAAATTTCGCTAAAAAATGCCGCTTTTTATGGAAAGGAAAGAAAAAAACATTTATGTTTCTCCCTCTGTAACTGTTGATATTGTTCAGATGGAGAATCCTGTCCTGAATGCTTCCATGCCGGAAGGGACAATTCATAATTATATTTTCGATGGTAACGAGTGGGAGGACTTGATATGAAAAAGTACTATACCTTAATCCGGACCCTTGCATTTGCTGTGATATTGACAGGGTGCGGCAAGATAGAGCCCGAAACAAGTTCCGAACCGAAAGAATCGCCACGGGAATGGAAAGTTAGCATCCAAGCCTCCACAAGTAACGGGACGAAGGCTTTGAGCGAGAGCGGCAATACGATAAGCGCAGCATGGGAGGCCGGCGACGTTGTCTATATCTGCAACAGCAGCAACACCTTCGGACAGATGACAGCAGAAAACAGCGGTACGGTCACCACGCTTTCCGGCACGGTTACCAAAACTATGACCGCAGGTAAAACCTATACTTTGCGGTACCTCCAGAAGGGTGAGAATCTCTTGAACCTGCGCTCGCAGAAAGGCACTCTGGCAGATTTGGCCAAGAACCACGATATGGCCGAAGCGACCGTCACCGTAAAGAACGTGAACGGAACGGAAGTTGTTTTCGAAGAGAATACAGTCAACTTCGAAAGCAAGATAAGCATTGTCAAATTCACTTTTGACAGGGTCATCAATTACGTGTCCGTCATTTGTTCCAACTTAAAGACATATGTGCGACCGGGGTACAGCTCCAATTACAGTTTTATCGAAGTGAATCCCGAAGAGGCGACCCAGAACGTTTATGTGGCCATGTCCACCCTGGAAGCGCAAAAATCCATTTTCCTGTTTCTAGCCAAGGATGCGAACGGCTTCTATTATATAGCTGCCAAGCGCGCGCAAGTGGAAAACGGCAAGAATTACGGCGTAAACGTAAGCCTGCGGTCGATGCCCGATTATGTTGACCTTGGAATAGTCCGGGACGGCAAATCCGTCTGCTGGGGAACGAAAAATCTCGGAGCAAGCAGCCCCGGCGAGGCTGGAAACTACTATGCCTGGGCAGAGACGTCAACCAAGACCTCATACTCCTGGGACAACTATGCATATGGCTCCTACTCATGGATTACGAAATATGACCCGGACCGCCCCGATCAAGGCGTTGTAGACGGGCTGGCATCCCTGCTGCCGGAAGACGACGCTGCGACCTCTGCCCTGGGCGAAAAATGGCGGACGCCAAGCCTCAATGATTTCAACGACCTTCTTAACAGCGCCAACACAGAGGCGATTTTATCCGGTGCATATGGAAGATGGGGATATACCTTCCTCAGCAAAATTGACGGATACACCGGCCGGTTCATTTTCCTTCCGGTAGGCGGATATTACAAAGACGATACACGCCAGGATGGCGGTTATGGTTATTACTGGTCCAGCCAGATTGACCAGACATCCTGGACGTCATCCTCCTTTGCGAATACGTTCAAGTTTTCGAACAGCATTTATTCTTCCCCTTCGACATCCCGGATGGAACGTGCTTACGGACTGTCTGTACGTCCGGTTTATATACAGTGATTGGAAAAAATTGCGTATCTTCGCTATTGATGCGCAAAGTCAACCGATACCTTCTCCCGCTGCTCTGCCTCCTGACGTTCCTGCAGGGGGCAGGAGCAGTGCCGATGTGGGAAAGTAGTCTCAGTTTCAGGCGTTTTACTACCATCGACGGCCTTCCGCAGATGCAGACGGAGACCGTCTGGCAGGATACGGAGGGGTACATCTATGTCGGCACCCTCTCGGGCTTCGTTCGCTACGACGGCCGGAACCTTACACCCTTCCTGGGCGGACGGCGGGAAAACATCGTCCGCTTTTCCCAGGTAGGCGACGAGGTGCGCGCCATGGGTTTCGTGCGGCAGTGGAGCGTCCGGGGAGACCGCTTGAAGCAGTCGCAGATAGACCTTTCAGGGCAGAGACTACTCAATAACCTGAATGCCGCGGACTTGCCTTCCGACCACATCCTTCTTGAAGACCGGCAGGAACGCGGACGCCGGCTCAGCCGCCTGACCGCCGGAGGAATGGAAACCGTGCTGGAGTCCTCTCTTCTGGACGACATGACGCCGGACCGGAAGCTGTACATCGACACGTCCGGAATTTATATTCCCACTCCACAGGGCCTTATCCGTACCCGCGACGGGAAAACAGAAAAAGTCTCCGGCAAGCCCGACGTCTTCTCGCTCATCCGCACCGGAGAGGACCTCGTGGCCCTTTCCGGCGACGGCATCTACCGAGTTGGTCCTGAAAGTCTTACCCTTGTCGCAGAACACCATTTCGATGCGCCCGACCAAGGTCTATCCGTCCGCCGGGACCACAAAGGAGACCTTTTCATTGCCGACGCCCATACTATCTGGCGATTCGACGGGGTAGCACTTTGGCAGCTTGCATCGGGCTTCAACCTCATCCGGGAGCTATTCATCGACCGCTGGGACCGCCTCTGGGCGGCCACCTATCAGGGCCTCTACTGCTTCTACCACTGTGGTTTCACCAGGACTCGCCTCCTGGACCGGAACGATATCGTCCGGGCAGCGGCCGTCTCGGACGGGCATCTGGTGATGGGAACGCTGAACGGCAAGGTGCTGGTGGACGGGGAACTTGCCGCTGAAAGCGAAGCCGATTACTATGAACCCTGGGCTGCCGTCATCGGCGATAAGACCTATCTGGCCGGAGGCAGGGACGTTGCCTGCGTACAGGGACGCCGGGTGCAATGGCTGGGCCTTCCCGAAGACCGCTACAGCTTCGTCGCCGCCGCCGGGAAACAGCTCATCATAGGTGCTTCCCGCAGCATCCTGGCATGGGATCCGGAACGCCGCTATCTGGATACCCTCACAACGGAGATTGTCCGCCCCTGGTGCGCCGCCCCCGGAATGGACGGACGGCTCTGGGTGAGTGGCAATCCCGGGCTTTACTGCCTGACGGGGACTTCGGGCAGCATTTCCGTCAGGAAGGTGCTCAGCACGCCAACTACACCGGTCGTTACCGCGATGGCCTCCGGCGCCGACGGTATTGTCTGTTATGCCCTGGGTGACGAACTCTTTGTCATCTCCGGCGAAGAGATCCGCCCGATGACAGAACTGGCGTCCGCCCTTCACGGGCACGAAATTCGCTCCGTACACATTTCGACGGAGGGCTACTTAGTCGTAGCGGCCATCGACGGTCTGCTGGTTGCCAGACTGAACGCGGATGGCTCTGCCGGCGACATCCACTGGTTCGACAGCCGGAGCGGGTTCACCACCATCGAGCCGCTCATGGGCTCCATGGCAGAAGCCGAAGACGGAACACTCTGGCTCGCAGGACTTGAAGAAATGATTTCCTTCCGTCCGGCGGCTCTTCTGACCGACAATCAGTTATCAACGGTTATTCCCATCCCCCGCCCCTGGTGGCAGCAGTGGTGGGCCGTACTCCTGTTTACAGGGGCTCTCTCGCTTGGCGCCTGGCTGGTGGCCCGCCGCACGGCACGACGCCTGGCTGGCAGGAAGGTGGCTGCAATTGAACGGGAAAAGAAGCTGAAGGAGCTTCAACTCCAGGCTATTCGCCTGAAATCCATCCCGCATTTCCACTCCAATGTCCTTTCCGGCATCGAGTATTATGTGCTGAACAAATCGGCCGACGAGGCCTCCCATTACCTGAAACTCTATTCGGATTTCACGAGCCGCACCCTTGCCGACATTGACCTTCCGTCGCGGCCGGTATCGGCCGAAGTGGAATATATCAAGGGCTATCTTGAGTTGGAGAAGCTGCGCTACGGCGACCGCCTGCAGTTCAGGAT
The DNA here is from genome assembly GCA_900320795.1 of uncultured Bacteroidales bacterium. GTDB lineage: Bacteria > Bacteroidota > Bacteroidia > Bacteroidales > UBA932 > Cryptobacteroides. The sequence continues at coordinate 4,110 of ONTQ01000093.1, forward strand.
TCATGTAGACCCGCTCGTGGACCCCACGACCCAGCTGCCCACAATGCTCCTTCATACCTATTGCCAGAATGCTGTCAAACACGGCATCGCTTCCAAAAAAGGCGTCGGCACCATTGAGGTGGCCGTTGCCGTGCAGCGGCGATGCGGCGTCGAGGGTGTGCTGGTGAAGGTAGAGGATGATGGAATCGGACGCACCGAGGCAGCCCGCACCGGGGGCTATTCTACCGGACAGGGATTGAAAATACTCCGGCAGCAGATTGACCTGTATAACGAGAGCAATGTCCATAAGATTGAGCAGGAGGTACAGGATCTGTTCGATGCCGACGGCCATCCTGCCGGTACCTGTTTCGAAACCTGGGTCCCGCTGGACTACATGTATTGAGATTGCCATGAAAAGACTGAAAACGATTGTTGTGGAAGACGAGCGCCTGCCGCTACTGGCGCTCCTTCAAAAATTGGAGGATCACAGCGTGCAACTGGAAGTTGTGGATGACTGTGACAATTACCAGTCGGCCCTGGAGAGCATACTCCGACACAGACCGGATCTGCTTTTCCTGGATATCCAACTGGGAGGCAGGGATTCCATCCGTCTGCTGGAAGAGTTGCGTCAGACCATTCCGCTTCCCTACGTGATTTTCACAACGGCCTATTCGAACCGGGAGTACCTGATGAGCGCCATCAAACTGTCGGCCGTGGATTATTTGCTGAAACCCATCGGCAAAGCGGAACTTGCGCACGCCATCGCCAAAGCAGTGGACAGGGCCCGGATTGCCAACCTGCCGGAGCCTACGGAAAAAATGTCGTTTAAATCGGTCAACAGTAAACTCTTCCTGATGGTCGATGATATCGCTGGTTTCAAGGCCGAAGGCAATTACGCTACCCTAATCTCTTTCGAAGGGAATCACCTGGTTCTTGAAAACCTGCTGTCGCTGGAGGGGAGACTCCAGGGCAAAGGCCGCTTCGTCAGGGTTGACCGCTGCACAATCATCAATATCGAAAAAGTCAGAAGCATCAACCAGCGCCAACACAGTTGCACGCTTATGTCACAAGATAGCCGCACGGTGGAGATTCCCTTGTCAAACAGCGGAATGAACACCCTCTCCGCCGTCCTGGAAACTTTTTGATGTTGTGAGGAAAAGCTCCTGGGGGTATAACAGAAGTTGTTTTGACGTCACAAACGGTCCAAATGATGGGACGTCAGGCGCACCTGGGCTTCGACAGTAGAGGTGTATGTGTTATCCTCCTATGGCCATTATGAAGACAAATAGGGGGAGTAACCAAAACATTCAAATAAAATTGCTATCTTTGCAGCGAATTAATTCAGAACGATATGAATTTAAGAGACATCAAAAAAGACATTGAGTACGTGGTGGAAGCTTTCCTGACGGATTGCGACGCTTTCTGCTATGTGAATCCGAAAGCGGACCAGGCCGCTGTCGCCGAACTGTACGACGAAGCTGTGGATCTGTATAACAGCCTGAAAGACAAGGCGGCAGCCCGCGAAATCGAGGGTTCGAAGAAGGCCTACTTCACCGGCCTCCGCAAGGAGCTCGTCGAGAAGACCGACGCCCTCTACCAGAAGCTTAGCGACCTCGTCAAGAAGACGAAATAAGTTTCGCCCTACACAAAAACAGAACAGGCTGACTCCTTGGGCCAGCCTGTTCTGTAATTATCGTCCAGAAGAATTACTTCGTAGCTTCTTCAACGACCTGCTCAACAGCAGCAGCGGTGGAATCCACAGCGGCAGCGCAGGAATCAGCAGCAGCCTCGCAAGCCTCAACAGCTTCCTCAGTAGCCTCAGCAGCCTTCTTGCTGGCGTTGTTACCACAAGCAGCGACAGCGACCATCATCGCGACGACTGCAACAGTCATAAATACTTTTTTCATGGTACTATAAAATTAAATGTTAAACCTTCTATTTGTTTACCGTTCCAAAATTCGCTGCAAAACTACTAATTTGTAAGATAATGTCCAAATAATTATTGAAAAAAATGTTATAATCATTCATCGATGCCACTCACACTTCTCCAAACCGTCGATTTTTCCATTAACAATATGAAAGCGAAGAGCCATTCTGGGCACTTCGCGGGGTCCTTCAAACCCGCATGCACCCGGATTCATCAACAGCATCCCGTAAGCCGGGTCACGCACCACCTGGGGAATGTGGGTATGCCCATATATGAACAAATCGGGATGATAGGTGTCGATAAGCGCCTTGGCGACCGTATCATACGGGAACTGACGGGGCGAAAAGCCCCAGTAGGCGCCCTTCATCAGACCGATATGCGTCATCAACACCCGGAGCCCTTCGCACTCAAACTGTTGGAAGCGGGGATAAATGCTCCGAATATCCATTCCGTCCACATTGCCATGCACCCCCAGCAAGGGCTTGTACTCGGCAATCTTCCGGGCGAAACGGATTCCTCCCCCGAAATCGCCGGCATGCCAGATGACATCGACCGGCGCCAAAAATTCTTTCACATCGTCGGCAAAGGTGCCATGGGTATCTGAAATCAGTCCAATATAC
>ONTQ01000135.1 GCA_900320795.1 uncultured Bacteroidales bacterium
GACGGTGATTTCGATGGCATTCACCAGCATTCCGTAGTCTCCTACGGAAGTGCAGAGTTCGACCTTCTCCACCTGGGCGGAAGGCCTGGGGCCGCAGGCCGCCAGAAGAAGGGCGACGCCTGCAGGGAAGAAAAATCTTTTGGTCATTATTATGTGAATTGATTGGTTTCCGGTAGGAAAGTTAGTGATTTATCCCCAGATACCGAAACGGAGTGAACGCAAATGGCAACAATTGAACGGATACGGAAATTTTTCATCTGAAAACCGTATATTTGCAGAAATACATTTACAATGAAACGACTTATCCTCCTGGCAGGCCTGGCCCTTCTCGCCGCCTGTGCTCCCAAGAATCCGGTCCTGACCGTTTCCGGCGGACGGATCCAGGGCGTTCTCACCGACTCTTCCCAGGTTATGGTTTACAAAGGCATCCCGTATGCGGCTCCGCCGGTGGGCGACCTCCGCTGGCAGGCCCCGCAGCCGGTTCCGGCCTGGGACGGGGTGAAAGTATGCGATACCTTCGGCCCTATCGCCTGGCAGCCCGGCAATGCCCCCGGCACCTTTTACGGCGATGAATTCTACTGGGAGGGGACCCCTGAGCAAAGCGAAGACTGCCTGTACCTGAACGTTTGGGCGCCGGCGGCCACCGTGGGCAAGACGGACGCGAAACTGCCCGTGGCGATGTGGATCCATGGCGGGGCCTATATGAACGGCTATGGCTATGAGGTGACGATGGACGGCGATGCGTGGGCGCGCCGCGGGGTCATCCTGGTGACGATCAATTACCGGCTTGGCACCTTCGGATTCCTCTCGCATCCGGACCTGACGGCCGAACAGGGACAGTCCGGAAACTACGGAACGATGGACCAGATCGCCGCCCTGCAGTGGATCCGCGACAATATCGGCCAGTTCGGCGGGGACCCTGACAATATCACTATCATCGGCCAGAGTGCCGGCGCGATGAGCGTCAAGACGCTGCTGATTTCCCCGCTCTCCAAGGACCTCATGGCAAAGGCCATCATCCAGAGCGGCGGCGGGCTGGACGTCCGTGCCCTTTCTCCGGACAACCGGATTCCCCAGTCGTTCTATGATGCTCAGGGCAAAGCCGTGATGGACTACGCCGGCTTCCCCGACCTGAAGTCCATGCGCGCCGCCTCCGCCCAGGAGATTTTCGACGCCTCCGCAAAGTACCAGGCGGACGGAAAGGGCTTTGTCATGTTCTCCCCGCATAATGACGGAAAGGTCCTCGTACAGGACTTCGACCATACCCTGTACAGCGGTTCCATCGCCCGGATCCCCGTGATGATCGGTTATAACAAGGACGACATGGGCATGCTGGCCGGCGCCTCCGTGGACCGCTTCTGCGCCGTCCGCGATTCCCTGGGCTGCACGGTCTACGAATATGAGTTCCTCCGCGACCTTCCGACTGATGAGGCCCACCCGGCATCTGCCGCCGGCGCGTTCCATTCCGCGGAACTGTGGTACATGTTCGGAACCCTCAAGAACAGCTGGCGTCCCTTCACGGAGGCCGATTACGCCCTCTCTGAGGAGATGGTGGATGCCTGGACCGCCTTCTGCCGGGACGGAAATCCCGGCTGGGCGCCGTACCGGCACGACCAGCCGTTCAAGAAGGAATTCAATTTATAACCGGATCCTTTTCTTCAGCCGGATATCTTCCGAAGAAGCGCCGATCATGATCTTTGTACGGCCTTTCCGGAAGCCGAAGGCGTGCTTTGCGCTGTCCCAAAGTTTCAGGTCATCGGCCGGAACGACGATTTCCACGGGAACGGTTTCACCGGCCTTCACCGCAACGCGTTCGAATCCGCGGAGACGCTTGGAAGCGTCGTCGCCGTTGAATTTCGCGTAGAGTTGAACGACCTCCTCTCCATCCCGGGAACCCGCTGATTTACAATGTAGTTTTTTGGATTAGTACGGGGCTTTACGGTGTATTTATTTCCCGATGCAGAATTTCAAACTAATTGATAATCAATTGTTTGTAATGTCCGTGGTTCAAATACGGTTCAAATTCAACAAAAGTTTTCATAAGTTTTCGTAAATCTGAAAATCCAATATTTTACACTCTGGAACACCCCGAATAACAGCTTTGAAGGCTCTGGAATCGTGATTCATTATTCTTACTTTTTGATTCACGATCTTTTGGCGAGTATCTAGAAAACAGTGTGTTTTCTGGTAAAAAGAGAAGCATCCAATAAATACTGGAGCTCTTTTTTGACAAGGTTTTTATTTGCCACTGAATCAAGATATTCGTATGTTTGTATTTGCTAAATCGTAATTTGTGTCCAATATGAAAAAGAAGGTTCTTTACCTGACAGATCTCTATTACAAAGCTAAAGGCCGGAACTATTGTGAGGAAGACCTTTGGCTCACGGGCCGTCTAAAAGACCATTTTGATGTGGCACTATGCCATCCGTCCAATTCTGAAAGTTTTGAAAAGGATGTGGACCTGATCGTTTTCCGAAACACTGGCGGCGTAAGCGGCTTCAAGGATGTGTACGAGTCGTTTGTAAAGCGGGTAAAGGCACAACATCTCAATACCTTCAATGAGTTCACCGGCAAGGCCGATATGGTCGGAAAACAATACCTATTGGATCTCACAGAGGCAGGATACCCTGTTATCCCTACCGTTGACACCAAGGCGGATATCGGCAAATTGCCCGATGTGCCAAAGTATGTCATCAAGCCCAAGGACGGGGCCGATTCCATCGGCCTGGAATTCCTGACCAGGGAGGCGCTGGGGGGCAGGGAATTGGAGCCTGGCCTCACTCTAATCCAACCGATGATTGACTTCCAGTACGAGCTTTCTTTTTATTTCATCAACGACAAGTTCGAATATGCCCTGTATGCTCCTGACAAGAGCAAGCGCTGGGCGCTGGAGAAGTATGTGGCCACTGAGGAGGACATCGCATTTGCTACTGAGTTTATCCGTTGGAACAACATCCGCAGCGGCATCCAGCGTATCGATGCCTGCCGCACCAAGGATGGAAAGCTTCTGCTGGTTGAATTGGAAGACCTCAATCCCTACCTTTCCATTCTGGAAGTGGACGAGCCCACGCGGGAGAGGTTTGTGAAGGATTGGATTGAGGCGTTGAATGAATAATCACTTCGACAAATCGAGATTTAACAAAAATATCCCCTGGTTCCCGCTATTCGGAAGCCAGGGGTCTATTTGACCGCCTCTATACGAGGGTTTATGCCGGGTTGAACCTTGCCTTAGGCTGCTTGCAGCGCGGGCAGCGCCAGTCATCGGGCAGGTCTTCGAAAGCGACACCGTCGTGCTCGGCTGGGTCATAGACATAGCCGCAAATGGAGCAGACGTACTTTCCGGTCACCTTCATCGTGGAGAAATCCACTTCGGCCAGGACGGTGGGAACGGGATTGTCGAGGTCCATCACGCGCTTGGCCTCCAGGTTCTCATAACCCTGCGGCGTGTGGGTGCCGCAATAGACGGTGGGATGGTTGCGGACGAACTCGCGGATGCGGTTCTGCGTCTCACGGGCTGCCGGAAGGTCATCATAGACCACGGACAGTTTGTCCTCGTAAAGAGCCTCGTCCACGTAGGTGATGTCTCCGTGAATCATATAGAACAGACCGTCCATCTCCACCACGATGATGCTGTTGCCTTTGGTGTGACCTTTGGCCTTGATGAGGTAGATGCCGTCCTGGATCTTCTGGCTCTCGGGGAAGTTGTAATAAGCGCCGTCGGTATAGTTGACGGGAACGAGGTTCGTAAGTCCCTGAAGCTCTGCGGCATCCATCTCCTCCTGGTTCACATAAATCTTTGCGTTGGGGAAGCTCTTCAGTTCGCCGGTGTGGTCGGCGTGGCGATGGGTAACCAGAATCTTCGTCACCTGTTCTGGCTGGTAGCCGAGGGCTTTGAAGGCATCCATATAGCTGCAGATGTCCTTGCCGGTGAAAATGGGAGAGTTCTCGTCCGGCACTTCCTCAGGAGTCCCTGCGGGGAGGCCGGTATCCACCAGAATCACTTCGCTGCCCGTGTCAATCAGATAGTTCTGGAGACTGCCACGGTAGCGGATGCTCTTGTCAAACTTATCCATTCCCTCCTCGCCTCCGAAGACGAAGGGCTGGGTATAGAATCCGTCTTTGCGGAATTTTACTGCCTTGATTTCCATAATGATGTTTGGTTTATTCTTCTACCGGGACAAATTTCTCTTTCTTA
>ONTQ01000170.1 GCA_900320795.1 uncultured Bacteroidales bacterium
GGATTGGTTTCGGGCAGGAGCCAGCGGCGGACGTTGCAGCCGACGTAGTTGCCGATGACGATGATGGGGTAGAACCAGAGGAGATCGATATCCCACTTCAAGGCGCCAAAGATGTAAACGACATCGGCGATGGAGTGGTAGAAGCCGCAGACGATGAACAGCGGGATGCCGAAGAGAACGGGAACCAGCGATTTGCTGCTGCGATAGAACCAGACGGAAAGATCAATGACCAGGCCGCAGCCGACGGCACGGAGGAAACCGCGCCAGGGACCTTGCGCCACATGGGCCGCGACAGTGTTATAGGCACTTTCGGCCAGACTTCCACCGATGGCGGCGACGACGAGGCCCACTGCCATGGCACCCACGACATTCCACCACCACACCTTGATAATACCCGGGATGCTGGTCATGACACCAGCGCGGCCGGTATAGAGCGGAATGCCCGTGAGAACTACGCCGATGAGGCCGAACGCAAAGATAATGGCGCCGGTAAGCCCGCCGAGGGCCAGGAAACCGCATGCGCCCAGGCCGATGAGGATGCCGGCCATGATGGATTGTCTGTCTGTGAGGTTCAAGAGTGTGTTTTGGTTTTCCAAATATAAGGAAAAATTGTAACTTTGTGGGCTTTTAATTGATTATATGGGACGAATTATCTTAACAGGCGACCGCCCTACCGGCAAACTTCATCTGGGACATTATGTGGGTTCCCTCCGCAACCGCGTTCTGCTGCAGAACGAAGGCAATTATGACCGTATGTTCGTGTTCATCGCAGACGTGCAGGCTCTTACGGACAATGCCGACAACCCTGAGAAAGTATACGGACAATGCCGACAACCCCGAGAAAGTACGTCAGAACATCATAGAAGTAGCCCTGGACTACCTTTCCTGCGGCCTGGACCCCGAGAAAGTCACTCTCTTTATCCAGAGCCAGGTGCCTCAGCTGCATGAGATGACGCAGTTCTTCTCCAACCTGGTCACCGTGCAGCGCCTGCAGCGCAATCCTACCGTGAAGGCCGAGATGGCCCTGCGCGGTTTCAACGGAGAAACGGAGAACGACAACCAGCGCGGCCTGCCCGTAGGTTTCTTCACCTATCCTATTTCCCAGGCTGCCGATATCTGCTTCTGCAAGGCCACTACCGTTCCCGCCGGCGAAGACCAGGAACCCATGCTGGAGCAGTGCCGTGAGATTGTGCGCAGCTTCAACGGCATCTACAACTGCGACGTACTGGTAGAGCCTGAGATTCTCCTGCCCTCCAACCAGGCCTGCCGCCGCCTGCCCGGCACCGATGGCAAGGCCAAGATGAGTAAGTCCCTTGGCAACTGCATCTACCTGAGCGATGATGCCAAGACCATGGAACAGAAGGTAAAGGGCATGTTCACCGACCCCGGCCACCTGAGGGTGGAAGATCCCGGCAAGGTAGAGGGCAACACCGTATTCACTTACCTCGATGCCTTCTGCGAAGAAGGTGACTTTGAGAGATTCCTGCCGGAGTACGCCAACCTGGACGAGCTCAAAGACCACTACCGTCGTGGAGGCCTGGGAGACATGAAGTGCAAGAAGTTCCTCATCAACGTGCTCAATGACCGCCTGGAGCCCATCCGTGCCCGCCGCCACACCTATGAACAGGACATCCCCGGCGTGTATGAGATTCTCCGCAAGGGCTCCGAAGCTGCCCGCGAGGTCGCTGCCCAAACCCTCTACGAGATGAAGCAGGCCATGCAGATCAACTACTTCGACGACGAAAACCTCATCGCCGAACAGGCTGCCAAGTACCGCGGATAGTTTCCGTCGCTTTAAGCTATAAAAAACGCTCCGTGGGCAAAACTCACGGAGCGTTTCAGTTATTCGAAGCTTAAAGCTTACTCGGCCTTGCCGTTGGAGCCCAGCACGTTGATGATCTTGTGCATGTAGAGCTTCTTCATCTCGTCACGGGCGGGACCCAGGTACTTGCGGGGGTCGAACTCACCGGGCTTCTCGTTGAAGACCTTGCGAATGGCTGCGGTCATGGCCAGACGGGAGTCGGAGTCGATGTTGATCTTGCAGACAGCGCTCTTGGAAGCCTCGCGGAGCTGCTCCTCGGGGATACCTACAGCGTCGGGCAGTTTGCCACCGTTGGCGTTGATGATGTCAACGTACTCCTGAGGAACGGAGCTGGAGCCGTGGAGAACGATGGGGAAGCCAGGGAGCTTCTTCTCAATCTCATGCAGCACGTCGAAAGCCAGCGGCGGGGGAACCAGACGACCGGTCTTGGGGTCACGGGTGCACTGCTCGGGCTTGAACTTGTAAGCACCGTGGGAAGTGCCGATGGAGATAGCGAGGGAGTCGCAGCCGGTACGGGTGGCGAAGTCGATCACTTCCTCGGGACGGGTGTAGTGGGATTCCTCGGCGGAAACCTCGTCTTCCACACCGGCCAGAACACCGAGTTCGGCCTCTACGGTAACGTCATACTGGTGAGCGTACTCAACCACCTTCTTGGTGAGGGCGATGTTCTCCTCGTAAGGCAGGGAAGAAGCGTCGATCATCACAGAGCTGAAGCCCATGTCAACGCAGCTCTTGCACAGCTCGAAGCTGTCGCCGTGGTCCAGGTGAAGAACAATCTGGGGGTGCTCCCAACCCAGTTCCTTGGCATACTCAACAGCACCTTCTGCCATGTAGCGGAGGAGGGTCTGGTTGGCGTAGTTACGGGCACCCTTGGAAACCTGGAGAATCACAGGGCTCTTGGTCTCTGCGGCAGCCATGATGATGGCCTGCAGCTGCTCCATGTTGTTGAAATTGAAAGCGGGGATGGCGTAACCGCCTTTAATGGCCTTGGCGAACATTTCGCGGGTGTTTACAAGGCCCAGTTCTTTGTAAGAAACCATAGTTTATAAAATGTTAGTAATTTTCTAGTCTGCAAATATACGCATTTTTGGCCAAAAAAACCATAGCTTAAAACACTTCCGGAAGCCCCAGATCCTTGAAAGTACGCGGGGCCGGAACGCCGGGCAGCGCCTTGCGTGTTTTCAGCTGCTCCAGGGCAATCTGTACGGCTTTCTCCAGCTGCTCGTCCACGCCGGCGTACTCCTTTAACGGGTCGTTGTCCAGCAGGATATCCGGGTCCACGCCATGGTTTTCCACAATCCACTGGCCGGTGGCGGCGTCATAATTGGTGAAGAACGGAACGCGGACATCTGTTCCGTCCACGTACGGCAGGGGACCGCTGATACCCACAATGCCGCCCCAGGTACGGGTGCCCACCACGGTGCCCAGGTTGTTGGCCTTGAAGCTCCAGGGGAAGAGGTCTCCGTCGGAAGCGGAATACTTGTTAATAAGGAGCACCTTGGGGCCGGTATGGGTCCCTTCCGGAACCGTGCCCGTGAGGGTTGAACCGCGGCGCATGGTCATGCGGTACACCTTGCGCTGCAGGCGCTCGATAAGCATGGGCGAAATATTTCCGCCGCCATTGGCGCGGTCATCGATGATGAGCGCCTCTTTGTCCAGTTGCGGGTAGTAGTAGCGGGCCCATTCGCTCAGGCCCTCGGGACCCATGTCGGGAATGTAGATATAGCCTACACGGCCGCCGGAAAGGGCTTCTACGGTGCGAATGTTCTTCTGTACCCAGGCGTAGTGGTACAGCGGGCCTTCGTCGGCAATGGGTTTTACCACCACCTTTTTGCCGCCGATGGTAAGTTCCGTCAGCACCTCCGCCTTGCCCACCAGGAGCTTGTAAATATTGTCGATATCGGCCAGGGAAACGCCGTCGATGGCGGTGATAATGTCACCTTCCTTTACGCCCAGACCGGGTTCGGTGAGGGGTGAACGGAGTTCCGGCCTGTAGGTGG
>ONTQ01000084.1 GCA_900320795.1 uncultured Bacteroidales bacterium
GATGGAAGCGCCCATGTCGGCCGCATACTTGATGGCCCGGGCCGTACCCGCGCCATTTGCGCCGTCCTCTCCGGAGAAAATCTGGCAACTCATGATGCGACAGCCGTCACCCTTGCCGGAGCCGCCGGCAACGCCCGCAACACCCTTGCCGTTGTTGTTGACGGCCGCGATGGTGCCGGCACAGTGGGTTCCATGCCCGGAATTGCCTTCCGCCGTCCATTCAATGGGACCGTTGGTCACAAAGTTGAACCCGTAAACATCATCGACATAACCGTTTTTGTCATCGTCGATGTCGTTGTTCGGAATTTCCTTGGTGTTCACCCACATATTGTCCTTCAGGTCCGGATGCGACCACTTCACCCCTTCGTCAACCACGGCCACAATGATATCCGGGTCACCGCAAGTGAGGTTCGCCCACACATCGGCAACGTTGATATCAGCCCCGGCCACACTGGTCTTGGAAAAAGAGGGATTGCCATAGTTCTTGTAATGCCACTGATAGCTCAGGTAAGGGTCGTTGAAGGCGGCGGAAGCATCGGCCTTCACCGCCGGCTGGGCCGACCAGGCTGGTCCCTCGCTGCTCTTCGTCGCAATGGCGTTATATTCAACCAGCTGGACATTTCCGATTTTGGAGATGGCCTGCACCTTGCTGTGCACATTGTCGCCCTCCTCCAGGACAGCCTCGTACCAGCGGTCCAGGCCGAATTCCTTCTCCAAGGCTTCCTTGCCGGGCGTAGAAGGGAACACTCGCTGGAGTTTGACTCCGCCAGTGCTTTCCACCGCCTTCTGCTCCTCGTCGGAGAGGGCCGAAGAGAACTTCACCAGAACGGCGTCCGTAGCAATGTCCTCGCTGATGCGGATGATCGGGGCGGCATCCCGGACATCATCGGCCAGCTTTTCCTGCCGGCAAGACACCACGGCCGCCATCGAAGCGCCCAGAACGAGGAGGAAATACTTACTTTTCATTCACGTTTTTTTTTACGACAAGAGGCCCGGTGGCTAAACACCGGGTCTCATAGTCAGATAATCAACAACTTACGTTAGCGGACAACCTCAACGGCCTCCTGGATGCCTTTAGAGGAAGTATTCTTGTCCTTGCGGACAACCGGGATTTTCACGCTAACATCCACAGGCTTGGGTTCACGCACATAGACCGGACGAGGAGCCACAAACTCACGAAGGGCCTTCTGAGGCTTGCCGCTTACGCTGCTGATGGTAGCGGGAGCACCGGAAACAGCCTCAGGAAGAACAAGTTTGAAAGCACCGTGCTGGTTGGCATAATAAAAGCCATCGCCATTCAACGTGCAAAGCAGACCCTTGGCGGTCGGGAAGGTAATTACGCCATCCGTAAGCGTACCTACGGAGAACGGCTTGTCCTGATAAACAGAAGTTATACCGTCAATGAAGCCATCGTCAGAATTAAGGCATACGCCATAGTCCTGCAGAGCAATGGTAACGGAAGCCGGATCGGTAGCATCGATAATGATAAAGGAGTTCCTCCAGTTACCATTCTCATATTCAGCCATAGCCTCTTCTGTTTCCTCAAAGATGGCGGCGACAAGCGGAAGCTGGAAGCCATCGATGGCGTACAGGCCCGGAGTCGTCTCCTCCTCGTAAACATTACAAGGAACCGTAATGGGGTCTATGCTATAGAGGCCGCAAGCGACATCGTCAGTATACAGACCCTCGCCCAGATTCTTCCACTTATACGGGAGATTGGAGGTAGTATAAGAAGCAATCGCGAAGTCATCCATGCTGCCGTTGGTGGCCCAGACAATCACGAAGTACTGCGTCTTGTCCTTGAGGCCGGTAGCAACCGTATAATAACCGCCATCGGCATTGATTTCTGCCAGAGCCTCTTCACTTACAGCCAGGGATGGCGTATTCTTCACGGAATTCAGGGCAGCTTCCGGATCCTTGATGGAACTGGCGGCGATAACGCCGATATGAACCTCGGTAAGGTCAGTTCCGCTCACACCATAAGCAAAGGAATCATAAGGATTGAGTGTCTTGTAACGGGCAGGCGTATCCTCGGTGAAGACATTCACATCAACCGCAAATTCTTCCGTATCGGAAGCGGAAATATGATTCACCACTACGGCACCCTGATTCTGAGGTTTGCCATCTTCGCCGCACGCAATCGCGAGAACAGTATAAAGTCCGCTTGTCTCAGGGGCAATTCCGAAAGCACCATAGTTCATTCCGGTTTCCTCATCAAATTCAAACTCGTCATACGTCTCCGTAGGATCCTCGCCTTCCAGTATGGCTTCGAAGCGGGCAGCCGTCTGGGCCGAATTGAGTTCGCCCGGATAAATGGCATACTTGACAGCAGCGACATCAGCGCCGGCTGTGATATAAACGGGCGTAACGCCGTCCGAAGAATAATCGGTCTCAAGCTTGAGGCTGTAATCTACGCGCAGATACCCTTCGGCAATACCCACAGGGGCGTTATTCTGATAACCGTACCAACGGGTGGTTCCAAAAATCCAGTAGGCCATGTTGAAGATGAAACCGCCATGACCGTCATAGTAACTGGGAAGATAGCCACCATCCTGGGCAACCTTGACATAATAGTCGTAGGAATTGTCGTAACCACTGGTAGCAAGCCCCATGGAAGTCCTCATGTGGAAATAGTCACCATAGTAAACATCAATTCCGTCAGAAGAAGCCCAGCCATGATAATGGGCGGGAACTTCGATATAGTCATAACTATTCCCATCGATGGTAACCTTTTTATTGGTGTACCATTTGAATACCAACTGCTCATCGGTTCCCCAAGGGCCGGCACCCGGAGACATGCCGGGGTCAGCCGGAGTACCGCCGGTGGTGGAGCAATAACGGACACCGCCCACTTCGTAGTACTCAATGTTGCAATCACCATGCACTTCACCCCAGAAGTCTGCGTCTGAGAAGGTAATGCTTGCCTTCTTGGAGCCGTCCTCGGTCATGAAAGACTTCATTTCCACGCACATAACGGAGAAATCAAGGGCGATGGCGCCGGAATTGTACTTGGAAATATAGGCATTGTCATCGGTCAGCTGGACGGAGAAAGACAAGTCTTTACCATCCGGAGCACCGGGGAAAGTGACATCCAGTTCAGTCTCGGACTGGCCGTCGGCAAAGTTGATGGTGCCGAAATTGAAGACACCCTCTTCAGATACCGTCGTAGTAAACGGAACGGTAATAGCGCCATTGGTATTGGTACGGGAAACCGTGATGCTCACAGCCTTTTCCATGGTAGGGTCATAGGTATGACTGCCCATGGCATCCTGTGAAGGGAAGAATACACCGTAGCAATCGCTGGGATCGGCCTTGCCGGGCTCATAAGGGGTCTCCTTCTGGGCGCAGGAAAGCACAGTCAGCGCAGCAAAAGCGCTTGCTAAAATGATGTTAATATACTTTTTCATACGTGCTGCGGATTAATTAGTCAGTAACACCGTCACGAAGGGTCGGATTCTGGTCCATCTTAGGCAGTTCACCGTCCCCATTGTCAATAATACCGAAGTTGGTATTGAGTTCGCTGTTGGAGAAGCGCATCAGCAGCCAGCCGTCATTGGCGGCCATGTTGTAACGGAAAGCAGGAGACACGTTGGTGCTCTCGGCAGTGCCCAGGAAACGGACCATGGGCTTGTTCAGACGCTTGGTATCATGGATGGCGAAGCCTTCGCCCCAGAGTTCCACGCGGCGCTGGAACCAGATTTCGTCGGCCAGGGAACGGCCGCTGGCAGAAGCGCTGTAAGAAGGATCACGATAGGTCTTTACAAAGTCTTCCAGAATCTGGATGGCCTTGGACTCATTGCCGCTCTTGGCATAACCTTCGGCCTGGATGAGAATCATCTCTTCCACGCGCATCAGAGGCATATCTTCGGCGTTGTCGGTGGTACCCAGCGGGGTGCAACCGAACTTCACGTTGGTGTAGGGAACGAAAGCGAGTTTGTCGTCATACTCGAAGTCGGCGATGGCCTGACCGGAAGCGGAACCCGCCTCACCGGCATCCCAGGTAAGGCCGTCCAGCAGCGGGGAATACAGGTTTTCGTCCAGCCACCAGCCCTTACGCACATCCGTTGCAGGAATCTTGTCGAAGAGAATCTTGTTGATGCAGGTATAGGTAGCGGTACCGGCGGCATAAGCCCAACCGGAGAAGGAACGCAGCCAGGAAGAGGTGGTGGCATACTTGAAGATTTTGGCCTCGTCGGCCGTCATGTCATAACCCCAGATCCAGTTGTGCTCGCTGATGTCCTGGAAGGTAGGCTTGCTCACCTCGGCGATGGAGGCGGGCTCATAACCGGCAGCAGCCTTCTCAGCATCGGCGGCAGCTTCTGCGTATTTGCCCATGTTCAGGTTGGCACGGGCACGCATGCCGTAAGCCACATTCTGGTCGATGAACTTCTTGCTGGAACGGGTGAAGCCCTCCAGGGTTTCCACGGCGTAATTCAGGTCGCCCATGATGATATCATAGATTTGGGCCACGGTTGCACGGGGATTGTTGGTGGGGTCTTCCACTTCCGGAGAGCAGATGGGGACGCACAGGTCGTCCTTGTGCTCGGTATAGTTGAACTGGAAGTCGCTGGCCAGAAGCATGTAGGAATAGGCGCGGAGAACCCGGGCCTGGGCAATCATGGCAAGGCTCTCGGGGTTATCCTCATCCTCACCGAAACCGGCCAGGAAATCGTTCACGGCAGCGATAATGGCATAGGGAGTCTTATAGCGAATCACCGGGTTACGATAGTTGGCGCTACGGGAAGAATATTCACCGCACACGGAGAACCAGTTGTAGTTGTTGTCGGATGCGGTTGCATCGGCGCTCTCAAGGTCGTTGCAGAAGAGCATCATCAGCACACCGAAATCGTCCGGAGTACCATAGCCGAAGTAATTGGGCTGGCCGATGATGGTGAACAGACCGGAGAAGGAGGCTGCTGCGCGGGAAGGAACGGCGGCATTGGTTTCCTGAACCTGCTGCTTGAGCATGGTGCCGCTTTCGGGAACAATGGTGTTCATGTCGGTGCAAGCCGCCAGAACGAGTCCCGCAAACAAAACCGGAATATATCTGTTGAGTTTCATATTCGTGATCTGTTAAGATTAGAAGGTAAGGGTAACACCACCGGTAATATTGCGCATGGCGGAATAATAACCGCTGTTAAGACCGGTACCGCTGGTCATGGAACCAAGGCCCATGGAGAAACGGGGGTCGATACCCTTGCGGGCAGTGAGAACAGCCAGGTTGTCACCGGCTACATAGATGCGGAGACCGTCGATGCCGATCTTCTTGGTCCAGTTCTTGGGAAGCGTGTAACCAAGGGTTACATTGTTCACGCTCAAGTAACTGGCGCTCACGAGGAAGCGGTCCAGGGCGCTCTGGGCAACCTGCACGTCGCCGTCGTTACGGGGAACATCGGTGATGTCGCCGGGCTTCTGCCAGGCTTTCAGGACATCCTTGTGCCAAGCGTTACCGGTGTTGTCCTGGGTCCACATGAGGCTCTGGTAAGTACCGTCGTAGTACTTGCCGCCCAACTGGAAGGAGCACTGGATGCTGAAGTCGATGCCATAGGCATTGAGGGTGGTGCCGAAACCGCCAAAGAGGTCGGGCAGGACCGTACCGAGGTCATACTGGCTGGCCTGGGCGAAATTGGTGGTCACCTTGGTATAGGTGGCTTCCTCGTCAATCTGCTTCTGGGTAGGACGGGCCACGAAACTGTCGTCCTCCTTCAGGAATTCACCATAGTACTGGGCCTGACCGGTCTGGGGATCCACACCGGCATACCTGTACATATAAGCCTCGTAGATGGAGCCGCCCACTTTGCGGATGAAGTTACTGCCGCGGATACCGTTCTCGGATACGCTGGGATCCAGTTCCAGAATCTTGTTCTTGTAGTGGCTCAGGTTCAGGTTCCAGCCCCAGTTCACGTTCTTGGTGCGGATGATGGAACCGTCCAGGGAGAGTTCGACGCCGGTATTTCGCATGGAACCCACGTTCACCGGAATGTAACCGGTCGGGTTACCGGAACTCAGAGGAACATTCTTGTTATAGAGAAGGTCCGTGGTCTTGCGGGAGAAGAACTCCAGGGTACCGTTCAGGTAATTGTTGAAGAGTTCGAAGTCCACACCCACATTGAAGGAATGGGAGGTTTCCCAGGTGAGGTTCTCATTACCCACATAGGTGAGGGAGATGGAATAACCGGTATCCTCGTTCCAGGAGTGGGTGTACAGGTCGGCATACGGATAATACGGATTGTCACCGCCGATGTTGTCGTTACCCTGGACACCATAACTCACCTTCAGTTTGAGCATGTCCACCCACGGAACGTTGAACCAGTTTTCCTTGCTCATCAAGTAGGCCACACCGGCGCTTCCGAAGTTGCCCCAGCGGTGACCCTCCGCAAAGCGGGAGGAGGAGTCGCGGCGGTAGGAGCCCGAGAGGAAGTAGATGCCGTTGTAGTCGTACTGGATACGGCCCAGGAAGCCCTGGGTTACGTAACGGTTGGTATAGGACTTGGCGCTCACCATGGAACCGGTACCGTCGGCATTGCTCAATTCACCCACAAACGGGTTGTAAAGGTGATAATTGCTGCCGTACAAGCGCTGGTAAGTGAGGGAGTACTTTTCGAAACCGGCCAGGAAGTCGAAGTTGTGGGCATCGGCGATGTCAAACTTATATTCGGCCAGGTACTGCTGGTTCACGGTAAACAAACGGGTGTGGTTTACATACACATAACCGTCGGTACCGGAGGAACCGGCGAACTGGCTGCTCAACTCGCTGGAACGGGTGTTGTCGGAAGTGAAACCAACATTGGCATTCAGGGAGAAGCCCTTGAACGGAGTGAGCACCACACCGAACTTGCCGGTGAGAACGTCAGCGTAGGACTTGTTGTTGTCGTACTCGTTGTCACGGACAGCATTGCCCACGATGGAAGGACGCTTCTGGTTGGTGTTGTTGGAATCGTAGAGGATACGGCCGCTTTCGGTCACGATGTACGGCTTGCCGTTTTCATCCATCTTGCGCACGTACAGCGGATAGATGGGGCCGATGATGTTGGCAATGTAGAACAGGTTGCCGGAGGAACCGTAGCTGTCGCTCCAGTCGGCCGACTGGGAATCCGAATGGGAGAAGTTGAGGGAGGTGGTGAAACGCATCCAGCTCTTGGCCTGGTATTCGGCATTCACACGACCGGTGTAACGCTTGTAGTCAGAGTTGTTTACGATACCGCTGTTCTGCAGGAAACCTACGCTGGCATAGTAGTTGAAACGGTTGGAGCCGCCGGCTGCAGAGACATTGTATTCCTGACGGAAGGCATTGTGGAAGGCTTCCTTGTACCAGTCGTCCGGAGTGTAGTAGTATTCTCCGTCATAGTAGCCGAGCGTGGCATTGGGGTTCAGCTTGAAGTTGGAACCCACCAGGT
>ONTQ01000040.1:0-16864 GCA_900320795.1 uncultured Bacteroidales bacterium
GGTGATGATGTCTCCGCCGCCGGTGCTCTCGCCGCCGTCACCCTTGTTCACCGAGAGGATGCCGTCCCGGATGGTCCAGCCTTCCGGGAAGGTCCCCAGGTGCTTGGCGCTCTGCCAGCCTTCGGAATCCCGGCCGTTGAAGAGGAGCTTCCAGCCCTGGGCAATCTCCTTTTCCGTGAGGACGTTATTGAGGTTGTTTACCACGGGGGCGTCCGTGGGGGTGCAGTATTTCTCGACATCCTTCGTGAGGATGCGGATGTTTTTCCACATGATACGGGAGCCCAAGTGGTCTTTGTCCACCAGATGGACCTGCAGGGCGATAAAGCCGTCCGCATCGGCATCATCCAGCAGGTTGGAACAGGGAATCCCGTTCACCCAGGTGCGGATGTTGTTGCCGACGGCTTCGATACGGGCACTGTTCCAACCGTCATGATAGGCCTTTCTGGCAGGCTCGTTCTCGGTCATGCGGTACAGCCACAAGCGGCGGGCTTCGTCATAGATGCCGCCGCTCCAGGCGCGGGGAGCCGGGTCAATCTCAAATTGATAACCAAACACGACACCGCGTTCCTTGTCTTTATGACTGCGGATCTGGACACCGGAATTGATGCCTTCCGTGAGGAATTCGAACTCAAGGATAAAATCTCCGTAATTCTTCGTGGTGGCCAGGAACGAATTCTTTTTGGTGTCGGTGGCGGTTCCCACGATAACGCCTTTCTCCACCTTGTATTTGGCGTTTCCGGCCATCTGTTTCCAACCTTTCAGGTTTTTGCCGTTGAAGAGGTTCTCCCACTGTTGGGCACCGGCGCTCTGGGCGGCGACAACAAGGAGGCAGGCGAAAAGGATCAGTGTTTTTTTCATGATGGATTACAGTTTATAAAAATCTTCCCAGCCCCGGCGCGGCGGCATGCCGGTCAGGAGCGCATTGGCGAAGGGATCGTTGACGATGGTCTTGCTGCCGCGGTCGAAAGAAAGCTTGCGGCCGGTGCGGATGGCGACGACGCCCAGGGCGAAGCATTGGCACATCGGGCCGAAGACCTCGAAGGGCGAGCGTGTCTTTTCCTCTCCCTTGCAGGCGAGGAGGAAGTTCTCGAAGTGGTTGGACGGGCTTTCCGGCACTTCGGGCAGCCGGGAGGCCATTTCGCGGGCCTTTTCTTCAGGGATGATCCGTAACGGGGAACCGTGGCTGCCGCCGCGGAACGT
The DNA here is from genome assembly GCA_900320795.1 of uncultured Bacteroidales bacterium. Taxonomy (GTDB): domain Bacteria; phylum Bacteroidota; class Bacteroidia; order Bacteroidales; family UBA932; genus Cryptobacteroides. The sequence continues at coordinate 1,201 of ONTQ01000040.1, forward strand.
CAGTTCCTTGGAGTAGATGATCTTTCCCGGGCTCAGGGCCGAAGGGGTGAAGGTGCCGTCCATGTTGGTGACGGGGACGTCGGCCGCATTGTTGGTGGTGGGGCCGTAGCCGGCGGGGAGCGGCGGGAAATTCTTCTGTCCGTCGTACCAGGTGAGTTCCACGGGCGGCATGCTGCCTCGGCTGGAGAACTTGAATGACAGGGTAGTCTCCTTGGGAAAGAAGAAATCGTTGGGGTCCGTAAGCTTCAGCGGTTCGATTTCGTAGGGGAGACCCAGTTGGAGGAACTCGTGACAGGTGTCGATCAGATGAGCGGCCCAGTCGCCGATGGCCCCCATGCCGAAGTCGAACCATCCGCGCCAATTGCCATTGTGGTATTTCTCCGTGTATTCGTGATAGGCAGCCGTATTGAGCCATACATCCCAGTTCATGCCGTCCGGCAGGGGTTCGGCTTCCGGATACTTGGTGATGGCGGGATCGTAGGGATGCCAGCGGCGCCAGTCATTATGATGGGCCACGATGGCATAGACATCCTTGATGATGCCGGCTTCCAGCCAGGCCTTGAACTGGAAGTAGTTCTCTTCCGAGTGGCCCTGGTTGCCCACCTGGGTGGCCAGTTCGGGGTGGCGGCGGGCCATGTCCATGAGCAGCTCGCACTCATAGAAGGTGCGGGCCATGGGCTTCTCCACATAGACATGCTTGCCATAAGAGAGGGCCAGCATGCTCACCGGGAAGTGTGCGAAATCAGGGATGGCGATGCAGACGGCATCGAAATGCGGGTGATACTTCTCGAACAGTTCGCGGAAATCCGTGAAAAGCCGGGCACCGGGATACTTGGAGATGGTCTCCTGCGCTCCTGCGCTGCGGAGATCCACGTCGCAGAGGGCCACAATCTCGCAGAGCCCGGTGTTCTGGAAGTCCTGGATGATCTGGGCGCCGCGGTTGGCGATGCCCACGCAGGCCAGCCGCACCTTGTCGGTTTTCTTCCCCTTTTCGCGGGAGAGGGTTGAAGGGGCGGCTGATGCGCCTTGTATACCCAGGATGACCCCGGCGGTTCCCAGGCTGGCGCTTTTCATAAAATGACGTCTTGAAATCTTGCTCATATCGGGGATGATTAAATAGTCAGATATCTTTTCTCGCGGCTGGCCTGGTCTCCGCGGAGGGCCAGCAGCGTAGCCCAGTAGGCCTCGTCCACTATCTGTCCGGGCTGCTTGCCGCTGATGACGGCCAGGCAGAAAGCGTGCAACAGCTCCTGGGAGCCGTCTCCGGCCGCACCGACGGAGCTGGCGCCGTCGTTGACGGTCACATGCTCAGCGAAGCGGATGCCGGCGTCGGTTGAGGCGCTTTCCGTCGCCCAGGAGGTGCCGGCGAAGGCAGCGTTGGACAGCACCCCCTGCTCAATCTGCTCCAGAAGTTGCCGGATGCCGGACTTGGCGGGGCTCTTCTCGTAATAGAGGATGCCCCGGACCAGGTCGATGGTGCCTTCCGTGCCCAGAATCTGTTCTCCCATGCCGAAATGCTTGTTGGAGATGATAGAATCGAAGGTCATGTGGACCCCGTTGGGGTATTGATAGATGACGGAGACATTGTCAAATACCTCCCGTCCGTCTTTCCAGTACAGGATGCTGCCCGTTCCGCAGACCCCTTCCGGCTGCACTCCGCCCATGGCCCAGGAGCCGTTGGCCAGCTGGTGGCACGCCAGTTCCGTCATCAGGCCGCAGGAATACTCGCGGTAGAGACGCCAGTTGATGCGCCGTTCCAGCTCCGGGGAGGGGACGCTCCGGCGCCAGTCGTTGTTGCGGTACCAATAGTTGCGGATGCCCACTACCTGGCCGATGGCGCCGCCGTGGACCAGTTCCATGGCCTTGATGTACTTAGGGTCGTAGTGTCGCTGCTGACCGATCATAAGGACCCGGTCGCTCTCTTTCCAGCAGCGGTACATCTGTTCCAGGCTTTCCGGCGTGTGGGCCATGGCCTTCTCACAGAAAACGTGCTTCCCGGCGCGGATGGCGTCGATGGTCATGGATGCATGCATGGAGAGGGGCGTGCAGATGATAACTCCGTCCACTTCCTTGTCTTCCAGCAAATGGCGGTAGTCCGAGTACCGGCGGGCATCGGGGAACAGGGCGGCCGCCTCTTCCAGATGCGGGGCATAGTCGTCGCAGAGGGCCACTATGCGGGCCGACGGGTCCTGGATGAGATGGGCGAGGTGGAACATGCCGCGCGACCCCGTTCCAATGACTCCCAACCGGGCTATTTCGCCCTGAGCCTGGCGTTCGCTTTCCGGGGTGCAGCCTTCCAGCCAGGGGAACAGGGAAAGCGCTGCTGCTCCTGCGGTGAGATTCCCCAGTCTGTGGAAGAAGTCCTTCCGGCTCATCTGTTCGTTCTGTATCATATCTTTCTGTTAAAGCTTTTCCCGTCCGGGAGCGGGGTTACGATGGTAGTCTGATAGCCCTCAAAATCGGCCAGAATGGGGCTGCGCTCCGCTTCATCGCAAACCCAGAGGGCGGTGGAAAGGACTTCGCAGACCAGGGGAGAGGGCCCCGTGACGGCTACGAGTTCCTCCTTTTCCACGCAGTTTCCGTCGCGGGGGTTGATGATGTGCCCTTTTCCGTGCCGATCTTTCCCGGAGACGGAAAGGGCCTGGTCCTGCAGGCGGAAAGTGCAGGCATGGCGTGTCGGATAATAAGGGTGCGGGAGGGAGACCGGCCAGCTGTCCCCCAGGGGATGATGTCCCCTGGCGTAGGAGGAACTGCTCCCCAGGCTCAGGATGGCCTGTCCGGAAGGAGGTGGAAGGGTCTTGAGCACCTGCTCCAGTACGAAACCCTTGAGGAATCCGCCCAGGTCCAGCCGTATGTCCTCGCGGGAGAAACGAACGGTCTTTTTCTGCTTGTCCAGTTCCCAGGTCCCGGCTTCCGACGACCGGGAGGAGGGATTGGCCGCTATGTCGAACCAGCCCCGCGTGGCTTTGCGGAAGGTCTGGCAGAGCTGCAGGATCAGGAAAAGTTCCTCGTCGCACGGGGTGTCTTTCAGCGATGCCTCCCGGTTGATCCGGGACAGAAGGCTGTCGGGATGGAACCGGTTGTATCTCGCATCGGCCTTGCGGACCAGCGCTTCCACGTTTTCGCTCCAGGAACGGGCTTCCCGCTCCCCGCAGCGGGCGAGCAGCAGTTCACAGTCCGTGTGCATGCCGGTAAACCGGGCGTATGAAAGCGGACAGTCCGGGTTTCTGGTGCTATAGATGAATTCCATCATGCTTTCCTGAACAAATGGATAACCAGACGGAGAAGGACCACCACGATGTAGAGCACGACGGCGATGAGCAAGGTGTAGCCGATTTGGGTGAAAAGCTCATACCAGGGCGTTCTGAAATAGAGGATGGCACCCAGGTTGATGAGAACCGCTGCGGCGAAACAGATGCCGAAGCATAAGATTTCCTGCCTTTTTCTACGAGCCGTGATGAGGGTATCTTTCATGTAACAAATATAATCATTTTGTCTTATCCTTCCAAAACATTATTTTTGCAGTGAAATGAAAAAAGTCATCTATACTGTCCTTACGGGGAATTATGACCACCTGTCACAGCCCGTGGCCGTCGATCCCTCCTTCGACTATGTCTGTTTTACGGACAGGGTCGGAAAGGATGGTGTATGGGCATTGCGGGAGATTCCTTATCAGTCTGACAGTCAGATTCTGAGAGCCCGCTATGCCAAGTTGCATCCGCATCTGCTTCTCCCGGAATATGCCCTGTCGGTGTTCATGGATGCCAACCTGTGTATCACCGGAGCGGAATTCTATGACAAGATTGCCTCCTGCCAGGATTCTCTGGCGTTCCTGGCACATCCGGAACGGGACTGTGTCTACGAGGAACTGCGCTACTGCTACCTGAAGGAAAAGATCGGGACACGCGCTGCTTTCGCCCATCTGAAACGCCTGAAAGACATGGCGATGCCCCGTCACACCGGACTGTACGAGACCAACATCCTCCTTCGCCGTCACAACCTTCCGGAGGTGGTTGAGCTGGATGAGCGCTGGTGGAATCTGTTGTTGCAGTCGGCCTCCACGCGGGACCAGCTTTGCCTCACTCCGGCGCTTTTTCTGGAGAAAAGGCAGCCTTCGCTGCTGCTGGGCCCAGGCTGCAATGCCCGCAATGTCCCGTATATCCGCTACACCCTCCATCCCGCGACAGGGAAGGAGCGGGTGAGCGGAAAACTGAATGGGGCCAATCTCATGTATAATCTCCGCCTCTTTTGGCGCAAATGGATGCTTCTATGCCTCAAGTAGTCAGCGTGGTCATCGTTTGCATGAACAGGCCTGATATCCTGTTCCCCTGCCTGGACAGCCTCCGGGAAGGTAATGCGGATGCCGTGCTGGAAACCTTCGTGGTGGCTTATCGCTTCAGTGCGGAGAATCTCGCGCTCCTGAGGGAAAAATACCCTTGGGTCACGGTGACGCTTTCGGATGGGGTGAGGGGATTCTCGGAGAATAACAACCTGGCACTCAGGCATGTAAGGGGAGAGTATTGTTTTGTCGTGAACGATGACACGCTGCTTCCTCCGGGCCTTGTCGGCAGCCTGGTGGATGATTTCGGAAAATTGCCTCCGGAGGCGGCGGCCGTCTCTCCCTGCATCCGCTTTCCTTCCGGAAAGGTGCAGACCTGCGGCCGGGCCCCCTGGACGGCCTGGCGTTATGTGAAACACTATCTGCATCGGGTGGACGAAACGGTGCCCACGCGCTGGAGCATGCAGGAGGGCCTTTTCCGGACATGGACGCTCAACGGCGCCTGCTTCCTCGCAAGGACTTCCGTCTTCCGCGAGGCAGGATGGTTTGACGAGCGCTTTTTCTTCACCCCGGAAGATATCGCCCTGGGCCAGCTTTTCAACGCCCTCGGTCATACGGTCTGGGCCGATTCCGCGCTTTCCATCACCCATCTCGCCGGCGGTTCCGTCTCCCGGATGGAACCAGCCATCAAGCCCGCCCGAGTCCAGGGCGCGCTCATTTATTATGGAGACGGCAAGTGGTTCAGGATATTTGCTTTAAGAGTGTTTATCTGGAGTTTTGAATTGATCCGGGCTGGCAAGTATCTGTTCACTTCCCGGCCGGAAGGAAGCCGTAATGACATCATGTTCCGGACTGCTTGCAACGTGATGCGTACGGCCTTCTCCAAAGCTACGCCAAAGGAACTCTTCATCCGTTTCTCCCGCCTATGAATAGAGTCCTCGTCATCGTGGTTGTGTACAACGGCCTCCGCTGGCTGGAGCGCTGCCTTTCTTCCGTGCAAGGGGCCGATGTGTTCGTGGTGGACAACGACTCCACGGACGGCAGTGCGGACTGGATCCAGGCGCATTTCCCGGAGGTGAAACTGCTCCGGAGCGCCGAGAACCTGGGCTTCTCCAAGGCTAACAACCTGGGGTTTGAACATGCCATGGCGAAAGGGTATGACTATGTGTACCTTCTGAACCAGGACGCCTGGCTGGAGGAAGGGGCCCTGGAGAAGCTGGTTGCCGCCGCAAAGGAGCATCCGGAGTATGCTGTCCTGAGCCCGCTCCAGTACCAGGATGGTTATACGGCTCTGGATGTACAGTTTGCGAAACGGATGCCTTCAGGACTTCCGGAGGCGGGGTCTCTTGTCGAGGTTCCTTTTATCATGGCGGCGCACTGGCTGGTTCCGGTGAAGGCGCTTCGGAAAATCGGCCTTTTCAATGAGAACCTTTTCGGCTTCTACGGGCAGGACGACGACTGGTGTCACCGGGCGCAATATCACGGGAAGAAAGTGGGGGTGTTGCCATCGGCCCGGGCTGTCCATGACCGTGCCCGCCGGGAGGAGCCCCTGGAAAAAATCATCTTCCGGAATTATTATACGGGATCGCTGGTCCGGCTTTGTGATATCAACCACCCGCTTCCGGAGCGTTTCTGCTATGTGCTTCTCTTTACGCTGGTAAAGGCAATAAAGTATCGCAGTGTGCTGGTGCTCAAATACTTCCGCGAACTATGCCGCCACCTTCCCACCGTGCGTGAGTACCGTCGCCGCATCCGCTAGTCTGTCACTTTGGCAGCCTCGTTCCGAGGAATGGTATTTGTATAATATCGGCAAAGTTTGTAAATTTGTAAGATTTTTAAAGAGAAAGCCATATGGCCATTGCAGACTTATTAAAGAAAATTTTCGGATCCAAGAGTGACCGTGACATGAAGGCCATCCGCCCTGTACTGGACCAGATCCTGAAAGTATATCCCGATATTGACAAGCTTTCCAACGACGAACTCCGCGCTCACAGCCGGGCCCTTCGCGAGAAGATCTTCGCGGTCGAGAAGCCTTTCGAGGACCGCATCGCGGAAATCAAGCTGGAACTGGACCAGGATATTCCCGTGGAGAAGAAGGAAGCCCTCGCTTCCGAGAGCGACCGTCTGGTGAAGGAGGAGGATGACGCCATCGAGGTAATCCTCAACGAACTTCTTCCGGAGGCTTTCGCCATTGTCAAGTCCACGGCCCGCCGCTTCGCCCAGCAGGAGAGGGTGGAAGTTACCGCTTCTGATTTCGACCGGCTTCTGGCAGCTCAGGGACGCGATTTTGTAGAAATCCAGAATGAAAAGGCCGTTTGGAAAAACCACTGGATGGCCGGCGGTAACGAGATTACCTGGGACATGGTTCATTACGATGTCCAGCTGATCGGCGGCATTGTCCTCAACGGCGGCGTCAAAACCAACAAGGAACAGCGCGGCATGATTGCGGAGATGGCTACCGGCGAGGGCAAGACCCTCGTGGCCACGCTCCCGGTGTTCCTGAACGCCCTTGCCGGCAAAGGCGTGCACGTGGTAACGGTGAACGACTATTTGTCCAAGCGTGACTCCGAGTGGATGGGCCCCCTCTATATGTTCCATGGCCTCAGTGTGGACTGCATCGACAAGCACCAGCCCAACTCCTCTGCCCGTAAGGCCGCCTATGACTGTGACATCACCTTCGGCACCAACAACGAGTTTGGTTTCGACTACCTGAGGGACAACATGTGCACCCGGATGACAGACCTCGTACAGCGGAAGCATCACTATGCCATCGTGGACGAGGTGGACTCCGTTCTTATTGATGACGCCCGTACGCCCCTCATCATTTCCGGTCCCATGGAGAAAGCTTCCGGGGACGAACAGTTCATGGAATACCGTCCCTATGTGGAGAACCTCTACAACAAGCAGCGTTCGCTGGTGACCAGCACCCTGAATGAGGCTAAGAAACTCATCGCAGCCGGCAATGAAAAGGACGGCGGACTGCTCCTGTACCGTTGCTACAAGGGCCTTCCCAAGTATCAGCCGCTCATCAAGTTCCTTTCTGAACCCGGCATGAAGCAGCTCATGCAGAAGACCGAAGCCTATTATATGCAGGACAATGAGCGCGAGATGCCCACTGTCACGGATGAACTGTTCTTCGTCATCAACGAGGTGCTCAATTCCGTGGACATGACGGACAAGGGTCATGACACCCTGGCCCGCAGCGTGAGCGACCCCGACTTCTTCGTGTTGCCGGACATGGGATCGGCCATCGCCGAGATAACCCATGACGAGACCCTCACTCCCGCCCAGAAGGCGGAGAAGAAAGACGCCCTCATGGAGGACTTCTCCCTCAAGAGCGAGCGCGTCCACACCGTGATTCAGCTTCTGAAGGCCTATGCCATGTTCACCAAGGACGTGGATTATGTAATCGTGGACAACAAGGTGAAGATTGTGGACGAGAGTACGGGCCGTATTATGGAAGGCCGGCGCTGGAGCGACGGTCTGCATCAGGCCGTGGAAGCCAAGGAGAATGTCAAGGTGGAGGCTGCTACCCAGACTTTCGCCACGGTGACCCTGCAGAATTACTTCCGTATGTACCACAAGCTTGCCGGTATGACGGGTACGGCCGAAACGGAGGCAGGGGAGTTCTGGGACATTTACAAGCTGGACGTGGTGGTGATTCCCACCAACCGTCCCGTTATCCGCGACGACCAGAACGACATCATTTACAAGACCAAGAAGGCCAAGTTCAACGCCGTAATCGATAAAGTGGTGGAACTCTCCAATGCCGGACGCCCGGTGCTGGTGGGTACCACGGATGTGGAAACGTCCGAACTTCTGGCCCGCATGATGCGCATCCGCGGCATCTCGGCCAATGTGCTGAATGCCAAGGAACACGCCCGGGAGGCGGAGATTGTCGCCCAGGCCGGACAGAAGGGAAAGGTGACCATTGCCACCAACATGGCTGGCCGTGGTACCGATATCAAGCTCACCCAGGAGGTGAAGGATGCGGGCGGTCTCGCCATCATCGGCACAACCCGTCACGACAGCCGCCGTGTGGACCGCCAGCTCCGCGGACGTGCCGGCCGTCAGGGAGATCCGGGAAGCTCCTGCTTCTACATTTCCCTGGAGGACGACCTCATGCGAAAATTCGGCTCCGAGCGCATCGCCGGCGTGGTGGACAAACTTGGAATGGCCGACGACGAGGCCCTGGTTTCCGGCATGTTGTCCTCTGCCATTGAGAATGCACAGAAGAAAGTGGAGGAGAACCATTTCGGCTGGCGTAAGAGAACCCTCGAGTACGATGACGTGATGAACTATCAGCGTGAGGCTGTGTACTCCCGCCGCCGCAACGCTCTTTCCGGTGACCGTATTGAGATCGATGTGCAGAACATGATGACGGACACGGCCAATCTCCTGGTGCAGGAGAGCGAGGGCATGAGTTACGAAGCCTTTGAGGAATATGTCATCGGCAAACTCTCCATCGACTTGGGCTTCGATGCCGAATTCTTCGCACACGCGAAGAAAGACGAAGTGGCTGAAAAGCTTTCCGCCCACATGAAAGAGGTGTATGACCGCCGTATGAACACGATGATCGAGAAAGTGAATCCGGTGATCAAGACGGTCTTCGAGAAGCAGGGGAACATGTACGAGAACATCGCTATTCCCATCACCAACGGAAAACGCCAGCTTACCCTCTCGGTGAACCTCAAGAAGGCTTATGAGACCGAGAGCCGGGAGATTGCAAAGGCCCTCAGCCGCAGTATCATCCTCTACTATATCGACGATTACTGGAAGCAGCACCTGCGCGACATGGATGACCTCCGCCAGAGTGTGCAGAATGCTGCCTATGAGCAAAAAGACCCGCTGGTGGTGTACAAGCTGGAGAGCTACAACCTCTTCACCGATATGCTGGAGAAACTCAACGAGGAGGTGCTTACCTTCCTGCTCCGTGCTTTCATCCCGCTCCGGGATGCCAGCGACGCCCGGGAAGCCCGTCCGTCTACCCAGCCCAACCGGAATATGCAGCAGATGCGCACCAACGATCCTTCCCAGCTCACGACCAACGGCGAGCAGAAGAGCCGCATGCCCGTCCGGGTGGATAAGCACGTGGGCCGGAATGACCCCTGCCCCTGCGGCAGCGGTCTTAAATACAAGAATTGTCATGGAAAGGGGCTTGTTTAAGTCCCTTTTTTTTGTGGGTTGTTGATAACTTTTGTTAATAACTTTATCAAAGATATTTGTTTTAAAAATTTTTATTAACTACTTTTGTCCGGTCATAAAGGCCCAAAGGCAAGGAAATCATTTTTACAAAACCTTTATACTTATGACAAAACAAGCGCAAGCCATCTATGACGCCCGTTCCCTGGGGAAGGGCAAGATGCTTACCCTCGGTCTCCAGCACATGTTCGCCATGTTCGGAGCCACGGTCCTGGTTCCCGTGATTACGGGTCTTTCGATGAGTGCCACCTTACTTTTCGCAGGTTTGGGCACTCTTATTTTTCACCTTCTTACCAAAATGCGGGTGCCGGCTTTCCTCGGCTCGTCCTTTGCTTTCCTCGGTGGATACGCAGCTGTCGTCGCGATGGGAGCCCAACAGGGACTCAGTGCCACGGAATCACTGCCTTATGCCTGCATCGGAGTATTCTCGGCAGGCATTATTTATTTCATTCTGGCGGGATTCATCGCAGCGTTCGGCGCCAAGAAGGTTATGCGCTTCTTCCCGCCCATCGTGACGGGCCCCATTATCATCGCCATCGGCCTCACCCTGTCTGGCAGCGCCATCCAGAACTGCAACAGCAACTGGTGGATTGCTCTGCTGGCCATAGCCATTATCGTCGTGTGCAATATCTGGGGTAAGGGCATGATCAGGATTATTCCCATCCTGCTGGGCGTGCTTGGTTCTTACATTGTGGCAGCCTGCTTCGGCCTGTGCGACTTCACGGCGGTGAAGGATGCCGCATGGATAGGTGTCCCGTTCCACTGGGAGAATACCGCTTTCCATGTGTTCTCCAATCCTAACTGGGGCCTGATCGTGAGTGCCATCATCGCCATCGTTCCCATCTCCCTGGCTACCATGATGGAGCATATCGGTGACATGTGCGCCATCTCCTCCACCGTGGGAATCAATTATCTGGAAGACCCCGGCCTGCATCGCACCCTGATGGGTGACGGTCTGGCTACCATGCTGGCCTCCCTTTTCGGAGCCCCGGCCAATACGACTTACGGTGAGAACACCGGCGTGCTGAACCTCACCAAGGTGTACGACCCCCGCGTCATCCGCATTGCCGCCGTCTTCGCCATTATCCTCAGTTTCTGCCCCAAGTTCAGCGCGTTGATTGCCTGCATGCCCGCTTCCACCATCGGCGGTGTGTCCCTGATTCTGTACGGTATGATTTCCGCTGTGGGTGTGCGTAACATCGTGGAGAACCAGGTGGACTTCACCAAGAGCCGCAATGTGCTCGTCGCCGCTCTCATCCTTGTCCTGGCCATCGGTATCAAGTATGGCGCCGGCGATGCCATCAACCTGGGCTTCACCTCGCTGAGCGGCCTGGCCGTGGCAGCCCTGGTGGGCGTCCTCCTCAACGCTTTCCTGCCGGGTAAAGATTATGAGTTCGGCTCCAATCCGCAGGGTGATAAGGCGGTGGATTTTGAAATGAACCCGTCCCTTAGAAAGTAACATTTATATATTAATTCATAAACTACGTTTTATGCTCAAAAAAACTATTCTTGCCGTTGCCGTTGCAACGCTGGCGATGACCCAGGTGGCCAAAGCCCAGACCAATCTCCAGGTGTTTTACGATTTTGGTCGTAAGCATGTGACAACCACCCTTGAAGGATTCCATACCGACAATTGGGGTAACACGTTCTTCTTCGTCGACTACGATTACAACAACAGGGACGAGAACAAGATCATTTCACCGAACAATACCTATTTCGAGATTGCGCGTTGCCTGAATTTCTGGCAGGATACCAAGTTGGGCGGCCTCAGCCTTCAGGTAGAATACAACGGTGGTTTCGGCACCTGGGGTAATCTGAATGGCACTCCCGGAGTGAACTATGGTGCTTTCCCGGTCAACAATGCCTTCCTGTTCGGCCTTGACTATTTCTTCCACAGCAAGGATTTTAAGAATACGCTGAACCTGAAAGTTCTGTACAAGCAGTTTATCGGTCTCAAGAGCAACGTTCCCCTGCAGTTTACCGCCGTCTGGGGCCTTCAGGATCTGTTTACCCTCCCGGGTCTCCGCTTCTCCGGTTTCTTAGATGTCTGGTGCGAAGGCAACAAGGTGGTCGTCCTGTCCGAGCCGCAGCTCTGGTACAATATCGGCCGTCTCTTCGGTTGCGACAACCTGAATATCGGTGGTGAAATCGAGTTGAGCTATAATTTCGCCGGCCTGGAGGCATCGACCGGAAAGGCTTTCAACGTACTGCCTTGCCTTGGTGCCAAATGGGTGTTCTAAAAAGTTTAATTCTAATCGGTTCATAAAATGAAACCTGCTTTCGAGAAACTTTTCGGGTTTGATTCGAAGGTGCATAATGTCCGCACAGAAATTCTGGCGGGCATTACCACTTTCCTGACGATGGCTTATATCCTGGCCGTTAACCCCGGTATCTTCAGCGCCCTTGACGGAATGCCCGGCGGCGCCGTGTTCACCGCCACTGCCCTGGCTGCCATCATCGGCACCCTGGTGATGGCTCTCTACGCCAAGAAGCCTTTTGCCCTGGCCCCCGGCATGGGCCTGAATGCCTTCTTCGTTTACACCGTCTGTCTCGGCATGGGTTACACCTGGCAGTTTGCCCTCACGGCCGTTCTGCTGGAAGGTATCCTCTTTATCATCCTCACCGTGACCAAGGTGCGCAGTTGGCTGCTGAATGCCATTCCCGGCACCCTGAAGAAAGCCATCGGTGCCGGTATCGGCCTGTTCATCGCCTTCATCGGCATGCAGAACGCCGGTATCATCGTCAACAATGACGCTACGCTGGTCTCCTTGGGACATGTCACGGAAGGCAAGGCCCTGCTGGGCATGATTGGCCTGTTCATCACGGCCGGCCTGGTGATGGCCAAGATCCGTGGCGGTATGCTGTGGGGCATCCTGGCTACCACCCTTCTGGGCCTCGTCATCAAGGATCCTGCTACCGGTGAAGCCATTACCAAACTCAGCGGCGTGGTTGCCCTTCCCGACAGCGTGAAGCCCATCGCCTTCCAGTTTGAGTGGCACAACATCCTTACGCTGGACATGCTGGTGGTAGTTTTCACCTTCCTGTTCATTGATATGTTCGACACCATGGGCACCATCATCGGCGTGCACCAGGGAGCCGGCCTCGTTCCCGAAGGCAACCGTCGCGATGACATCCCCGGCATGGAGAAGATGTTCCTGGCCGATTCCATCGCTACCGTTTTCGGCGCCTGCCTGGGTACCTCCACCACTACGACCTATGTGGAGAGTGCTTCCGGTGTAGGTGAAGGCGGCCGTACCGGTCTCACGGCCTTCTCTACGGCGGTCTGCTTCGCCCTGGCTCTGTTCTTCAGCCCGCTGTTCCTGGCCATTCCCGGTGCCGCCACGGCTCCGGCCCTTATCATTGTGGGCGTGATGATGATGCATTCCGTGACCCGCATTCACTGGGACGACTATTGCAAGGCCATCCCTGCCTTCCTCACCATCATCCTCATGCCACTGGCCTACAGCATCTCTGACGGTATTCTCATCGGCGTTATCACCTATGTCGCCTGCCACGCCGTTGCCGGCCGCTTCAAGGATATCAGCATCACGATGTGGATCCTTGCGGCGTTGTTCATCTGCAAGTATATCTTTATATAGCTGATAGGCAACTGGTTGAATACCAGTACTTTCTGTATAGTCCTCGGCGCTTTTTGCGCCGGGGATTTTTGTTTAATACATTGGCTTACAATGCATTGGCTGTCAGCATGGAAAGGATGGCCTTGGAGATAAGGCGGAAAATGAGTAGTTTTGTATTGTCATGAAACGGATATCCATTCTTCTGGCCATGTTGCTTGTGGGAGTACAGGCGCAGGCACAAAACAGCTTTGGGGCTGATTGTAAAGAGATTACCTATATCGGCCGTACCCAAAAGACCAAAGGTACGGTCCGGGCCGATTGGAGCGGATCCCTGGCTATCGTCCGCTTCCAGGGCCGCTTCCTGGAAATGGAGTATGCCAATTCCGGGGTTACCTGGCTGAACATCTGGGTGGACCGAGAACCGGACGCCAGGGCCGATGCCGTGGTGCAGCTTGCCGCAGAGGGAACGTTGGAGCTGACCCGCTTCAAAAGGGCAGGGGAGCATACGGTGTATGTGCAGAAACGGACGGAAGGGGAAAACGGTTGTCTCACATTCCGGGCTTTCCTTACAGACGGAACGCTCCTGCAGGCGCGGCCGTGGAAGGAGCGCGTCATGGAGATTATCGGTGATTCCTATACATGCGGATACGGCGTGGAGGCTCCCGGTCGGGACAGCCCTGCCATTCCGGAGGAAGAGAACTGCAACCTCAGTTATTCCGGCATCCTGGGCCGTTATTTCGGGGCTGATGTGGTGCGTATCTCGCACTCCGGCCGCGGAATCGCACGCAATTACGCGGATGGGGATCCGGAGCAGACCATGCCTGTGCGATACCTCCGCACCTTTGATGAAAAGCCTGCTCCCGCATGGGTTCCGGACTATCGGCCCGATATCGTTGTCATCTATCTGGGAACGAACGACTTTTCTGTAGGAAAACAACCTTCCCTCGGGGCCTGGTGCCGGGGTTATCAGACGCTGCTGGAAGAAATCCGCGCTTTCTACGGGGAGGAGGTTCCCATCCTCTGCGTGGCCTCCAATGCCGACGCGCTATTAGGGGACTATGTAAAAGAAGCGGCCCTCCACTGCGGTCTGTCCGGGGTTTACTGGGCAGCCATCAGCAAAGGGGCCCATAACGAAGGCTCCGACCTGGGAGCCGCCTGGCATCCCAACTACCAGGGGATGCGGAAAGTAGCAGCCTGCATGGCTCCCTACATTGCTACCCTGACGGGTTGGGACCTCCCGGCTATTCCCCTTCAGTAAGCTCTTCTATCTCCTGCTTGATAAGCGTGGTACGCTCGACCGGCAGGGAGAAAGCGATGCCCTGGCCTTCCGTGGGAAGGCCGGAGTTCTTGTAAACGGCCTTGAGGACGGTGTCTTTGATCTTTGTGGAAACCAGAATGAAAACCAACTCCTTGTCGGGCTGGATGGTGATGTTGAAGAATTCTTCGGCCTCCGGATTGGCCGATCCGCGACCGCGGACGATGGTGCCGCCACGGGCTCCGGCAGAGCGTGCCGCTTCCATGACATTCTGAGAGTATCCTGCATTGACGATGCAAAGGATGAGTTCGAAATTGTTCTGGGACATATTATGCTTCCTCCTTGACGCGCTTGTCGTTACTTAAAAATCCATAGGCGAGGGTGCCGATGGTGCTGGTGAGCCGCACCGTGAAGGCCACTCCCTTGTAATCTCCTCCTTTCTTGAAGGTCTCGTCCAGCAGGTTGATGAGGTTGCTGGCCTGGTCAGCGCGGACGATGCTCATCAGGAGCGACTTGGGACGGTCTGTCAAGCCCAAGTAGTTCAGCAGAAGGTGGGTCGTACCCTTGGCCGGTACGGTAAACTGCAAATTGGCCTGGTGGGACTGGATGATGCTGGAGTAATAGGCCGCCTTGCTATTGTGGACCACGGCGAACAGCATTTCCAGCTTCATCGGAGCGATAGTTCTCTTTTCTTCCATAAAGTTACTCGAAGTAAATGATTTGGTCGTCAGCAGCAGCCAGGATACGACGCATGGCCACCGTGTCACGACGGCGTACGACCATGACGGACTTGAAGCCGAGGGTCTGGATGGTGATGAGCGGGGTCATGGCCACCATGGCCACAACACCGAAGGCGAAGTCCAGCACGGCCGGTTCTCCCTGCATGCTGACGCAGGCTCCCACAACCAGCGGAAGGATGAAACTGGATGTGAGCGGACCGCTGGCCACGCCGCCGGAATCGAAGGCGATGGCCGTATAAAGTTTGGGCACAAAGAAGGACAGGCCCAGGGAAAGCAGATAACCGGGTACCAGGTAATACAGGACCGAGAAACCGAAATGGACGCGGATGACAGATAGGCCGATGGAGATGCCGACGCCCACCGACAGGGCGACCATCATCTGGGAGCGGGACACTTCTCCGCCGGTAACCTCATTTACTTGTGCATTGAGCACGTGCACGGCCGGTTCTGCAAGGACCACCACCATGCCGATGATAAAGGCGAATCCGATAATCAGAAGCGGGTGGGCCTGCGACAGCTGAATGCCGATCTTATAACCGATGGGCATGAAAGACATCTCCACGGCGGCCAGGAAGAGGACCAGGCCGATGAAGGTGTACAGGATGCCGAA
>ONTQ01000040.1:16933-31514 GCA_900320795.1 uncultured Bacteroidales bacterium
AGATCTGGCCGATCTTGGTGAAGGGGAGCCGGAGAACCGAGAACTGCAGGATGAAGAAAAAGGTCACGATGAGGATGAGGGATTTGCCTACATCCCACATGGTGTCCAGCAGGTGGGCGCTGATGCCCTCGTTCAGGACGGTATCCATGGTGTAGTCCGGGACGGTGTAGTTCAGGCTTCCGTTGGAGAACAGGGAAAGGGCGAGCACGGCCACGATGGGGCCCAGCGAGCAGAGGGCGATGAGGCCGAAGCTGTTTTCGGAGGCGTTGCGGCCGCCCACCGTGAGGGCGATGCCGACGCCGAGCGCCATGATGAAGGGCACCGTGATGGGGCCGGTGGTGACACCGCCCGAGTCGAAGGACATGGCCATGAGCGAGCCTTTGCCCCGGTCAATGAGGATGGCGGCCAGGCAGAATAGCAGCATGTAACCGAACATCAGGATGTTGGTGAGATCCAAATGGAAGAGGATCTTCACGACACCCAGCAGGAGCATGATTCCCACGCCGCAGCCTACGGAATAGATGAGGACAGTGCCGTTCATGACGGCCGAAACTTGCGATGCGAGGACAGTGAGGTCGGGCTCGGCGATGGTGATGAAAAGACCCATCACGAAACTCACTGACAGGAGAATTCCCAGTTTCTTGGATTTGGTGAGACCTTCACCGACATATTGCCCCATCGGGGTCATGGCCATATCGGCCCCCAGGTTGAAGAGACTGATGCCCAGGATGAGAAAGAGGGCCGATAATCCGAAGACTGTCAGTTCCCGGGGGGTGATATCGACCCACGGGGTCATGGCCAGGAGAAATACCAGCAGCGTCACCGGAAAAACCGAGACGAGGGATTCCTTCAGTTTATCCAGAAGGGCTATTCGCAATTCCTTCAAGATGGAAGTTTTTTCTTTCATAGTGCAAAAATAGACATTATTTCGTTATTTTTGCTTAAGTTTGCATAATAAAATAAGTTGCGGATATGCGTAAACTCTCTTTTCTCACTCTTCTGTCCGTGCTGATGCTTGCATCCTGTGCAGGCCAGCCCGAGAATCCGGCCGAAAAAAGGGCCCGGGAGCTCATTTCAAAAATGACCATCGAGGAGAAAGCCTCCCTGATGATGAACTCTTCCTCTCCGGTGGAGGCTTTGGGCATTCCTTCCTACGACTGGTGGAACGAAGCCCTTCACGGCGTTGCCAGAAACGGAAAGGCTACGGTTTTTCCCATGCCCATCGCCATGGCGGCCTCATTTGACGAACCCCTTGTGAACCAGGTGTTCACGGCCGTGAGCGACGAAGCCCGTGTGAAGGAGCGCCAGGCCTATCAGTCCGGCCATGTGGGGCAGTACCAGGGCTTGACCTTCTGGACGCCCAACATCAATATCTTCCGTGATCCCCGCTGGGGACGCGGCATGGAAACCTACGGCGAAGACCCGTACCTGACCGGTACGCTGGGCATGGCCGTGGTCCGCGGCCTGCAGGGCCCTTCGGATGCCCCTGTACTGAAGGCACATGCCTGCGCCAAGCATTACGCCGTGCATTCCGGTCCCGAACCTTCCCGCCATTCATTCAATGCGGAAGTCAGCGAAAGGGACCTTCGCGAAACCTATCTGCCCGCCTTCAAGGACCTGGTCACCAAGGCCGATGTCCAGGAAGTGATGATTGCCTACAACCGCTTCCGCGGCGAACCCTGCGGCGCCAGCGATTATCTGCTCAATACCATTCTCCGCGGGGAGTGGGGCTATAAGGGCCTGGTCGTTTCTGACTGTCATGCCATATCCGATTTCTTTAAGCTCGGTTGCCATGGTTACAGCGAGGATGCTCCTCATGCGGTAGCCGCCGCCATTCATGCCGGGACAGACCTGAACTGCGGAGGCGTCTATAGTTTTATTCCCGAAGCCGTCCGTCAGGGCCTTCTGGATGAGGCCGAAGTGGACCGCAGCCTGCTTCGCCTCCTGTCGGCCCGTATCCGTCTGGGGGAACTCGACGGCAACGTCGCCCCTTGGGACGGCCTTTCCGATGATATTGTGGAAGGGAAGGAACACCTGGCCCTGTCCCACAAGATGGCCCTGGAGACTTTTGTACTCCTGCAGAACCGGAACAACATCCTCCCGTTGAAGGCCGATGCCAAGATTGCCCTCGTGGGGCCCAATGCCGATGACCGCGAAATGATGTGGGGAAACTACAACGGCATTCCCGATGCCACTATTACCCTGGCCGACGGCCTCAAAGCGCGTTTCCCGGACCTCAAGGTGATTCATGGCTGCGACCACGTGAGCCTGGAAAAACCCAATGTCTCCGCCGTCCTCAAGGAACTGAAAGGAATTGACATTGTGGTGTTTGCAGGCGGTATTTCTCCCAGACTGGAAGGAGAGGAAATGGATGTTCCGCTGCCAGGATTCCAAGGTGGTGACCGTGTTTCCATTGAACTGCCGCAGGTCCAGCGTGACCTCATCGCCGCCCTCGGCAAGGCCGGTAAGAAGGTAATCCTCGTGAACTTCTCCGGATCAGCCCTGGGCCTTGTCCCGGAAACTGAAAACTGCGAAGCCATCCTGCAGGTCTGGTATCCTGGCGAGGAAGGCGGCTCCGCCATTACCGAGGTGCTCCTGGGAGAAGCCGTTCCCTCCGGGAAACTGCCGCTCACCTTCTACAAGAACGTAGAGCAACTCCCTGACTTCGAAGACTATTCCATGAAGAACCGCACCTACCGCTATTTCCGGGGTGAGCCGCTGTTCCCCTTCGGCTTCGGCCTCAGCTATACAACCTTCGCCTATGGCGGGGCTTCCATCAAAGATGGCAAGCTCGTGATCCCCGTGACCAATACGGGCAGCGTGGATGCCCAGGAGGTGGTTCAGTTCTATGTCCGCCTCAAGGCCGACACCGAGGGCCCGCTCAAGAGCCTTCGTGGCTACTCCCGCGTGGATGTCCCTGCCGGAAAGACGGTCGAGGTGGCTTTTCCGCTTACGGATGATGTGTTCCTAAGTTGGAATGCCGAGAAGAAGGACATGGTGCCTACGGCCGGGGAGTGGGAACTCCTCTATGGCGGCAGCTCCGCCGATCTTCTCAAACTGGATTACACGAAGAAGTAGCAATCTTGAACATTTATTTGTACCTTTGAGAAAATTTATCCGAGTATGAAACGAATTCTAAGCCTTGTCGTGACCGGTCTCATGCTGGTCTCCTGCGGTACCCTCAACCTGGATACGGCCCGCCTCATGCAGAGCGGCATCTATGCGGCCCAGGCCCTTACCTTGACCGACGCCCAGGTCCAGGCCTATGTCCACCAGTACATCACCCAGCTGGATGCCCAGAGCACCATTCTTCCGGAGAGCAATGCCTATACCAAGCGTCTGCGCAAGCTCACGGCCGGTCTGGACGGCGTGAACGAGGTTCCGCTTAATTTCAAGGTTTACAAGGAGAACGAGGTGAACGCTTTCGCTTGTGCCGACGGCAGCGTTCGTGTATATACGGGCATTATGGACGCCATGTCGGATAACGAGCTGTTGGGCGTTATCGGACATGAAATCGGCCATGTGGCGCTGAATCATACCCGTCGCCAGATGCGCAACGCCATCCTCACCAGTGCCGCCATGGAAGGCCTTGCCTCCACCAGTACGACCATTGCCGCCCTCACGGATTCCCAGCTGGGCGCCATCGGCAGTGCCATCCTGGATGCCAAGTTCTCCCGCGACCAGGAGAGCGAGGCCGATGACTATGGCTACAATTTCCTCGTGAAGGCCGGAAAGAACCCCTGGGCCATGGTGATGTCCTTTGAGAAGCTTCAGGCACTATCCGGCGGCAGCAGTCAGTCGGGCCCCGTGAGCAATCTCTTCTCCTCCCATCCGGATACGGCCACCCGTATCAAGAGAATGACGGAGCGCTGCAATACCGACGGTTACAAGCGCCCCACCAAATAACGGGTAAAACCCTTCTATTTACCTTGCGTATTGTTCCGGTAGTCTGACGGGGTCATCCCTGTCAGGCGCCGGAACAGCGTAAAGAAATAGTCGTAATTCTCCAGGCCGCATTCGTCGGCGATTTCCTTGATGGGAAGAGTCGTGTTGGTAAGCAGTTCCTTGATGCGATTCAGCCGCACTTCCTGGATGTACTGGGCCGGTGCGAAGCCGGTGTATTCTTTGAAGATGCGGCGGAAATTGGAATAGCCCATAAAGAGTTGTGCCGCCACCTCCTCCGGTCGGATGGTCCGGTACTCTTCCCCGATGATAATCTTGGCCTGGTTGATTTTGTCCCTCACTTCCGAGAAGGTTTCCTGCCGCTGGTACATGCGGGCGAGTCCCATCAGGTGGGTGACGATCCCTCCCAGACATTGCTGGAAGCCCGACTGCTGGAAGGCGGCCGTATGGATGGCATCGTTGTAGAGGTTTACGATATCGCTGTGGAGTCCCACCTGCAGGACGGGTTTCTCACGGGAAAAAAAGCCCGCCTTCACCCATTCTTCCACCATGGCTCCATTGAAGCCGATCCAGAATTCCTTCCAGCCTGTGGACGGGTCCGGCCTGTAGGTGTGCCACTCGCCGGGAAAGAGCAGGAAGAGATGTCCGGGACGGAGCAGGACACCGTCCGGGACATGGGTGCTGCGGAAGCGTCCGTGTCCGCGGGTGATGTACAGAAGCTGATACTCGGCCAGCGTGCGGCCTCGTTCCGTGGAGAAAAGGTAACGGGAAGGATGGTCTGAGGGCGGATAGGGCTCTCCGGGGCCGACATCCTGGAATCCGACGGAATTGACGGCGATGCCCCAGCGCAGGTCTTCCGGGCTTACGGCGAGATATTTGAGGTGGATGGCGTCATTCATGGCAGAAGGTGCGGAGATGGGGGAGTACGTATTTTTTCATTTCGGGGAAAGTGGGCAGGTGCCCGCCAGGGTAGGAGATGCTGCGTCCGGGATAGTGCGCCTCGAAGACGGGCTGGCAGTGAACCCGTTCATCTCCGCGGGCGAAGAAGCCCAAGGTGCGTTCCTGCTCGGCCTCGTCAATCCCGTCAAACTGCAAAGTTTCCATCTTTTCGTAGCGTCGGCACAGTTCCGGTGTTACGGTGAAGGAGAGGGCTCCGTCTTTTCTGGGAGACAGGTACTTCACTTCTCCCACCATTTCCCGCAGCATGCGGGAGATGGCGAAATCGGGGTTGATGAGAACTTTGCGGACTCCGCGGAGCCGTTGGGTAAGCAGGCCTCCCCAGGACAGGCCGACAACAAGCTCAGGCTGCTCCAGGGCGTAGATTTCGCGAAGGAGTGAGAGGGCATCGTCGGGGTCGATGGGAATGTCTGGCGCTACGACGGTGACACCTTTCAGCAGAATCCGAAGCGTGTCTGCAAGTTTGTAGGCTCCCGATGAAGCCAATCCGTGAACGAAAAGGATTTTATCCATGGGCGGAAGGTTTTCACAAAGGTAAGAAAATAATTGTCAAAAATAAAAGTTTTTATCGCATTCTCTGCAATAGGCAACAGGGGCAGAATGCTAACTTTGCATGGAAACATAAGAATAACACGCATGGCAGATAATCATTCTTTTCTGGCCTTCGACTGCGGCGCCACTTCCGGGCGTGCGGTCCTGGCTACTTTTAGCAATCATTCCTTCGAAATGAAGGAGGTCTATCGTTTCCCCAGCGGAATCATTTGTCTGGGCGGTAAGTATTACTGGGACATACTGGCCATTTATCAGCACTTCCTGAACTGTCTCAAGGACCTGGGGCGCCAGGGCATCGTCCCCGATTCCATCGGCATCGATACCTGGGGCGTGGACTTCGGTTTCGTGGCCGATGACGGTTCGCTCCTGGGAAATCCCCGCGCCTACAGGGATCCTTACACGGAGGGCATTCCGGAGAAGGTGTTCGAAACGATTCCGCGCGAAGAGCTCTACGGAGCCACGGGCATCCAGATCATGAACTTCAACTCCATCTTCCAGCTGTATGCCCAGACGGGCGAAGGATTCGCACCGCTGCGCTATGCCAGCCATATCCTGTTCATGCCGGATCTTCTGTCCTACATGCTCACGGGCAAGCAGGTGTGCGAGTACACCATCGCTTCCACCTCCGGCATGATGGACCAGGGAACGCGCCAGTTCAACAAAGCCCTGCTGGAGAAACTGGGAATCCGTACGGATGTCCTTCTTCCCATCGTCCAGCCCGGAGAGGTTATCGGCACGCTCAGGAAGGGTATTGCCGATTCCTGCGGCCTGCCGCAGATTCCCGTGATTGCCGTTGCCGGCCATGATACGGCCTCGGCCATCGCCGCCGTCCCGGCGACCGACGAGAAATTCGCCTACCTGAGCAGCGGCACCTGGAGCCTGATGGGCATCGAAACGCCCGCTCCCGTCATCAACGAGGCCTCCACCCGCCTGAATTTCACCAACGAGGGCGGCATCGACGGTACCACCCGTTTCCTTAAGAACATCACAGGCATGTGGCTCCTGGAGCAGTGCCGCAAGGTCTGGGAGGTAGAAGGACGCACGTACAAGTACAGCGGCATGGAAGCCATGGCCCGCTCGGAGGAGGATTTCCCGTCCATCGTCAACCCGGACGATCCCCGTTTCGCCGCTCCTGCCAACATGGTGCAGGCTATCGATGACTACCTCAGGGAAACCGGCCAGCCGCTGCCCAAGAATGACGCCCAGTATATCAGCTGTATCTACCACAGCCTGGCTGCTCGTTACAAGGAGGTCGTGGAGATGCTCCAGGGGTTCGCCCCGTTCTCCATTGAAAAACTGCATGTGATCGGCGGCGGTAGCGCCAACGATACCATGAGCCAGTGGACGGCCAACGCGATCGGCCGGCCCGTGGTGGCCGGCCCCATGGAAGCCACTGCCATCGGCAATGTGATGCTCCAGGCCCGTACGGCCGGTCTTGTGAAAGACCGCTGGGACATGCGGGCGCTCATTGCAAAGACTTTCTCCGTCAAGTCTTTCACTCCGAACAATTAACACAAAACACATATTTATATGAACATCGACAACATCATCAAGTCCATCGGCGAGACCACGGACCGCATCGCCAAGGAAGCCTCCATTCTGGGAGCCTATGAAATTGCCAAAGACCGTTACGCGGAAATCGGCGTAGATACGGACAAGGCCATCGAAACCCTGGAGAAGACCCCGATTTCCCTCCATTGCTGGCAAACCGACGATGTCATCGGCTTCGAGAGCGCCGCAGGCCTCTCCGGCGGCATCCAGACCACCGGAAACTATCCGGGCCGTGCCCGCAACATCGATGAGGTGAGGGATGATATCAAAGTTCGTGGACCGCGACCAGTGCGAGCCCAAGCACTTCGAGAGTTGGATCCAGTGGGCCCGTGAGAACAACATGAAACTGGACTTCAACTCCACTTCCTTCGGCCATCCCAAGAGCGGAGACCTCTCCCTCGCCAATCCGGATCCTGCTATCCGTGAATTCTGGATCGAGCACACCAAGCGCTGCCGCCGCATTGCGGACGCTATGGGCAAGGCTCAGGGTGATCCCTGTATCATGAACATCTGGGTACACGACGGTTCCAAGGACCAGACGGTGGAGCGCAAGCGCTACCGCGAGATTTTCGCCGAGAGCCTGGACGAGATCCTGAAGGAAGACCTGCCCGGCATGAAGACCTGCCTGGAGGCCAAGCTTTTCGGTATCGGACTTGAGAGCTATACCGTAGGTTCACACGACTTCGTGGCCGGCTACTGCGCTACCCGCAAGCTCATGTACACCCTCGATACCGGTCACTATGAGATGACGGAGAACGTATCCGACATGGTGGCCTCCCTGCTTCTGTTCGTTCCCGAACTCATGTTGCACGTATCACGTCCCATCCGCTGGGACTCCGACCACGTGACTATCATGAACGACCAGACCCTGGACCTGTTCAAGGAGATTGTCCGTGCCGACGCCTTGAACCGCGCCCATATCGGCCTGGATTATTTCGATGCCGCCATCAACCGCATCGGTGCTTATGTAATCGGTACCCGCGCCACGCAGAAATGCCTTCTGAGCGCCCTTCTGGAACCGCTGGGCAAGCTGCGCGAATACGAGGATGCCGGCAAGGGCTTCCAGCGCCTCGCTCTCCTCGAGGAAGCCAAGACGCTCCCGTTCGGCGCCGTGTTCGATTACTTCAATTACAAGAACAACGTTCCCGTGGGCGCTGCTTTCATCCCGGCCATCGAGAAATACGAAGAGGAAGTCACTTCTATGAGATAAGCCATGAACCTCGTTTTCGGCCTGCTGATCATCGCGATCGGCTCTTTCTGCCAGAGCTCGAGCTACGTTCCCATCAACAAAATCAAGGAGTGGAGTTGGGAGAGTTATTGGATTGTACAGGGCGTGTTTGCCTGGCTCGTTTTTCCCATCCTGGGTGCTCTCCTCGCCGTTCCGGCGGGGGAGTCCCTCACGGGGCTTTTCTCCGCACACGGCCATGATGCACTCATGACCTTCATCTTCGGTATCCTCTGGGGAATCGGCGGTCTTACTTTCGGTCTCAGCATGCGCTACCTGGGCGTGGCCCTCGGACAGAGCATCGCCCTGGGTACCTGCTCGGCCCTTGGCGCCATCCTGGGTCCGGTGTTCACCGGTCATGCCGGTGAACTTACCAGCGCCGTCATCATCGGCGTGGTGGTCACTCTCGTAGGCATTGCCATCATCGGTGTTGCCGGTGCCATGAAGAGCGCCGCCATGCCGGAGGAAGAGAAAAAGAAGGCCGTCAAGGACTTCAATTTCGGAAAGGGTATTTTCGTCGCTGTCCTGGCTGGCTTCATGAGCGCCTGCTTCAATATCGGCCTCAGCTTCGGCGCCGACCTTTACTGGGAATCCACGCCGGAGATTTTCCGCACCCTTCCCGCCACTCTTCTGGTTACCCTGGGCGGTTTTGTGACCAATGCCTGCTACTGCTTCTTCCAGAACAGCAAGAACAAGACCTGGGGAGACTACAGGAAAGGCCATTTGTGGGGCAATAACCTCCTTTTCTGCTGCCTGGCGGGCCTGCTGTGGTACAGCCAGTTCTTCGGGCTGTCGCTCGGAAAGGGCTTCCTTACGGAGTACCCGGTTCTGATCACCTTCAGCTGGTGCATCCTGATGAGCCTGAATGTGGTGTTCTCCAATGTCTGGGGCATTATCCTCAAAGAGTGGAAAGGCGTTTCCCGCAAGACCATCTCCGTGCTTCTGGTGGGTATCGTCGTTCTGATTATCAGTACATTCCTGCCGCAATTGCTGGCATAAAATTTTAAAAGTTACATGGCACATGTAATCATCATGCCCAAACAGGGCCAGTCCGTGGAGAGCTGCATAGTCTCCGAATTCAAAAAGAAGGTGGGGGATACCGTCAAGGTGGGCGATGTCCTGTTCGGTTACGAAACCGATAAGGCTACCTTCGAAGAAGAGTCCCAGGTGGAAGGCACCGTCCTTGCCATTTTCTGGGCCGATGGTGACGAGATCCCCGTCCTGCAAAATGTGATGGTAATCGGCGAACCGGGTGAAAGTTTCGAGGAGTTCGCTCCTTCCAAAGAGGAGGGGGGCACCCCCTCTGAAGCCTCCGGCCAGCCCGATAAGGCGGAAGAGCCTGCCGGCAAAGCCGCTGAGAGGCTGGTGCCCTTCGAAGCCGTTGAGAATAATGGTGCTCCCGTCTCTCCCCGTGCCCGCAGATTGGCGGCACAGAAGGGAGTGAATACCGATCAGGTGGCGGGAAGCGGTCCCGGCGGGCGCATCATCGAAAGGGATGTGCTGGCGGCCGCTGCCGCGCAGGGTTCCCTCACAGGTCTTGCCAAAGCCCGCATGGCCGCGGGTGGCGTCGTTTCGCCGGGATCCGGTTCGGGCCTCGCGGGAGCCGTGAAGGGTTCCGACCTCAAAGTATGGAAACCCAGCCACAGCGAAGATCTTCCTGGCGAAGGAACAGACTATGAGGTGGTTAAGCTTTCCAACATGCGCAAGCTTATCGCCAAGAGCATGTACAACTCCCTGCAGAACTCTGCCCAGCTCACCCACATGCTTGGGGCCGATGCCCGCAAGGTGCAGGCACTCCGCAAAAAGGCCAAAAAGGCCATGGAGGAGGGCCGACTGGATGTGAACATCACCATCAACGATTTCGTATGCTATGCGGTAATCCGGGCCCTGCAGGCATTCCCCAATGTGAACTCGCACTGCCTGGGAGATGCCATGCGCCTGTTCAAGTGCGTGAACCTGGGGCTCGCCGTGGATACGGAACGTGGCCTGATGGTTCCCGCCGTTGCCCATGCCGACGAGATGGATATCGTGACCCTGTCCCGCAACCTCAAGAAAGTGGCCGACGACAGCAAGAAGGGCAGCATCAATCCGGATCTCCTGTCGCCGGAAGCCGCGTCCTTCACGGTTTCCAACCTGGGCGGCTTCGGGGTGGAATGGTTCACGCCCATTATCAACCTGCCGCAGAGCGGCATCCTGGGCGTAGGTACCATCGTCCCGCGTCCCAAGATGGTGGACGGCGAGTACAAGTTCGTGCCTTACATGGCACTGAGTTTTACCTATGACCACCGGGCCATCGATGGCGGAGAAGCCACCCGCTTCCTTAAGAAAGTGGCAGAAGAAATTGAAAATCTGGATATAGACTTATAAACTATGTACGATCTTGCAATATTGGGCGGAGGTCCCGGCGGTTATGTGGCTGCCGGTCGCGCCGGAGCGGCAGGACTCTCCGTGGTCCTGTTCGAGAAAAGGGAACTGGGCGGCGTATGCCTCAACGAGGGCTGCGTTCCCACGAAGACGCTGCTGTACAGCGCCAAGGTTTACGATTACACCAGACACGCAGACCAGTATGGCGTGGAGGTGGAAGGATCAGCCATTGATTTCGGAGCTATCTTCAAACGCAAGGAGAAGGTAGTGAAGAAGCTTGTGGGTGGCGTGAAGGCCCAGATGAAGGGTGCCAAGGTGGAGGTTGTGAAAGGCGAAGCCGTCATTACCGGCCGCGGTGCCGATGGGATTACGCTTACTTGCGGAGATGTTTCCTATAACGCCCGTAACCTTCTCATCTGTACGGGCTCCGAGGCGGCTGTCCCTCCTATCCCCGGTCTTCGCGAAGGCCTGGGTGGCGTGGTAGTTACCAACCGGGAAATCCTCGACCTTTCCCAGCAGCCCAAGGAACTGGTGGTGATTGGCGGCGGCGTCATCGGTATGGAATTCGCCAGTTTCTTCAATTCCATCGGCACCAAAGTGACGGTGGTGGAGATGCTGCCCAAGATCCTGGGCCCGCTGGACGACGAAATCTCTTCCATGCTGCAGGCGCAGTATGCCAAGAAAGGCGTAGAGTTCCACCTCAGTTGCAAGGTGGTGGCCGTCGAGGGGAACGAGGTTGTCTATGAGGATCCGGAAGGGAAGACCTGCCGGGTCTATGGTGACAAGATCCTGGTCTCCGTGGGCCGCAGGGCCTCTTTCCAGGGCATCGGCCTGGAGAATATCGGCGTAGAACTGGCCCTGAACCCCGCCGGACGCCCGTATGGCATCAAGGTGGACGAGAAGATGCGCACCAACATCCCCGGCGTTTATGCCGCGGGCGACGTGACGGGCTTCTCCATGCTGGCGCATACGGCCAGCCGTGAGGGCGAAGTGGCCGTGAACAATATTCTTGGCCGCGAGGACCACATGCGCTACAATGCCATTCCGGGCGTGGTGTACACCAATCCCGAAGTGGCCGGCGTGGGCGTCACCGAGGCGGAAGCCGCCAAGAAGGGCCTGGACTATACGGTCCTCAAACTTCCCATGGCCTATTCCGGCCGGTTCGTGGCCGAGAATGAAAGGGGAGAAGGCCTTTGCAAAGTGATTGTGGGCAGGCAGTACCACGAGGTGCTGGGCGTCCACATGCTGGGCAATCCCTGCTCTGAAATGATTCACAGCGCCTGCATGGCCATCGAACAGGAGATGACCGTAGAGCAGCTCAAAGAAGTGGTGTTCCCGCATCCCACCGTATCTGAAATCCTGAAAGAAACCGTTTTTACCTTAAAATAAACCATGCCTAAGTCATTATATATCGACCCAAACGAGGTGCTCCGTCCCAAGGAGCACGAGATCAAGTTCCCCGAGATTCCCGTCATGCAGTATTCGAAGACGGTGAAGGAGGAACTCAAGGAAGGTAATTTCACCCCGGAAGATCTCAAGCACATCTACCGGGACATGGCCGTCATCCGCGAGTTTGAGACCATGCTCAACCTGGTGAAAACGACGGGCGGCTACAACGGCGTCGCCTATAACAACCCTGGCCCTGCGCACCTGAGCGCCGGACAGGAGGCTGCCGCGGTGGGCATGGCCTATAACCTGACCACGGAGGATTTCATCTTCGGCAGTCACCGTTCGCACGGTGAGATCCTGGCAAAGGGGCTTCGTTCAATCGAAATCCTGCCCGAGGCGGAACTGAAGAAAATAATGGAAGAGTTCTGGGGCGGCGCCACGCTGGCCGTGGCCGGCAAGGACTATAAGGGCGGCAGCACCAAGGAACTGGGCATCCGCTTCCTGCTGTATGGTGCCATGGCGGAGATATTCGCCCGCACGACCGGCTTCAACAAGGGCCTCGGCGGCAGCATGCACACGTTCTTCACGCCTTTCGGCATCTATCCTAACAACGCCATCGTGGGCGGTTCCGGCTCCATTGCCGTGGGTGCGGCCCTCTTTAAGAAGGTAAACCGTAAGAAAGGCATCGTGGTGGCCAACCTCGGCGACGGCGCCATGGCCCGCGGTCCGGTGCTGGAAGGCATGACATTCGCCTCCATGGACCAGTACAAGACCCTCTGGGAAGGCGACATGAAGGGCGGACTACCCATCCTTATCAGCGTGATGGACAACCAGTATGCCATGGGCGGACAGACCCGCGGCGAAACCATGGGTTATACTTATCCCGCCCGTCTGGGCGCCGGATTCAACCCGGAGGCCTGGCACGCCGAGCGGGTGGACGGTTACAATCCGCTGGCTGTCATCGACGCTTTCCGCCGCAAGAAAGCCCTCCTGGAGAAGAAGGAAGGACCGGCCCTCATCGACGTGGTGACCTACCGCTACAGCGGTCACTCGCCGTCCGACCAGTCCAGTTATCGCACCAAGGAGGAGATGGAGGCCTGGCAGGCCGAGGACTGCATCCTCGGATATGGCCGCAAACTGGTGGAAGCCGGCGTTGCCACCCAGGAGGAACTGGACGGCATCCAGGCCTATGTGAAGGATGTCATCTTCGAGATGTACAAACTGGCCATCGATGAAGCCGTGTCTCCCCGTATGGACCTTGTGAAGGACAATGAACTGCTGGGCGGCATGATGTTCTCCAACGGCAGCGTGGATTCCCTTGGAGATGCCCAGCCGGAGGTGAACCATCCCATGGAGGAGAATCCCCGTGTGAAGCAGATTGCCGGAAAGACGCGCTTCTATCTGGACAAGGACGGAAAGCCCGTGAGTTCCATGAAGATGTACAATTTCCGCGACGGCGTATTCGAGGCCATCGTGGACCGTTTCTATAAGGATTCCACCCTGGTTGCTTATGGCGAGGAAAACCGCGAATGGGGCGGTGCCTTCGCCGTGTACCGCGGCCTTACGGAGGCCCTTCCGTACCACCGTCTGTTCAACAGCCCCATTGCGGAGGCGGCCATCATCGGCACGGCTATCGGCTATGCCATGTGCGGTGGCCGCGTGATTCCGGAAATCATGTACTGCGACTTCCTAGGCTGCTGCGGTGACGAGATTTTCAACCAACTGCCCAAGTGGCAGGCCATGAGCGGCAACATCCTCAAGATGCCGGTGGTGGTGCGTGTCTCGGTGGGTTCCAAGTACGGTGCCCAGCACAGCCAGGACTGGACATCCCTGTGCACGCACATCCCGGGCCTCAAAGTGGTGTTCCCGGTTACCCCTTACGACGCCAAGGGCCTCATGAACAGCGCCTTGCAGGGGACGGATCCGGTAATCTTCTTCGAGAGCCAGCGTCTTTACGGCGTGGGTGAGCAGTTCCACGAGGGCGGAGTTCCCGAAGGCTATTACGAGATTCCGCTCGGAGAACCGGACATCAAGCGTGAAGGCAAGGATGTCACGTTCCTCACCATCGGCGCTACGCTGTACCGTGCCCTCAAGGCAGCCGATGAACTCAAGGAGAAATATGGTCTGGAGGCCGAAGTGATTGATGCCCGCACGCTGGTGCCGTTCAACTATGAGAAGGTGATTGCCTCCGTGAAGAAGACCGGACGCATCATTATCGCCGGCGATGCATCGGCCCGGGGCAGTTATCTCAACGACCTGGCCGCCAATATCACCGAACTGTGCTTCGATTACCTGGATGCTGCCCCCGTGGTGCTGGGCTCCCGCAACTGGATTACTCCTTGCCATGAACTGGAGGAAGCGTTCTTCCCGCAGCCCAGTTGGTTCTTGGATGCCATTCACGAGAAGATGATGCCGCTGCCGGGCTATGTCCCCGTGAGCAACCAGACGACCGCTCAGCAGATTCTCAGGGCCAAGAAAGGTGTATAAAGTATGGTAGACGTCAATGCGCATTTACATACGCCGTATTCGTTCAGTGCCTTCGCCAGTATCGACGAGGCACTGGACAAGGCGGCGGCCGAGGGCGTGAAGGTCGTAGGAATCAACGATTTCTATTCCATGGACGGTTACGGAGCCTGGAAG
>ONTQ01000262.1 GCA_900320795.1 uncultured Bacteroidales bacterium
GCAGGATCCGGAGAAAGAAATCACCTTTGCCCGGATCGAAGTCAAACGCACCCTGGATCTGCCTTCCGAGCAGAAGGCGGATATCAAGCTCAAAATGAAAAGTGGGGCTACCGCAACCCTCCATCTGGTCCAATGGCCGGCAGGCCCTGCCGCCAACGCTCCAGTGGAGTCTATGAATAAAGAATTCGAGAAAGACTGGGCAAGCGCAAAGACCATCTCCCTTGTGCTGAAAACAACGGATTTAAACGGACGCCCGCAGGTTGTGACCGAACCCGTCCAGCTTCCCTGGGCAGCCAATAACACACATCACCTTCCCTACGGAGAAATAACCAAGATGCTGGAATATAAAGATGACTGGCGGATGGTATTCAATCTCACCGGCGTGGAAACCCTTCCCAAGCGGCACTACTTTGCTTTGTATAACCGCTATACCGGGGTGTTGCGTGTGTTTTACTATTGGCACAGTGAGGATATCCCTACGGACGGAAACGACCATCTTTGGTCTTTCGAGCTGGACAGGAGCATCTCTGAGCACCAGGCTACCCAGTTCGCAGTACCTTATGAGGAGACAGCGACAGACGCATATAAAAGATATGCCGCAGACCCGATGTTGCTAACCCCTTATGCCAGCAGGGCCGATGAAGTACAGGGAGGAAAACTCCTCCCGGCCGTGGGTTGGTGGGCTTTCGACGTGAATATGGCCGCATCGCGTAAGCACGATTTCTTCAGCGAGTCGCCCAAGGAGTTTGCTGCCAAGATTGCTCCCAATATCTATCACGAAGACAACGTGGCGCTGAATTCCATTCTGAAGGGCAGTCTGGATGGAGCACTAAAAGGAAAGATCAACCTCAATGCACTGTACCCGAAGGGCACAAGCACAGAGGGATCGCTTTTGAATTGCGCTGGTGAAGCCATCGGCGGTGGAATGTTGAGTATGTTTGTCCTGCAATCCGCTTGTGGGAAAGCCGGAGATGAAAATATGACTGGCAAAGCAAAAGCCGGAGGATGCTTTATGGCTTTTCTTGGCTCCGCCCTTTCCGCCGGAGGTAAATTTGCCGGAAGAGAGATGAAAGACGACTCAGGCGCCCCTGCAGATTTGGGCGATATCAACGCCTCTATCAACCTGGACCTTAACGCTACGATGACCACAACCGGGGTCACCGGTGGCGCCCGTGCCACCACCATCCCGCCCACCACCCTGGAGATGGGGAATTTCTGGCAGGAGACCCGTTCCAACGAGCCCACGGGTTTTGGAAAAGGAGTATGGAACCTGAGGAAGCATCCGGTGGTGTATGTAGTGACGGATGCATACTGGTGTGAAACGCAATTTTCCGTCAAGTCATCCGAAAAACTCTTCAGGGACCCCACTTCCGTGGAAGGCATTTACCTGAACGACGATCTATTCGACGCCGGTATCAACTCCTGCGAAGTGGAGCTTGCCTATGGCATCTATCCTTCTTCAGAGGAGGGCTATACAAATGCATTCAGGAGTTCTCTGGGGCTGAATACGGACCTGTCCTGGCGCTTTTCCTACAAAGACAAGTTCGTTTCTTCCGAACCGTCTCAGATAGACTTCACACTTTGTGAGAAGAAAAGGACCGATGCCATTTTCGGCAGCACCGAGATCGCTCCTGAACTTACGGACTACGTAGCTTACCGCAGGAGTGAAAAGATTATCTGCGACACGCTCATACGCCGCTACTATGGTCCTTCCATGTTCTATACCAAGGAATTTGCCAATCCCTACCAGGTGGATGTGGTGCATTATGTCAGCGATCCCCAGATTGACGTTCCCTTCGACAACGTCGCCAAGGATGCTAAGCATAAGCCGGAAAAAATGCTCATCGATCCCCAATTGCCTGATTTAGTGGTAACAGCCGCACTGAGGGTTACGGGCATGGATCATACCGATAACGAAGAGCAGATTATGGTGCATACCCTCCGCTTCGTTCCGGAAATCAAGTATATCAAGTTGTCTCAACTGAACAGTATCTGCAATAGCATTGCGTCCCATCAGATGAAGAATATAACCGGGAAATCCATTGATGTGTCCTGGACATTCAAGGACGAGCAGATTAAAAAGATACAAAACTATAGGGATGCATTTCTCAAATAATGCGATTTCCTTTCTCATACATTAGCACCGTTCTTCTCCTCCCGGTTCTGCTGGCCGGGTGCGGCAAGGCGCCGGTTTCCGAACCGGCGCCCCGGGAGCTGACGGTGCTTATCGGCACGGACGGCTACGGCGACGGAAGTTATAACGACACCATGCTGGAGGGCATCCTGGGCTTCTGCAAGGACCATCCGGATGTGAACCTGAGCCTCCAGCAGCCGGAGAGCATTGCCGATGCCGGGAAACGGCTGGACGCGTGGCTCTCGGAGGAGGGGCGTACGAGGAAATCCTGAAGGGAAAATCGGCCCCCAAGAACGGCCGCGTGCTCATCCTGGAAACCGATGACGTTTTCCCGGGGCATTCTTCCTACATCATCCGCCGATACGGCGCCTCGTGGCTGTGTGGAGCCATGTCCCGCTCGTTCGTGGGCGTCATCTTCAAGGCCATGGACGGCAACGACATGATTGAAGAGAGTGCCCGCGGCTTTGCCGACGGCCACGGTGCGGCTTCTGACCAGGAAACATACACCTGGACGCTGGCAAATGGCCCTGAAGGCTTCGGCATGCGGGACAGCACCTACCGTTTCGTCCACACAAAGTATCAGGAGCTTTACTCCACCGGAGAATTCTTTGGCGACATTTTGTTTTTCCCCCTTTTGGGCGGGTCCCTGCCCGGGGATGGATGTGGACTGTACGGCCTACAATCCTGGGGTCGTACCTTACTCCCTGTGCGTGAACAATCATCTTGCCCTTAAGATGTATCTGGAGGACTGGCTCGCCGGAAAACCCTGGCCGGAGCATCAGCAGTTCGGGCTGGAAAGCGAATACATTCAGGTGGTTCCCAATGAGCAGTACGATGTTGAGTATCAGGATATGGCCGCCTTGTATGAGGAGTATTATTCCCAGGCCGTAGAAAAGGAGAAAGCGTATGAAAAGGAATAGACTGCTACATGCCCTTGTTCCGCTAAGACCCGCTGGAAACGCAGCAGAAGGTGAATTCCTACAAGGTGGCCGTGGTGTTGCCGGAATCGGAGAAAGCGGAGCTCTCCAAGATTGTGGACTGGGCGCAGGAGACCATCAAAAGCGCCCAGAAAGGGCAGGAGAGCCGGATAGAGCTGGAGCTGGAATGGGTAGACGAGGATGGTGCCACCCTGGCCCGGGACATTGCGCGGATTACCCACGACAATTCTTACGCGGCGGTTATCGGCCCGCGGTACAGCCGTAACGCCCGCGTCATTGCCAAAGAAAGCCTTTCCTACCGCATGCCCGTGCTGGCGCCGTCGGTCACCTCTACGGAATTCCAGCGCATCTACGCGGGAAGCAATATGNNNNATTCCAGCGCATCTACGCGGGAAGCAATATGGGGGAGCCCAATATCTTCTGCCTGGCCGAGAACGATATGGCGCAGTGCCAGGCCATGCTCTCCAAGGCACGGGCCAACAACTATTCACGCATCTCGCTCATTTCCCGGGACGGGAAAGCGGACGACTATGCCGCCTCCTTCCAGTCGTACTACGCCTACATGGCGCGCGAAATGGATATGGAGGTAGAGGAAACCTATTTCTATGAGAACAAGGCCGAGCTGGAAGCCGCTCTTCAGAAGGCCGTTGCGGCCGAAGAGGAAGCGCCCTTTCCCCGCGTGCTCTTCTTTGTCCCTTCATCGGCCCGGGATATGCTGGATTTTGACGAGGCCCTCAAGCTGAACGAGGACAGCGAATACCTTTCCATCGTATGCA
>ONTQ01000106.1 GCA_900320795.1 uncultured Bacteroidales bacterium
AAGATAATTTCTAATCGGTTGACTCCAAAAACCTTTGTAATTACCTAACTCTCAATATTTTCAAAGAACTTTTATGAATTTTTACCGGACACTAATGATTCCGCCACCAAAATTGCACCGGAAGGCAGTGCACTTGTCCGCTTGCGCCTGCATGAGTACCTTGGACTGGAACTTACCGGAGACTGGCTGGTCCAATATTATCATACCCTGGAGGGAATTCCCTTGGGGTGGTCCCTGGATATGATTATCCCGCCGTCGGCCCAATTCAAGCCGGAAACGACCGCACAGTTATACGCCGGGCTGAATTCAAACGTGGGGAATCATCATTTCTCGCTGGGGGCCTATTATAAGAGAATGAACAATCTGGTGTATTTCTCAGATGCCTCCAAATTGTTCGATTCGTCCACCGCCGGGTGGAAAGACAATATAGAAACAGGGTCCGGAACGTCGCGCGGACTGGAATTCTCTTATGAAAAGACGGGAGAAATCTTTACCTGCCGCGTGGGTTATACCTTATCCAAGACAGACCGGCTCTTCCCCAACTTGAACAAAGGCGAGGCGTTCCCCGCCAAGTATGACCGCACCCATATCCTGAATACCACGGCGTCGCTCCGCGTGCTGTCGAGGGAAAAGGTTGATTTGAGCATTTCCGGCCTGTTCACCTGGCAGTCGGGGCACATGGAAACGGTGACGGCGGGCAGTTGGTGGTTCTCCACCCCTGTCCTGGGGTATGTCGAACAGGATTTCTACACCAGTTTCAACAATTACAGGATGCCGCCCTATATCCGTTTCGACCTGAGCGCCGTGCTGGAGATCAAGACCCGTTTCCCGCAAACGGTTCATGTCGGCGTTTACAACGTGTTCAACCGGCACAATCCCTTCACGCTGTCTTATGACCCTGACACAAAGCAATGGCAGCAGATTTCCCTGCTGCCCATTATGCCCAGCCTGAAGTACTCCATCACTTTCTGATGAAAGCGGGGAGATTCCGTCAGAATTCATTCCGGCTAGTCAAATACGCATTATAATGCGCTATTTTCAGCGGAAACATATATAAAATTATAACTTTCCGCTGAATATAGAGATATTTTTTCTATATTTGTGGCGGATAATAAAACGGAATCAATGATTATCGGACGAGAAAAAGAGCAACGCGCATTGCAGGACCTCCTTGAAAAGGAAGAGTCGCAGTTCTGTGCCGTTTATGGCCGCCGCCGCGTAGGCAAAACATATCTCATTCGTGAGACCTTCAATTACCGGTTCTGTTTTCAGCATACGGGAGTGGCCAAAGGAACGCTGCGTGAGCAACTTACGGCATTCCGCAACTCCTTGATGACCGCAGGCCGTCCCAAGTGCAGCGTTCCTGGCACATGGATTGAAGCCTTTGAACTGCTGAAACAACTCATTAATGATGCTCCGGCCGGGAAAAAAGTAATCTTTATTGACGAACTCCCTTGGATGGATACCCCCAAAGGGAATCTGATCAGTGCCTTGGAAAGTTTTTGGAACGGCTGGGCAACGGCTCGCCCTGAGAAAGACATCGTGCTGATCGTGTGCGGCAGCGCCACTTCATGGATTGGCAAGAAACTCCTGAAGAACAAAGGAGGGCTTCGGGGAAGATTGACCCAGCGCATCAAACTTGCCCCATTCACATTACATGAGTGCGAGCTCTTTGCCAAAGGGGCCAATCTCGCCTATGGCAGGAAGGATGTGCTGGAACTATACATGATTCTCGGCGGCATACCCTACTACTGGAGTTTTCTGAAACGGGGATTGAGTGTGGCGCAGAATGTAGATCAGTTGTTCTTCTCGGAAAATTCACAGTTGCGGGATGAATTCGAGGCGCTTTACGCCACCCTGTTCAAACGCCCGGAGAACTATCTCAAGGTCATCGAATGTTTGAGCGACGGAAGACGGTCCGGAATGACAAGGGAGGGTATACTGGCGGCAAGCAAACTCTCGGACGGCGGCACATTCTCCACTGTATTGGAAGAATTGGAAGAATGCGGATTCATACGCCGTTTTTCTTCGGCCGACACAGCAGAGTCCAACGCGTTGTACCAGTTGATAGACAACTACACGCTATTCTATTTCCTTTGCATCCGGAAAAATGCCTTCAGCGATGAGCATTATTGGCTGAACACCTTCACGTCGCCTTCTCATAACACATGGAAGGGACATGCATTTGAACGCGTATGCCTCCAGCACATTCCGCAGATAAAGGCAGCCCTTGGCATCTCCGGCGTTCAGACCAACATATGTTCGTGGTTCATCCGTGGAACAGACCAGCGTCGTGGAGCACAGATTGACTTGGTCATGCAGCGAGCCGATGGCTTTACAGATATCTGTGAGATGAAACACGCGGCGGACACCTTCACCATCGACAACGATTATGCCAGCGACCTGCAAAACAAACTCAATGCCTATCAGGCGTTTTCAAAGGATAAGCGAACCCTCCATCTTGTCATGGTTACAACAAACGGAGTTGCTCACAATGTTCACTATAACATGGTGCAGAACGAGATAACGATGGACGATTTGTTTGCAGGGTAGAAAAAAGGAGACCATCCCTTTCGTCCGCAACAAGCGGGGAGATTCCGTCAGAACTCGTACAGGTTGATGCCGGTTTCGGCGTCGGTGCGGCGGCCGGCGAAGGTGCCGGGGAAGGCCGTCACGAAGAGTTCGCACGCACCGTTGATGCGGGCGTCCAGCAGGTGGCCGCCGATGCACGAATAGTCGCTGCGGCTGGCCGTGATGTGTACGTGCAGATACGGCTTGCCGTCCTTCTGGGAGATGTTTCCCGTGAGGTTGGTGATTTCCATCTGCTCGTCGAACGTCTTGTCCACATATTTCATGGTGGACGGGTTCAGGTAGCGGAAGGTGGCGTGGTTCACGGCCCCGAGGCCGCCGATTTCGCCGCAGAGGATGCCCTTTTCCTGACAGAAGGCCATAAGGGCCTCCATGATGCTGACATGGTTGTCCAGGCTCAGGATGTACTTGTCGGCCTGGTTCTTTACAGAGGTGAATTTATACATGGTTCAATCGTTTATGGCTTGAAGGATGGCGGCAACGGTGGAGGCCGATGTCACCTTGCGTCCGTCGGCCTCCCGGGCCGATGCGGATGCGTGGATTTCGCTGCAGCCGGTGAGTTCCAGGATGCGGCGGGCGTTTCGGGGGTTGACGCCGCAGCCCGGAAGGAGGCCGATGCGCCCCTGCGCCCGGGTGCGAAGCTCGCGGATCAGGTCGGTGCCTTCCGCCGCCACGGGGGCCTGGCCGGAGGTGAGGATGCGGCGGCACCCCAGTTCTATAATGTCTTCCAGGGCCGAAAACGGCTCCCGGCACACGTCAAAGGCCCGGTGGAAGGTGACGTTCCGGGCCGTCCGCATCAGTTCCTGCATGGCCTCCTTGTCCACGTCTCCGGAAGGGGTGAGGCAGCCGATGACAATGCCGTCGGCCCCGCAGCCCAGGGCTGTTTCAATCTGTCGGCACATGAGGTCTACCTCTTCCGGCGTATAGCAGAAATCCCCGGCCCTCGGGCGGATGAGCACATGGATGGTAAGGTCCGGGAAAAGGGAACGGGCGGCCTTGATATCCTCCCGGGCGGGGGTGAGCCCGTCCAGTTCCAGGGCGCTGCACAGTTCGATGCGCGGAGCCCCGCCCTCCACGGCGGCGCGCACACTGTCCAGATTCCCGCAGCATACTTCCAGAAGGTTCATTACTCCGACAGCTGGGTTTTGATGAAGGCACGTTTGATTTCCGTTCCGTAGGCATAGGCGCCCACATCCAGGGAATCCAGCAGGTAAAGGTCCTTGCCCTTGAAGAGCGTTCCCTCTGCACGGGTACGGATTTCCTGTACCTTGTCCAGGGACTCTTTGGGAACAATCAGGTGGCAGGGAATCACATAGGCGATGGGGTTGATGGCCACCACATGGGCCACCGGCCGCACGCCTTGCGGAACCCCCACCAGTTGAGCCAGTTCCGTGTAACTGTACAGGCGGCGGGGAAGTCGGAACAGTTTCTCCCAGACTTTCAGTTGGAAGGGTGTACCGAAGAGCCGGAGGTCATCCCACGTGAGGTACTCCGCGTATTCCAGCAGTTCGCCGGTGGAGATTTTGCGCGTACCCAGGGAGAAGGTCTCTTCTGCGGGCAATTTGGCAATCTCTGCGGCGATGTGGGGAAGATGGCGGTAATCGGTCGCTATGGATGCGACCTTCCCGTCCACCTCAGTCACAATCCAGTCCATATCGTTTACTTTAAATAGGGTTTCAACGCCTCCCAGTCCAGGGTGGCCGATAGGATGCCCAGCGCATAAGGCCCTGCCTCATAGGGCTGGAAAATCCATTCCATGCCGTCTTTCCCTACGGAGAAATTGCCATTGGGGCCGATGGCGTCCATCTGCACCAGATCCACCAGTTCCGGGGCTTCGGCCGTCATGGAATCCAGGATGGCCTTCCGAAGGAGTTCCGCCACGGGCTCCTCATAGCCATCGGCCAGGAAATCCCCTTCGGAGAGCACGTCCCCGGTTTTGGCGTCGAAGACAATCTGGCTCATGGTCTGGATGCCGTGAGCTCCGCCGCGGAAACTGTAGTAGGTGAGAAGGTAATTGCGCCAGCCCTTGTACTTCTCCGTGAACAGGCCGATGATGCGGTCTTCCCAGGTGAAACGGGACTCGGTCAGGAATTCGTCGATGAGGTTTTCCCGGTAGCGCAGCGCCGTTTCTTCCACGGTGCCCGGGCTGTCCTCCAGGTCGAAGGCCTGGGTAAGGATGACGCCGTTCATCTGCTCCACCGCTTCCGGGGACGGCCCTTTGGTCACATACTCCACGTCGATGGACAGAAGCAGCGTATCGGCCGATTCCTGCTCCCGGGGGAGGGCCAGGTCATCTTCATAGTGTGCGGTCCTGAGACCGTCGCAGGCATGCAGCGCCAGGAGTGTCACTACCAAAAGAAATAGCTTTTTCATCGCTTTAATCATTGTTCAGTTCTGCTATGTCGACAGGCCGTTCCCGCTTGTCTCCGATGAGGTAGCGGGCGTAATGGTCGGCCATTTTCCAGAAGAAATACGTGTTCATGTCTCCGAAGCCGTGGCGCTGGCCGGGCAGGACCACCAGGTCGAAGCGTTTGTTCGCCCGGATGAGGGCGTCCACCACACGGATGGTGTTGGCGGGGTTCACATTGTTGTCTATGTCTCCGGTGACCAGCATCAGATGCCCTTTGAGGCGGGAGGCGATTTCCTGATTGGTGTCAATCTTGTACACGAAGGAGGTGTCTCCCTTGGCCACTTTCTCCTGGATGCCGTGGTGCTGTTCGCTCCACCAGCGGTTGTAGATGCTGTTGTCGTGGTTGCCGGCGCAGGAGACGGCCGCCTTGAAGAAGTCGTTGTATTTGAGGATGGCCGCGGTGGACATGAAACCGCCGCCGGAATGGCCGTGGATGCCCACGCGGCCGATGTCAATCCATTTGTGGCGGGCGGCCAGTTGCTGGATGGCCACCTTCTGGTCTTCCAGACCGTAGTCCCGGAGGTTGCCGTAGCCGTAGTTGTGGTACCACTTGGAGCGGTTGGGATGGCCGCCGCGGTTGCCCACGGTGATCACAATCATGCCCAGCTGGGCCAGCTGGTCCGTGCGCAGGTTGAAGCGCCAGGAAATGTCGTTGGCCTCCACC
>ONTQ01000082.1 GCA_900320795.1 uncultured Bacteroidales bacterium
GGCCGCTCTTTTCCATGTCGAAGTCGGTATCCCAGTTGGATTCGCCGATTTCACCTATCAGGCTCCAAGGGCCTTCAGAGGTATCTACGAAGTCACTCTCGCCGGTCTTGGTGATAACAGCGTGGTAAGGAGTGGTGTTGATGTACAGGGCAACGTCGTAAATGGCGCCCTCTTCCTCCTTGATATTGCTGCCGTCCTGAACAAGGTTGTCCAGGCTGCCGCCCAGGTTGATATCCCAGGCCTCGTTCATGCGGAACTTCCACTCGGTGCCCTTAATGATTTCCACTTCCTTGGCCACCCAGCAGTCCTTGTCGGCATTATATTCCATCGGATACATATCGGAGGCCCAGGAGTTGCCGACAAAGCCACCGATGATACCGACGGAGGTGATGGGAGTCACCTTTAAGGTGAGATCGGTCAGATTCACGACAGCCTTGTAGTAAGTAATTTCGGATGCCTCCAGAATGTTTCCGGCATCGCTGTCGGTAAGCTGATATGTGGTCCAGATGCCCTCCTCGACCGGAGCGGAGTTCTTCAGGAAGCCCCATTCGCCATTGTCCCAGTTGGGAGCCGGGGTGAACTTAAAGCCCCACTCGCCGCCCAAGTTGGCGAAACCTTCGTACTGGCCTTCACCGTTACCGGCAAAGGATGTCTTGCTGTGGTCCCAGCCATTGTGGCTTCCGGGAACATAAAGCTGCTCAGGGAAGGAGGTGTTGATAAACTTGATCGCAAAAGGAGCCACGGAGGCATCCACCACAATCTTGTATTCACCGTCTTTCTCCACGACGATGTTACCGCCCGCGAGGGTGTAACCCGTCTCAGAATCACCGCCCAGGGCCATGTCCCAGTTGTGATTGAAGCGCATCTTGAACTCACCCGACTTGAATTCGGTGGTGGCGGAGAACTCCTGCTTTTGGGCATCGTAGACAAGATCCACGTCACTGCCCCAACTGAAGTCGCCCACAGCGGAGCCGATGAGGCTCAGGGTCTCGAACTGCACCATGCGGATCTCACCAAACTTCTTGTCCAGTTCGATGTAATACACACCGGAAGGAACCTCGATGTTGTCGGCGACACCCACGGTGCCCTCTGCAGTGGCGAACGCACCGGAACCGGCGGCATTCACTTCCACCTTTCCGCCAAAGTCGTCCTTCCACTCGGGGACCGGACTGAATTTGAACATAGCGGCAGCACCGTCAGTAGTGGTCAGGTTAATGATACCCTGATAGAAGCCCTTGGTCACTTTGCTGTGCTTAAGGGTAGGTGCAGAAGCGGGGTCCCAGCCCTGATAGTTACCAGGTACATACAGGACTTCCGGGAACGTGGCAAGGTAGGTGGTGACCGTTGCCAAAGCAGCGGAGGAAACGACACCTTCGGGCAGGGAGGCGCAGTAAGCCACGACCTCGAAGAGAATGTCATTCTCGGCATCCTCTACGCCGCCGGCGGCAACGATGGCCTCATTCAAGGCATCAACCGTAACAATCAGCGAAGTCTCTTCGATGGGTTCAGTGGTAAGTTTCGCCTTCTTGGGCGCAACCGGCTCTTCATCGGCCTTGGTTTCGGGCAGGGAAACGAAAACATCGTAAGTAACCTTTTCGCCATAGACCAGGCGGGCGGGCTCCCAACTCAAAACCGGAATCAACGCAGTAGGCTCAGAGGGATCAAGGACTGTTTCTTCCATTACTTCGGTAATCACCGGCTCTACGGCATCACCGGCAGAATAAACGGAAACGCGGATATTTGCCGATTTCAGTTCTTTATCACCGTTGGGAACGGCGACATAGAGCAGGATGGAGAAGATATCATTCTCGGGAAGATTGTCGATTTTCTCCTTCAACAAAGAGGCGAAAGCAGCCTTAGTCCATGAAACACTGCGCTCTTTGGTGGTGGTGAGCACCACAGGATCGATGTCATATACAGCATAGAGCGTATACTGAAGGCCCTCAGGGAGGAAACGGTAAGCGCTCCAGGAGAAGGTCACATCCTCACCCAGCGTATTGTTGGTGATGAGAATGTCGTTATGAGCATAGAGCTCAGGGGCTACAGGGGCGGTAGAGAAGGCGTCTTCCTGCTCAATTTTGGCGCAGGACGCCATCCCTAATGCCAGCACGGCTACAGCCAATATATTGAATATTCTTTTCATCGTTTTGCAGATTAACTATTTCTTCACCATTTCCAGTACCATAGGGGTACGGTTGGCATGCAGGATGAGTTTATAAGTACCGCCATCGGTTACCGGGATATTGGCCGAGTCGCCGCCCTGAACCAGGTCGAAGCCGCCTTCAACGGCGTCGGAAGCCTTGAGCGGACCGCCATATTTGAACTTGTCCCAAGCTTCATTCAGGTGGATGAGGAATTCATCGCCGGAAGCCAGTGACACTTCTTCAATGACCCAGAGGTTGTTGGTATTGTCATACTGGAACTTAACATCGGAATTCCAGCCAGAAGCGGAGAAACTTCCGATGAGGCCCACACCCTTGGCAAGAGCCGTACGGGAGGCCGCTTTCTTGTTCTTGTTGAATTCGATGATATTGATGGTCTCATCGGCGGGAACACCCCAGTTGCCATCCTTGTCACCGTAGTCCCAGTTGTCCCAGGTAGCCACATAACCGTCGGCGCCACCCAGCCACGCGCCGTCCATATAGAGTTTGAGCGGGCAGATGCCAGGAGTATTGTCCTTGTCTTCCTTCAGTTCTACGATTGTACGGTAAACACCGGAACCGCCTTCCACTTCCCAAACTCTCCAGTGCTCCTTGTCGTTACTGTCTCCCCAGCTGTTGTAGTAGCCCGGGAAGAAGACCCAGCCCTTAGGAGGATCGTAGGTGGTCACATTAAAGTCAATAGTATTCTGGGAAGCGATGCTGGACACGTTGAGTCCGGTAACGGCAGCCTCAACCCAGACGCTCACGGGGCTTTTCGCATTGCGGGGCAGAGCCAGCTCGCTCACAGCCAGGGAGTTCAGGTCTTCCTTGGCGATAGAGAGAGAGGTGGTGTATGACGACCCAAGCAGGGCCTCGTGCTCCTCACTGTTCACCAAAGACTTGGCATAAACGGAATACTCAATTTGTGTTTGCACGCCGAAACTGGCGGGAGACCACACAAATACGACGGCCTCCACCTTATTGTTATTGGCATCGATGACGATGTCGGAAATTTCCTGCAGCACCGGGGCTACGAACTGACTCTCGGGAACAAGTTGCGTCTTCTTAAACTCGCGCTCGCAGGAGCACAAGGCCAGAAGGGCGACTGCAGCAATAGTCAAATATTTCAATGTTTTCATAATTGCAATCGATTAATAACCAGGGTTCTGTTCCAGGGTTACATTGGCGGTACGGTCGCTCAAGATGATAGGGAAAACCTGCATGAAGGAAGGGATGGAAGCCTTTCCGTTCTTCACACCGGCCTTGTAGGGCCAGGGGAACTGCATGGATGTAAAGTAGCCATAGCGGATGAGGTCGGTGCGGCGGTGGCCTTCAAGCATAAGCTCACGAGCGCGCTCGGCCAGCAGGAAGTCCAGATCGATGGTATCCGGCATATCCACACCGGCACGGTCACGAAGGGCTTTCACATAGCCGATTGCAACAGGATCCACCACTTCCCCGCCATTCAGACGGGCGTCGGCCTCGGCGTAAATCAGATACATCTCCGCGAGGCGGAAGATAGGATAGTCCATGGAGGAGAACTTGTAGTT
The DNA here is from genome assembly GCA_900320795.1 of uncultured Bacteroidales bacterium. Taxonomy (GTDB): domain Bacteria; phylum Bacteroidota; class Bacteroidia; order Bacteroidales; family UBA932; genus Cryptobacteroides. Next base: position 3,692 of record ONTQ01000082.1, read on the forward strand.
GTCCACCGAAGCGTCGTTCACGTGACCGTCGGTATACAGTCCGCTGAACTTCCAGCAACGCCAGCCGCTGGAAACATCGGCCTTGTCGAATTCCTTGATGCCTTCGTTAATGAAGAATGCACGCTTGTCGGAAGTCTCACGGTCATAGCCGAAGCCTTTACCGCTCCAATCCACGCCATTCAGTTCAAAGTAATTGACATACTCGTTGGAGACATGGTAGCCATTCCAGTTCTCCGGAATGATACCGGAGCCGCCGGTACCCAGCAAATCCGCCAGGCGCTGGTTTACATCAGCGCTCATGAAAGCGGATGCGAGGGTGGTGGTACCGCCCCAGCTCTGAGCATGGTCTTTGTCGTAATCCACGGCGAAAATGAACTCTCTTTCGGCAGCACCATTGGTGGTGTTATCCTGCTTCCACAGGTTCTCAAACTTGGGCTCAAGGCTGTATCCCATGGCGATAACATCGGCAGCGGCGTCCTTGGCTTTCTGCCATTCGGCCGTTCCCATCTTATCTTCCGTTTCGGTATATACCTCTGCATTCAGGTAAATCTCGGCCAGCAGGGCCACCACGGAGCCTTTGGTAGCGCGGGGATAAGCGACTTCGCCATATTCAGGCATATCGTCATCCTGGGCTAACTCTTCCAGTTCGCCTACCAGCCATTCATACAGACCGACGCGGCCCAACTGCTTGGGCGTAGTGCCGTTGGCGATATTATCATAGGTAGCGAACGGAGGATTGCCGTAGCAGTCCAGGAGCATCCAGTAGAACATGCAACGGTGGAAACGGGCCTCGGCACGGTACTGGGCCACCGTAGCGGCGATGCTTTCCTGACCGCGCTGAGCAATGAGTTCAGGCGTCGTCTGGGCCAGGTACTCGTTCACCAGGGTGACACCCTTCATGCAACGGGTATAAACGGCTACCAGGGCGGCATTGTCAGCCGTCGTCCATTTGTCATACTGGATATCGGTCACATAGTCGTCACCCCAGGTGCACTTGAAAGAATCTACGCTAAGCTCGTTCAGGTTGGTCCACTGACGAATCAGTTCGCTCTGTCCGGCATCGCTGAAAGCCAGGTCGGAGGCACCCGGATCGCCAGTGCTCACGAAGTTGTAATAGGCGTTGATATATGCCAGGCCCGCCAGGTAACTGCTGGGCTTGGCATAGGCATCGTTGGCAGCAGTGGTGGTTGTATCCAGCGGAACCGTGTTCAGGTTCTGGAGGCAGGAACAAACCAGGACAGGGGCCAGCGCCGCAACAAATAATCTGTAAACTATCTTTTTCATTGCAGTCTTTCCATTAGAAGTTAATGTTCACACGGATCGTATAGAAACGGGGACGAGGAACGATGGTGTTGTCCACACCGTCTGCGGCCGTCAGTTCCGGATCCATGCCGGAGTATTTGGTAAACGTGTACACATTCTGGACGGAAGCTGCCAGACGGAGCGACTTGAAGTACTCGTTATTCAGCTTGAAGGTGTAACCCAGGTTGATGTCGTCAATCTTGAAGAAGGAAGCATTCTCCACCCACAGGTCGGAATAGGCCTGGTTGGAGCTGTCGGTTCCACCATTCCATCCGGGAATCAGATACTGGGAAGACAGGTTGTCAATGTAGTGTTTGCCCACCTGGTCAGGGATATAAAGGCTGGAGGCATACCCCTTGCGCACTTTGTTGATGGCGTAATTGCCGAATGAGCCGTGACCATTGATGGAGAAGTCCCAGTTCTTGTAGCTCAGGCGGGTATTCAGGCCAAAGTACATGGAAGGGATGGGGCTGTAACCCGTCACGTAACGGTCTGCATCGGTGATGGTGCCATCGCCGTCGCGGTCCACCAGACCGGCATAGACAGGGTTGCCATTCTGGTCGTAGAGCTGCTCGAACAGATAGAAGGTATACGGAGCGAAGCCCTCACGGTGTACCGAGGAGAAACCGGTATTGCTACCCATGGAAGCACCGGTAGTCGTACCCAGGAAGCCTTCCACTTTCTCTGCAGTAAGCTTGGTAATCTTGGTGTCCTGGAAGGTGACGTTGCCGCCAATGCTCCAATGCCAGTTGTCGGTTTCCACAGGGACAAAGTTCAGGGAGAGTTCCACACCCTTGTTCACCATGTCGCCGATATTCTGGATGGTGGTATTGCTGAAGTTCTGACCCAAAGCAGTAGGAGCCACATTCAGCAGGTCGAAGGTATTGCGGTAGTAAACCTCCACGGTACCGGTGATGCGGTCATTGATGAAGCCAAAGTCCAAACCGGCGTTCCAGGTTTCGGTGGTCTCCCATTTCAGATTCTTGTTGTAGGCCTGAGGGGCAAGGACATTGATGAGCTCGCCACCCATATTGTACTGCATGAGAACCGTGGTCTCCTGACGGTACAAAGCCATGGCGGGATAATAGTCATCGCCGATATCCTGCTGACCGGTACGACCCCAGCCCAGGCGGAGTTTGAGGGCGGACACGGCGTTTACATTACGCAGGAAGCTTTCGTTCTTGACGTTCCATGCAAAGGCTGCGGAAGGGAAGATACCCCACTGGTTGCCCTTGGCGAAGCGGGAAGAGGCATCGGCACGGACCGTAGCCGTGAACAGGTAACGGGAAAGGATGGAATAATTGACACGACCGAAGAACGACAGCAGATAATACTCTTTGGCCGATGTCGGGTTCTTCTGGAAGAGGTCTTCCGCTTTCCAGAGCTCCGGTTTATTGTAGTAGGTGGAGCCATCGTATTTCACATAGTTGTGCTGCCAGGAATAACCGGCCATCACATCCAGGTTGGAGTGTTTGAACTCATGGTTATAGTCGGCATAGAACTCCAGCAGCGTGTTGCTGTTGAAATTGTCGCTGATGTAGGCATAGTCAGGAGAACTGAGGGCGGCCATGTAGGTACCCAGGATATTGTGGTTCTCGTTGTGGTTTTTAGCCACGTCGTAGCCCAGGTTCAGGTTAAAGCGGAGGTCTTCGAAGCCGTGCACTTTGTAGTCCAGCTGGAGATTGCCGATAGAACGCAGGGATCTATTGGAATTGCTGCGCTCGTATATCTGGGAAAGCGGGTTGATACCGGCCATGGAGTTGGGATTGCCGCCGTCGTACCAGTTGAAGTAGGAACCATCTTCTGCATAAATGGGCTTGGTCGGGTCCATACGCATGGCATTGCCGATGGCACCGGCGCCTGCACCCCAGTTGGTTTTCTGAATAACGCCCTTCACATTGGCATTGATGCTCAGGTGATCCTGGAAGAACTTGGGCGACAGGTTCACGTCTAAGTTGTAACGTTCGTTGTCCCCGCCCTTGATGGTACCCTGGTCATAGTTGACACCAGCGCTCACACGGAACGGGACCACGTTGCCGCCACGCAGGCTCATGTTCAGATCCGTGCCCACAGCCGGACGGTAAATCTGTTTCTGCCAGTCGGTGTTTGCGTTGCCCAGAATGGCATAAGCGCCTGATTCCTGGCCATAAACATCGGACACATAGGCACGCAGTTCATCGCCGGTCATCATCTTGATAGTCTTGGTATTCTGCTTCACGGAGAAGCTGGCCGATGCATCCACCTGAAGAGCGCCCTTGCTGCCCTTTTTGGTGGTGATGATGATAACGCCGTTGGAAGCGCGGGAACCATAGATAGCGGTAGCGGAAGCATCCTTCAGGACGGAGAAGCTCTCGATGTCGTTCGGGTTCACGGAAGCCAGCGGGTCACCCATGCCGGCGCCACCCTCACGGGTGATGGGCACGCCGTCAATCACAATGAGCGGGTCGTTGTTGGCATTCAGGGATGCAGCGCCACGGATACGGATAGTAGCTCCTTCACCGGGGCTGCCGGAAGCAGGAGTCACCAGCATACCGGACACCTTACCCATCATGGCCTGTGCAGGAGATGTGATGGCGCCGCGGTTGATTTCATC
>ONTQ01000058.1 GCA_900320795.1 uncultured Bacteroidales bacterium
GAAAGAGCCCGGTGCAATACCGAGCTCTGTTCCAATCGAAGGCTTCCTAAATAATGTTAAACCGTCCAACTTTTGGGGTTCACATCACACCGTCACAGCCTTTTTTATATCTCCGCGTCAAACTTATTATTCAGCCTCGGCGGTATTGGCGGGCTTCATCACCATTTCGATGAAGTTGTTCTGGCCAAGGATCTCGTTCAGGGTATTCTGGATGAGGTCCTTGCTCAGGGAATTGACGGCGGCCTCGTAGAGGGCGTCACGGTCTGTCCCGTACAGGAGATACATCTCGATGCCGTTCTTCCACCAGGTGTTGCGCTGACGGCTTTCGGGGATATTCTTCTGGAGGTTGAGTTTGGCCATGTTCACTTCTTCGTCGGTGGGACCGTTGGCGGCCAGGTCCTTCATGCCTTTGACGGCCAGTTCGCGAAGTTTGTCGCAGAGGGCCGGCTTGCAGTCGAAGTAAACCTGGATGAGGGCGCTCTCCTTGGGACGGCGCTCCAGCTGCGCGGCGGTGCTGGCACCATAGGTGCCGCCTTCTTCCTCACGCAGGCTTTCCACATAGCGCATGTCCAGGATGTAGGAAATGGCTTCCAAGGCGACGGATTTCTCGTAGGAGAAAGGAATGTCGGCGCTATACACCTGAAGGACAGTGCTCTTCGGGGTTTGCATGTCCACATCGAAGATGTTCTGGATGTTGCCTTTCACGATATCCTCGTTGGTGTCAATCCAGTTCTGGGCCTTCTTGCCCTTGGGCAGGGAACCCACATACTTTTCTACCAGCGGCTTCAGGGACTCAGGGTTCACATCGCCCACGATGACGAGGGATGCACCGGCCGCATCGGCAAAGAGTTTGCGGTAGTTCTTTTCCAGGGTGGCGAGGTTGGCCTTGGCTACCTTTTCGGCCGAGAGCATTTCCTTGCGGGGATTGTTTCCGTAGAGGGTCTTGTAGAGCTCGGTCTGGAGCTTGTAGTTGGGCTGGTTCACCAGATTGGGGAGGACGGCGTTAATCTGGTCCACTCCGTTCTGCCACTCCTCGGGATCGAAACGAGGATCCACAAACTGAAGATACATCAGCTGGAAAGCGGTCTCCAGGTCTTTCACGGTGCTGCGGCCGGAGATACCGTGCTGCAGGGCATCCATGAACGGGGAAACGCTCAAGTTCTTGCCGGTGAGCATCTTGCTCACGGTAGTGCCGGAGAAGGAGGAGACACCGGAGTTGCTTTCGAAAAGCATGACCAGGTTGTCGTCGAAGCTAGCCAAGTCCTCAGTCGGAACGAGGCTCAGACCGCCCTGCTTGGTAAGGGTGAAGAGAATCTGGTCTTTCTGGAGGTCGGTGGGATAGACAATCACCTTTACCCCATTCTTGAGCGTCCACTCGGTGGCGCCGTAAAGGGTGGTGCCGGTTTTGGTAATCTTGCTGCCCTTGAGTTTGGCAGGATCCAGGAAGGCTTCGGGGATGTCCTCTCCTTCGGGGGCGGCAATGTCAGAGGCGTTGACTTCGGCCATGACGGAGAGAAGTTGTTCGGCGGTCGGGGTGGCGATGCCGGCCTTCTCGGGGCCGCTGTAGATGATGACGAGGTTCTCATCACCAAAGAGCTGAGCAGCGGTCTGGCTGATGACGGCGGAGTTGATCTGGCCGAAGAGGGCCTCTACGATCTGCTTCTCCGTATCGGGCTCCATGATGGGCTTCTTGTCAAAGAAGTTGTTCAGGATAGGACGGACAAATTCGGGATTCTGGCGTGTGGAGGCGCGGTTGACGCGGGTTTCCATCATGGAGAGGTAGTTCTCCTTGGCGCGCTTGAATTCGGCCTCGGTGATGCCGTATTTCTTGAGGCGGATGAGTTCCGTGTAAAAGTCGCGGAAACCGCCGAGGATGTTCTCTTCGCGGAGGGATACATCGCCCATGGTACCCTCGATGTCTTCATAAATGAAGTCGTTGATGCCGAAACTGGCGCTCAGGTACGGGGAAGTGGGCTTGGAGGTGATGTCCTCGAAACGTTCGCGCATGACCATGGAAAGGATGCCTTCCACCAGATCCTGCACTTGGCCGATGGCGGTTGCGTTGGCAATTTCAGGCATAGCCTCGCTGTGCCAGATAAGTTCAATGGACGGGGAGGTGGTCTCCGGGTCCGTGAGAATGCCAACGCGGGGTTCCTTGTGGTCTGCAATGTGCTGGATGGGCTTCGGGAGTGCGTTCTCCTTGAGCGGGATAATGCCGAAGAACTCCTTGATCTTGGCCTCGGTGCGGTCCACGTCCACATCACCTACCACTACGACAGCCTGGTTGCCGGGGTGATACCAGGTGTGATAGAAGTCATTGAGGCTCTGATATTCGAAGGTTTCCAGATGCTCCTGCAGGCCGATGAGGGTGCACTGGGCCAGATTGGATTCCTGGCCAAAGTAATAAGGAAGGCTGCGCTCCATGGTACGCCATCCGGCATTGCGGCGCTGACGGCGTTCCTCGATGATGACTCCGCGCTCTGCGTCAATTTCCTTGGGCTCGTTGAGCACGAAGTGGGAATAGTCCCTGAGAATCATCAGGCAGCTGTCCACCACGCTCTCACGCTCTACGGGGATGTTGTTGAGCATGTACTGCGTCTCTTCAAAGCCGGTGGAGGCGTTGATGTTGCGGCCGAACTCCGCGCCGATGGAACGGAGGTAGTTCAGGATGCTCTTGTCCGGGAAGTTCTGGGTTCCGTTGAAGCACATGTGCTCCAGGAAATGGGCCAGACCGTCCTGTGCGGGTTGGTTTTCCTGAATGGCGCCTACATTGGTGGCCAGGTAGAATTCCGCACGGCCTTTCGGCAGTTCGTTGTGACGGATGTAATAGGTGAGCCCGTTCTCCATCTTGCCGATTCTGACCTGGTCGGAATTGGGAAGCTGGGGCATCTGGGAGAGATAGGCTTCCATCTGCTCACGGGTGGGTTGCTGCGCCAGGGCCAGCGTGGTTCCCAGCACAAAGGCAGTTAAAGAAAGAAAGAATTGTTTCATATTGTGTTGAATAATGATTCTAAAAGCAAAATTAAGTTACTTTTATTTTATTTGCAAATAATTACGTTAATTAATTTATTGTTTCATGATAAATAATTTACGTGTTGTAGTAATTCTTGGTTTTTCCCGTCTTTTTTGCCATTTTTGTAGCAGACAAAAGTCAACAACGAATGTTGGAAGACAGCAAAATACGTACCTTTCTTGCCGTAGTGGAAGAAGGCAGTTTTACCTCCGCCGCCCGAAAACTGGGTGTAACGCAACCGGCGGTGAGTGCCCAGATTGCCTCGCTGGAGAAGATTATCGGCCAGCCGCTCTTTGTACGGGGTACGGAACTACGGCTCACGCCTGCTGGGGAAACGTTTCTGGGCTATGCCCAGCGTATCCAGAAAGCCTACGATCTCGCAAATCAGGCGTTTATCCAATAAAAAGAATCGGTGACCTTCAAGGCCACCGATTCTTTAGCAATTCCATGGATTATTTACCGGCAAGGCGCTTGTAAGTGTTCAGGCGCACCTTGGCGAATTCCTCGGTCTTGTTGAGGAGTTCCTGTGCGTTCTCCGGGAACATCTTGTACAGGGAAGCGAAACGGACCTCTCCCTTGAGGAAGTCCTGGAACTTAGTCCAGTCGGGTTCCTTGCTGTCCAGGGTGAACGGATTCTTGTCCGTGCCCTCGAGAGCCGGGTTGTAACGGTAGAGGTGCCAGTATCCACACTCGACGGCAAGTTTTTCTTCCTTCTGGCTCAGACCCATGCCGGCCTTGAGGCCGTGGTTGATACAAGGGCTGTAAGCGATGATGAGGGAAGGTCCGTCATAGGCTTCGGCTTCCTTGATGGCGTTGAAGAACTGGACCGGGGAGGCGCCCATGGCTACCTGGGCCACATAGACGTAGCCGTAACTGATGGCCATCATGCCCAAATCCTTCTTGCGAATCTTCTTGCCGGAAGCGGCGAATTTGGCAATGGCGCCCACAGGAGTGGCCTTGGAACTCTGTCCACCGGTGTTGGAATAGACCTCGGTGTCCAGAACCAGGACGTTCACGTTCTCGCCACTGGCCAGCACGTGGTCCAGACCGCCGTAACCGATGTCGTAGGAAGCACCGTCACCACCGAAAATCCACTGGCTGCGGGCCGGGATGAAGTGCTTGTACTCGACGAGTTTCTTGCAGGCCTCGCAGTCGCATTCCTTGGCCAGCGGGACAAGTTTGTCGGCGACTTCGCGGGTGACAGCGGCATCCTGGGGGGCTTCCAGCCACTTGGCGGCCAGGGCCTTGATGTCCTGGCTGCAGCATTCGCACTCAAGGGCTTTCTTCATGGCACCGGCAACCGTTTCACGGGCGCGGTCGGAACCGAGTTTCATACCCAGGCCGAATTCGCAGAAGTCCTCGAACAGGGAGTTGGCCCAGGCGGGGCCGTGGCCTGCTGCGTTGGTGCAGTACGGGCTGGCAGGGAAGGAAGCGCCGTAGATGGAGGAGCAACCGGTGGCGTTGGCAATCATCATGTGGTCACCGAAGAGCTGGGTGATTGTCTTGATGTTCGGGGTTTCGCCGCAACCTGCGCAGGCACCGGAGAACTCGAACAGAGGCTGTGCGAACTGGCTGTTCTTCATGTTGGCCTTCTTGTCCACATACTCCTTGTAACCCACCTTCTTGTTCAGGTAATCAAAAGCGGCCTGGTCTTCCTTGTCATTGATGTAGGGAACCATCTTGAGGGCTTTCTCAGGCTTGGCGAGACACACATCCACGCAGTTGCCGCAACCGGTGCAGTCGTCCACGGAGATGGCGATGGCGTACTTGTATTCCTTGAGATTGGCCTTGCCCTGTGCCAGTTTCACATTCGCGGGAACCTTGGCGGCCTCTTCCTCGGTGAGGAGGAACGGGCGGATGGCGGCGTGCGGGCAGACGAAGGCGCAGGTGTTGCACTGGATACACTTCTCGGCATCCCAGGTGGGGACATTCACGGCTACGCCGCGTTTTTCATAAGCAGCGGTACCGGCGGGCATGGTGCCGTCGGCATACGGCATGAAGGCGCTTACGGGAAGGGTGTCACCGGCCTGTGCGTTCACGATGTCGGCGATGTCCTTCACGAAGGCAGGAGCCAGGCGGTCCTTGTTGGGATTCTCGAACTTGGCGGTGAGGTTGGCCCATTCGGCCGGGACATGGAGTTCGGTGTATTCCCCGCCGCGGTCAACGGCAGCGTAGTTCATGTTCACCACGTTCTCGCCCTTTTTGCCATAGGACTTCACGATGGCATCCTTCATGTACTTCACGGCGTCCTCATAGGGGATGATGCCCGTAATCTTGAAGAAGGCGCTCTGAAGGATGGTATTGGTGCGGTTTCCAAGGCCGATTTCGGCAGCAATCTTGGTGGCGTTGATGATATACACCTTGATGTGCTTACGGCCGATGATGGCTTTCACGTTGTCGGGGATGTTCTGGATGGTTTCTTCTTCATCCCAAAGGCTGTTCAGCAGGAGGGTGCCGCCTTCCTTGATGCCCTTCAGGACATCGTATTTCTTCAGATAGGAAGGAACGTGGCAGGCTACGAAGTCCGGAGTGTTCACCAGATAGGGAGCCTTGATGGGCTGCTGGCCGAAGCGCAGGTGGGAGCAGGTGTATCCGCCGGATTTCTTGGAGTCGTAGTCGAAATAGGCCTGGCTGTAGAGGTTGGTATGGGTGCCGATAATCTTGATGGTGTTCTTGTTGGCGCCGACGGTACCGTCGGAACCGAGGCCGTAGAACTTGCACTCGGTGGTGCCGGGCTTCACAATGGAAACCTCGCTCTTGATGGGCAGGCTCTTGAAGGTGACATCGTCCACGATGCCGATGGTGAAGTCGGCCTTGGGCTCCTTCATGTCCAGGTTGTCATAAACGGCGACAATCTGGGCGGGCGTGGTGTCCTTGGAGGACAGGCCATAGCGGCCGCCGATGATAAGGACATTGTCGCGGCCCTGGAACAGGGCTTTCACGTCGGTGAAGAGGGGCTCTCCCACGGCGCCGGGCTCCTTGGTGCGGTCCAGGACAGCGATGCGGCGAACGCTCTTCGGGAGGACGGAGAAGAAGTACTTCTCGGAGAAAGGACGATACAGATGGCAAGTGATGAGGCCGTACTTGCGGCCGCGACCGGCGAGGTAGTCGATGGTTTCCTTGATGGTTTCGGTGACGGAACCCATGGCTACGATGATATTCTCAGCGGTAGGGTCACCATAGTATTCGAAAGGCCGGTAGCTGCGGCCGGTGAGTTCGGAGATCTCTCCCATGTAGCGGGCGACGATGTCCGGGACGGCTTCGTAGCACTGGTTGCGGGTTTCCACGGCCTGGAAGTAAACGTCACCATTCTGGGCGGTACCACGGGTGACAGGGGCATCCGGGTTCAGGGCGCGCTCACGGAACTTGGCAAGAGCCTTTTCCGATACCATGGCCTTGAGCTCCTCTTCCGGAAGGGCTTCGATCTTCTGGATTTCATGGCTGGTACGGAAACCGTCGAAGAAGTGCAGGAAAGGCAGGCTGGCCTTGATGGCGCTCAAGTGGGCGACGGCAGCGAGGTCCTGGGCTTCCTGTACGGAACCGGAGGCCAGCATGCAGAAACCGGTCTGACGGCAAGCCATCACGTCCTGATGGTCACCGAAGATGGAGAGGGCGTGGCTGGCCAGGGCGCGTGCGCTCACGTGGAACACGGTGGGCAGCATTTCGCCGGCAATCTTGTACATGTTGGGGATCATCAGGAGAAGACCCTGGGAAGCGGTGAAGGTGGAGGTAAGGGCACCAGCCTGGAGGGAACCGTGCACGGCACCGGCGGCACCGGCCTCGCTCTGCATCTCGGTCACTTTTACGGTCTCGCCCCAGAGGTTCTTTTTACCGTGGGCGGCCCACTCGTCGATGTTCTCTGCCATCGTGGAGGAGGGAGTGATCGGATAGATGGCGGCGTGCTCGCTGAACAGATACGCAATGTTCGAAGCGGCATAGTTACCATCACAGGTGATGAATTTCTTTTCTTTAGCCATAATAAGTTAGTGGTTTATGTAATTAGTTGTAGTTGCAGTTTGTTTCTTTGATAGGTTACAAATATAAGCAAAAAAACCCAAACCCCCTAATAAATGAATAATTGCAGGATTTTTTGTAATTTTGGGCCACAGAAAACAAATAATAGATGCAAAGCCGATATAAAGCCGTTCTCTTCGACCTGGACGGTACCCTTCTCGATACAATCGAGGATTTGGGCGCTGCCGTAAACCACGCCCTCTCGCTGCGGGGCTTCTCCCTGCACGACACGCAGCAGTACCGCGCGATGGTGGGACATGGTGTCCGCAACCTGGTCATGCAAGCCCTTCCGGAAAAGTTTCAGGCCGATGATTCCCTGATAGACAGCGCTTTGGCAGATTTTAAGGCCTATTATACAGCTCATATTGACGATCACACCCGTCCCTACCCGGGGATGTCGGATCTTCTGAGGGACCTCCATGCCGCCGGTGTTGCGCTGGCTGTTGCATCCAACAAGTTCCAAAGTGGAACCGACCGGCTGATTCACACGTTCTTCGGAGATCTCCCGTTCGTGGCTGTTTTGGGAAACCGGGAAGGGTTTCCCCTGAAGCCGGATCCGGAAATCGTGGGTGAAGTGTTGCGCAAGGCCGCCGTCGGCCCGGAAGAAGCGGTGATGGTGGGGGACTCCGGAACAGATATGAGAACGGCCCGTAACGGCGGGATTGCCGCCATCGCCGTAGGTTGGGGTTACAGGCCGATGGGGCCTGCGGAGGACTACCGGTATGCCGCCTGTCCGGACGAGCTTCGGGCGATGCTTCTGTTCTAAACCAGCGTAATGTTTTCGAGCACTTCGGGGCCGGCGATTCGTTTCACCAGGCCTTGCAGAACGGTGCCTGGGCCCAGTTCCACGAAGGTGGTGGCACCGTCGGCCAGCATGTTTTGTACCGTCTGCGTCCAGCGCACCGGCGAAGTGAGTTGCTTCAGGAGATTCTCTTTGATGAGGGCCGGGTCCGTAGTGGGCCGGGCCGATACGTTCTGGTAGATGGGGCAGCGGGGTGCCAGGAAGGGCGTTTCGTCGATGGCTTTGGCCAGCGCTGTGCGGGCGGGTTCCATAAGCGGAGAGTGGAAGGCGCCGCTTACGGGCAATTTGAGGGCGCGTTTGGCGCCGGCGGCCTTGAGCCGGATGCAGGCCTCGTCCACGGCGGCATCCTCCCCGGAGATGACCACCTGGCCGGGGGAGTTGTAATTGGCCGGAACCACGCCGGGAATGCCGGCGCAGACCTCTTCGATAACGCCGTCCGGAAGGTTGATGACGGCGGCCATGGCACCGGGGGTCTTCTCGCAGCATTTCTGCATTTCACTGGCACGGAGGGCCACCAGGCGCAGGCCGTCCTCGAAACTCACGGCTCCGGCGGCCACCAGGGCGGAGAATTCGCCCAGGGAGTGGCCGGCCACCATATCCGGTTTTACGGCCTGGCTCAAGGCCAGGATGACGCTGTGCAGGAAGATGGCGGGCTGGGTGACGCGGGTGGCCTTGAGGTCATCGGCCGACCCTTCGAACATGATGTCCGTGAGGCGGAAGCCAAGGATGCCGTTGGCTTTCTCCATCAGTTCTTTGTGCTCTTTATATAAATCTTGGGCCATTCCCGGGAACTGGGAACCCTGGCCAGGGAAGATGTAGGCAGTTTTCATGGGATTATTCTTCAATCGTACAAAAATAGGAAAAAAATGTTATCCCGTCAAACTGTTCAGTCCATCCACCCCGGGGAGATGAACGCCCGGGAGGCATTCTGCCAGCGCGAACTGCCTATGGCCTCAGGAACTCTTCCAGGGTGTTGCGATAGACATTCCCGTAGAAGGAATCGTTGTACAGGCCTGCATGGGAAGCGGTGGTGTGGGTGGCCAGCTGGTAGTAAAGCTCGTGCAGGCTGATGGCCGGATTGGCCTCCACCTCGCTCCGGAAAACGCGCGTGAAGCGGTTGGAGAGGTAGATGCCGTCTTCCATCACATCGGCATGGGAGGTTTCGCCGCTGCGGGTTGCGCAGAGGAAAAGGACGCCCGGAAGGCCCTCGCAATACGTGCCGATGGAACCGCTGTAACAGGTTTCCATCACGGCCAGCAGCTTCCTGTAATTCCCCTGGGCGGCCTCCAGGATGCCCCGGAAAGTTTCCGCTTCCAGTTTATTATCGGCCCACATAAGCACCTCATCCCGGGCACCGTGGCCGCTCCAGAAGAGGAACACGTTGGTGCCGGGGCCGCCCTTGACCACCTGAGGAGTGCGCTCCGTAACCGTACCGGAGAAGATGTTCCGGAGGTCTTCCGGCGTTACCCGGCTGGTTTTGTAGTCGATCACCGCGCCAGCGCGGAGGTTCTCCCCGCCCGGGGTGACGTGAACTTCGGAGCCCAGGTCGTCCTCCAGGATGAGGATGATGTGGTCGTCGTCGTAGCCAAAGCCCTTCAGCATCTGGTACTGGGCCAGGGCATCGGCCTGGTGCCGATAGTTGCTGCGGCCGGTGGACGTAGCAATCACCACCGCAAACTGGTCCTCAAGGGGCGGATACGGGAGATCGGCGGCCTGCTCGTCGTACATATCCTCAATCTGGCTGGTGGTCCAGTTCCAGAGGTCGCTGCCAGTATAGTCGCGGGAGAAACGTCCGGTCTCTACAAATTTCCCGTCCGTATAGGTCCAGGTGCTGTAGGTGGTGCCCAGCTGGCAGATATGCGTCTGGCTTTCAAATTCTAGCGGGCCGGAAACCCCGGTAATATGCTTGTAATCCTTGTTCCGGGCCGCCTGGAAAGCGTCACGCATACCTTGCGCCGTCCAGGGATAGATGGGCGTGGAAGCCTTTTCACCGGAGGTGAGCTTTACAAGGGCTTCCCGGACCGATGCGGCATCGCCGCTTTCCACCACGGAGGCAGCCAGGGCCAGCAGATAGAAGCAGTCGTACAACTGGGCGTAGCCGCCGGGGAGGACCGTCCCGTATCGGCTTTTCCATGCAACGTCAAACCCTTCTCCGGGCCTTGACGCAAGGGCCGTGCCCACATAGTCATAGTTCTTCAGTTTCCCCTCCAGGGACAGGTCGTAGGCCATATCCGTGCATACGATGGAAAGGTATTCGCTGTCCTCGTTCAGCTTGAGGGCCTCGTCAAAATCCAGCATATCCCGGGCCGATGAAGGGACAAAGAAGAGCACGC
>ONTQ01000079.1:0-7640 GCA_900320795.1 uncultured Bacteroidales bacterium
GGACCACCTTCCAAGACGACGGAGACCTTTCTTCAACCACGCAGGACAGCGGCAAGCAGTATGCCCATTCGGCCAATGCCAACATGGAGTTCCAGAAAGAGAAGGGCAAGGTGTGGTTCCACTTGCGCCCCGCTTTCAGCTTCAACAAATCCGATTCAAGAAGTAACGGGCAGTCAGAAACAGCAAAGGACGGCGCTTTTGTAAATAAGTCGGATAATACTTCACACAGTATCAACTCCAGTAAACGAGTGGATTTGGACACCGATTTTACCTTCCGCGAGCTTTGGGGTAAGAAAAACCGCACGATCCGTATTAGCAGTGATATGGGATTCGGGGCAAACGACGGAATGAGCGAAGAAATGTCTGTGCTCACAACCACGGCCGGGTCAGACACCCGTAGTATGCGATACGACTCGGACGGTAACTCCAAATACATAAGCGGCTCCCTGCGTTATACTGAGCCTTTCGGAGAAAAATGGACGCTGTCGGCATCGGCCTATTGTGTTACGGGCAGTCAGGGCAATGTGCGCGATGCCTTTGACGCCGCCGGAAGAAACGATTACTACTCTTCGGAAAGCCGCACAAACTATATTGAGCAGCGCTACGAACTCACAACACAATACAAGTTTGGGCAGCGGAACTATATTACCCTGGGTGGCCGCTTGACCGGCTCTTTGAACGAGACTTACTCGAAGAGTTACGGAATAGAAGCCATAAGTGGGAAGGGCGAGTGGAACTGGTATGTGGTACCAACCCTGCGTTTTATTTATAGCAAGGATATGGACTGGTTATCCGTATCGGCCTCCGGACAAAGCAATCGTCCGTCCCAGTCCAGGATGCAACCGGTCCTTAACATTGCCAATCCGTCCCGTTTAAGCGTTGGTAATGTTTATTTGAAGCCTTCGTCGCAGATGTATTTCAGTGCCGACTGGTCGCATAACAACGTGCAACGTTTCTCTAATTTGATGGTGTATTTCTATGGCACCATGAATATGAATCCCCTTGTCAATGCCTCTTGGTACGATAAGGACGGTATCCTGTATTCCATTCCTGTTAATTCCCGGAAGCCCAGTTTTACAGGCTCTCTTGTTGCGAACTATACCACCCCGCTTGACAGCAAGAAGCTATGGTCGCTTACCCTTAGCGGTGCCGCCGCGTTCAACTCGTCGGTGAGTTATCAGGCCAGGGCGGCGCTCCCCGGACTGGACAAGGATGCCTTTGATTATGCAAGTTTTATGGCCGATTTCTGGGGAAATGCGGATGGAGACCGGTTCTACGGCGGACAGAGTGGTTATGCCGAAAGCAACACCCGGATGTTTTCTCCCATGGCCAGTTTCAGCGTAAAATTCAATCCGGACCACTATTCGTTCAGCCTGGGAGCCAGTACCACCGGCCGCATCTCCCGTTATTCGCTGGACCCCAGCGCCAATATGAACACGTTGGATACCCGGTTGACCGCAAGGGGCTCTTACACCACCAAGCAAGAGTTTGAGTTCAATACAGACCTTTCGTATGTCTTTTACAAGGGCTACCCGGAAGGTTATGGCCAGCCCGAATGGCAGTGGAATGCGGAAATCTCCAAGAATATCGGTGCTTTCAACCTAAGTGTCAAGGTTCACGACATCTTGAACCAGACGCGCAATCTGACGCACACGGTCACGGACAACTACGTGGAAGACAGCTATCGACTGATCATGGGCCGATACGTGCTCTTTGGCGTAAAGTGGAACTTCGGCAAGATGAATGCAGCCCATAGCCGACGTGCCCAGCAGGCAGCGTGGAATATGGTATTCTGAGAAGGAGTATTTGAGAATCCTATAATCAGCGGGAATGAGTCGAAGTAGAGCCAGTATTTGTTTGATATTGCTCGTTATTCTGGGCGCTATTGCCATCTTGGCCTTGACCATGATATCCCTTACTGGATGTCATTCAGATTATTGCGTTGTGAAGGGCACTGTCCAGGGAATTGAAGATGGTGCGACCATTCAGATGCTGGATGCGTGGGACCACTATGCAAAATTAGATTCCGCTGTCGTTGAGAATGGGACATTTGCGTTTCGTCCTGACATATCGGCCCCTACACGCGTGTACCTTTACCAAGGTGACAAGCAGTTGAAGGACTTTATCCTGGAGCAGGGAACCATCCTCGTCGACATTGACACGAGTGACGAAATGAACCCCTTTACGGGCGCGGCTGGGACTCCGTCAAACGACACATACGGGAGACTCATGGACCTTGCCGCCAACAATGACAGGGACGCTGTTAAGGAACTCAAAAAGGAGATTATCGAAGCTGAGGAAACCGGTCCATTGGCGGTTATGTTTGCCGACGGGGGTTGTGAATCTTCCTATCAGGCTCTCTGTGCGCTGAACCGGCTGTCTCCTGACTTGGCGGGAAAGGCATACGTGACAGAATTGAAGGACGTATTGTCTAATCGCATGAAAACAGAGCCCCGGGCCGAAGGAAGCGATATCGTTCCTATCTTCATAGATATGGAGTATCCGGATGCCAATGGTCAGCTTGTCAGCCTTGGCTCTGTCGTTAACAATCCTGATAATCGGGTTGTCCTTTTGGATTTTTGGGCCACTTGGTGTGCTCCTTGCGTGGCGGCTTTGCCAGAACTCAAGGAGGTTTACGCCAAGTATCATGATAAAGGATTCGAAGTATATTCCGTCTCAGAAGACCCCAGCGACGCAAGATGGAAGCCGTTCCTCAAAGAAAACGGCATGACGTGGGTAAATGTTCTGGATAACGCGGCCGGAAGAAGAGACAGTAAAGCCTGGAAGGATTACTCCCTGAACGGTATCCCGACCGTGATCCTGATTGATGGAACCAGCGGGGAAATCATAGCTCGCGGAAATCACCTGGATTTAGAAGAACTGCTTTCATCGTTGCTTCCGTAATTGTTTCCCTAAAGGGTTGGCAGAAAAGATAACTGCCGCCATATCCCGGTCGGTCCTTTCCACTTTCTCGCTCTCTGTGCGGAAATCCACCACTTTTGCCACTGGCATCTGGGAAAGGAATTCCAGATCTTTGTCGGTGGCATCGGCCAGATGGGCGGCCCTGTTGAGGACATGATCCTTTACCTTTCTGCCATCCTCCGTGATATAGCCGCCCAGATCCCGGTCATTCACAATGCTCTTGGTGGGGAGAAACTGCTGGGCGTATAGGGAGGAGGAAACGGTCATGGCAAGTGCTAAAACAACTGCGGTCTTATTCATCAGAAGTAGTTTTTAACATGATTGCGGATGTACGAGGCAAAGAAAAGGCTCTCCACCAGGCTGGGCTTTTGAAATTCGTTGCGTACGACCAAATCCAGGCAGGCGAACTTTCCGGCCAGGCGGTTGAACGCTTCCGGGGTTTCCTCACCCGTATACGCTTTGGCAAACGCTGTCCAGAAACGCTTCAGCTGCTCCTCTGACATATGGAAGATGTCCTGCACCTGTTTCATGGAAGAATACACGTTGCATATCTGGAAAAGATGGCCGATGTCGAACATAGGATCCCCGTAGCCAAAGCGGTCCAGGTCTATCCAGTAGTAATTGCCTTCCGATACAATGATGTTGGCCATACTGAAATCTCCGTGAACGCAGGTCTTTTCTTCCGGGATTGTCCGGGCGAATTGGGCAATGATTTCACGGTTCTTTTTGCCGATGAACCTCGCTTTGCCGATGGCCCTCAGCAACTGCTCCTTCCGGCTGGGGAAGATATCCGTATTGCAGGGAGTACGGAACAGTTCCTTCCCCTTCTCACACAGCACCCGAGCCATCTCTTCCGTGCGGTCAGGATTCTCCTGACAGGTCCGGGAGAAGGATTTCTTGTTCCTGATGCGCTGGGAAAGGGTAGCATATGCATCTCCCACCTTCACAATCTCATACATCTTGGGGACCTGAATTCCCAGTCCCTCCACGGCCCTGGAAACCTTGTACTCGTTGGAAACAAACGCAAGCGTATTGATCCCCGCCTTATTCACCTTCAAAATCACATCCGGCTCCGACGGATTCTCGTAAACAGTCCCGTTTCCGCCCTCACCCACCTTAGTCCAGGCACTGATGTCTATATTTCTGTATTCGTCCATAGGATAAGTAATTAAATTGTACAAATATACACAGAAAAACGAAATACGCAGACTCGGAACCGGCACCGGCATCAGCAGCAGAATCTTGTAATCGACTGATAATTAACACCTTAAGTTTTTTTCTTTATCCCCGCGGGAGTCAAGAAAATTTCTTACATGCCTGATAATCAGCACTTTATGACATGAGCGCCTGCGGCAGAGACTCCCTCCAGCGGAAAAAAGTAGCCCATATTTGCCGAAAACCCTGAAAATTGGTCCAAAACAGGACAAAAAAAAGAAAGGGTAACTTACTGACGTTCAGTAAATTACCCTTTCTGCGGTGCGGACGAGGCTCGAACTCGCGACCCCCGGCGTGACAGGCCGGTATTCTAAACCGACTGAACTACCGCACCAAGTTTTCAGTGAACTTCCCTTCGGGATTGCAAAGGTACAAACTATTTTTGAATCTGCAAGGGTTCTTGAGAAATTTTTTCAAATTTTTTACGTACCTTCGTCCTGCCATGAAAACTGCCTGCTACATTCCTGCACTGGAAGGGGAATCGGCCCTCCTGGAGGGCTGGGTGGCCGATGCCGCCCGTCGCTTCCCAGACGTCACGCCCGTGCTCCTGCCCCCGGTGGATTGGAACGACGACCTCACTCCCTGGCCGGCTGCACCCATCTTCCGCAAGGGGAAGTCCTTCGGCGGAAAGGCCAGCTCTTACCTGCAACAGCTGGAACAGCGGATCATCCCCCTCTTGGAAGCAGACCTTGGTTTCGCGCCGGACCAGCGCTGGTTCATCGGCATCTCGCTGGCCGGGCTCTTCGGCGTCTGGGCATCGGCCCGGACCGGCCTCTTCCAAAGAATAGCCGCCGTTTCGGGCTCATTCTGGTATCCGGGATTCCCCGCCTGGTTCGCAGGGCAGACCATCCGGGCCGATGCGTTCTACATCTCCCTCGGAAACCGCGAGGCCCAGAGCAAGAACCCGCACCTACAGTCCATCGAGGAGGACACCGCCGCCGTCGTGGACAGCCTCCGCATACGGGACATCCCCCTTACCTTCGAATGGACTGAAGGAACGCACTTCGGCCCCATTCTTCCCCGCTTGGACAAAGCCCTCGCCGCCCTGAGAGACGCACCAGCCGGTGGCTTGTAAATGATTGATATATAGCAATTTTACGACTAATCCTCGGCGCAAAACGGGCCGAGGATTAATCGTAAATAATTCTGCGACAGTGGATTAACCGCCACTCAGAAAGGAGACTAGTAGGTCACGACCGGCTCGAGTTCCTTGGCGAGGTCGATGTACTTCTGGATTTCCTTCTCGACGGGGGTGCGCTTGCAGAGGTGCTTGGCCTCGTTCACTTCCAGCATCTTGGCGGCGAGGTTGGCGGCGTTGCGGTTGCGAAGTTCCTTCACGGTGTCAACACCGGCAGCTTCCAGGAGTTCGGAGAACTGAGGGCCCACACCCTTGATGCGGAACAGGTCGGCATGGTTCACCCAGGTGAGGATGAGGTCACCACGGATGCCGGTCTTCTCTTCCAAAGCCTTGCGGCCCTTGGCGGAAGCGCCTTCCACGAGGAGCTGGTCAACGGTTTCGATACCGATAGCGATGAGTTTTTCGGCATAGACGGGGCCGATTCCCTGGATGTCAATGATTTTGTAAGCCATGTTTTATAAAAATTAAGGGATTAAGTTCACTTTTCATCTTCAAAGATAAAAAAATTCACGGAAAAAAGAAAAATAATTCTTATATTTGCCGTGTAGGCATCAAATAAATGGAAGAATTCCCTCTTGATAGCGCAAAGATTTACTTCTCTTCGGACAAGTTAACACTGGACTGTGAAAATGGTCCGGAGACGTATACGCTGACTGAGTGGCTACACAAAGACCCCGTCCGCATCCACCGCATGGTAGTCAAGGAAAAGGCCCTGCAAGTAGATCAATATGAAGTGTTTGCACCTCTCGTTTCCAAGCTCCGGAGAGCCGATTACGAGTACTACAAACGCATCACCGGCCTCAAAATGATCATCGACTTCCCCGGCTACAGTTCGGAGATTGAAGCCCGTATCCCCTACGATACAGATCCCATTGCCTTCTACAAATGGTGGCGGAAGGGCAAGAACGAGCATAAGGTCTATCTCTCCCCCGCCTACCAGTTCAAACTTTTCCAGAAAGTGTCCAAGATGGAGCCCAAAGTAATGCTCAAAAAGGACATTGACTTTGTAAAAACCTTCTAGCTCCATGAACACAACTGCCACGCAGGAAGAGCTTGCCCGGGATATCTGGGACAGCGAAAATTGCCTTAGCTATTCGGCCGATGGAAAGCGCCTCCTGGATGCGGAGAATTTTCCCAGTTTCATCACCGTCAAAGAAGGCTGTGAAGTAATCTGCGACAACGTTTTCGCTTTCCAGGACTATATGGCCGGACGCAGAATCGGAGAGGATATCCCCCTGGAAGAGCGCTCCTCCTACCTGGAAAAAATCCACCTGCCCAATACCGTCACCCATATCGGCGCCAATGCCTTTGCCGAATGCGGTGAACTCATTACCATCAAACTGCCCACCTCTCTCGTGGAGATCGGGGAATCGGCCTTCGTGGACTGCTGGCAACTGGAACGGGTGAGCATGCCCGCGAAGCTGCGTACCATCGGCCCGAGGGCCTTCCAGGGCTGCATTAACCTTTACCAGGTGAAACTGAACAAAGGGCTGGAGGAGATTGGCGAGGATGCCTTCGACGACTGCGAGTCCCTGGAGACCATCCTCATCCCGCATGGCACGCTGGATCGCTTCATGCGCCTGCTGCCTCAGAATTTACACGAATTATTGGAAGAACTATGACCCAGTATAAAGTCGCGCACGAGGGCGCCCTGCTCGCCTGTCTCTTCGAAATGCTGCCCCAGCAGTCCCGCACCAGCATCAAAAACATGCTGTCCAAGGGCCAGGTGACCCTGAACGGGAAATCCGTCACGGCCTTCGACCAGCCTCTCCGGAAGGGCGACACCATCCAGATCCTGCCCAAAGGCGTCTCCATCGCCCGCGCCACCCGCAGCGACGCGCGCGAAGAAGTGGAAAAGTCCGGCGTGAAAATCCTCTTCGAAGATGAACATTACCTGGTGGTGGACAAGCCCTCCGGCATGCTCTCCGTCTCCACCGCGCACGGCACCCAGGCCAAGAGCGGCCACCGGGAAAAAACCCTCTACGCCATCCTGAACGCCTATGTGAAAATCAACGCACGCATGCAGCGCAAGGAAGACCTCCTCACCGGCAGGGAGCCTGACCGCAGCACCGCCAAGGTGTGGATTGTCCACCGTCTGGACAAAGGCACCTCCGGCGCCGTTATCTTCGCCAAGGACGAACGCGCAAAGGACCTCCTGCAGAGCAAATGGAAAGAACTGGTGCTGGAGCGCAAATACGTTGCCTGGCTGGAAGGGAATGTGGAAAAGGAAAGCGGCGCCGTTCAGAGCTGGCTTCAGGAGAATCCCAAGTCCCTCAAGATGTACTCCTACCCCAACGAGGTGAAAGACGGCCAGCTGGCCATCACGCACTACAAGGTCCTCCAGCGCAGCCGCCATTACACCCAG
>ONTQ01000079.1:7666-15604 GCA_900320795.1 uncultured Bacteroidales bacterium
GCTCGCCCTGCACGCCGCGACCCTGGTCTTCCGCAATCCCTACAGTCAGAAGACTGTCCGCTGCCTCTCCCCCCTCCCCGAATCCTTTGATCGTTTTGTCCGATGAAAACCCTTTCCATCCCCGCACCGGACGGCCTCCGGCTGGCTGCCGCCCTCCAAGCGCCCGAAACCCCGCAAGCCATCCTCGTACTGGTACACGGCATGGCCGAACACAAGGAGCGTTACTTCCCCTTCATGACCTTTCTCTCCGAGCTGGGCTTCGCCTGCCTTATCACCGACCTACGCGGCCACGGCGCCACGGCGGCTGACAAGGCCGGCCTGGGCCACTTCGACAAGAAAGGCGACCGGCTGCTGGTGGAAGACACCCTCGCTGTCGTCCGTTACGCCAAGGAACTGTATCCCGGCAAAAAGGTATTCCTGATGGGCCATAGCATGGGTTCCCTCATTGTCCGCTGCTTTATCAAACGCTATGACAGAGAGATAGACGGGCTGGTCGTCTGCGGCTCCCCGTCCCGCAACGGCGCCGCCGGCATGGGCATCCTCCTCACCCGTATCATCGGCCTGTTCAAGGGCAAGCGCTACCGTTCCAAATTCCTGGAAAACATGGCTACGGGCGGCTACAACAAGAAATTCGCCCAGGAAGGCACCAACGCCTGGCTCTCCACCAACAAGGCCAATGTACAGGCCTACAACAACGACACGCTCTGCGGCTTCCCCTTTACCGTCCTCGGTTACCAGGGGCTCCTGGGCCTGATGGAAGACACGTACGACGTGGATGACTGGAACGTCACCCGGCCGGAGCTCCCCATCCACTTCATCGCCGGGGCCGATGACCCCTGCATCGTGAACATCCAGAGGTTTTCCGAGGCCGTAAGTTTTATCCGCGCCCGCGGCTACCGTACGGTCACCAGCAAAGTGTATCCTGGTCTCCGTCACGAAATCCTGAACGAGATCGGGAAAGAAGATGTATGGAGAGACGTCGCCGCCCTCCTGAAATCCTGGTTATGAGCACCCTTTCCCGCACCGAACGCCTCATCGGCACCGAGGGCCTGGAACGCCTGGCCGATGCCCGCGTCATCCTTTTCGGCGTAGGCGGCGTAGGCAGTTGGTGCGCGGAATCCCTGGTGAGAAGCGGCGTGGGGCACCTTACCCTCGTAGATCCCGACTGCGTGGACATCACCAACATCAACCGGCAGCTCCCCGCCACGCTGGAAACTGTCGGCCGGCCCAAAGTGGAAGTCCTCCAAGAGCGTTTTGCCACCATCAACCCAGCCTGCGAAGTCACGGCCCTTCAGGAACGTTACACCCTCGGGGCCGATTTCCACCTGAGTCGCTACGACGTCATCATCGACGCCATCGATTCCCTCACGGACAAAGCCAACCTCATCCTGGAAGCCAGCGCCACGGAGGCCGGATTCTTTTCGGCCATGGGCGCCGCCTGCAAGATGGACCCGCAGAAAGTGCGGGTAGCGGAGTTCTTCGAGGTACGCGGCTGTCCGCTGGGTGCCGCCCTCAGAAAACGACTCCGCAAGAACGGGACCCTGCCCGCCAAACCCTTCCTCTGTGTCTATGACGAAGAAGTGCTCACGAACCGGGGGCCGGAACTGGACCCGGGGCCGGGAAAGGCAGTAGCCAACGGAACGCTGGCCCACATCACGGGAATCTTCGGATTTACGCTGGCCGGACTGGCTGTCCGGCACATGCTGGACAAATCCCTCTGAGCAGATAACTGGCTTCCTCTGCCATATACCCTTCCGGTGCCTGTACCGGCGGGATGGGCGTCTCCTCCAGGCAATAGGTCTTGTGACAGCGCGTACAATAGAAGTGGACGTGCAAATCGTCATCATGGTCTTCATGGTGGCTGCGGCACAGTTCGTAGCGTACGGGGTCCCCTTCCAGGACATGCACCAGATGCACATCCTTGAAAGCGACCAACGTCCTGAAAATGTTGCTCTTGTCGATGGAATCGATTTCCTGTTCCAACTCCATGAGCGAGAGCGGGCGGCCGGCCTGCTCCAAAGCACGGGCAATGAGCAAGCGGTTGGCCGTCACCTTCACGCCATGGTGTTCCAGCAGGTGCTCCAGGTTCATAGCAACGCCTCCAAAAGAGCCTTGTGGTGGCCCGGAAGAATGATATGATGGTTGCCGATGGGGTCAGTGAGGAAGTAGCGGGCATCGGACGGAGAGAGCTGGAGCATCACCTGCGTCCGGCAGAGGTTTTCCTCGTACTGGTTGTAAATGAGCTCGCCTTCGGTCACGAAATGGCGCCCCAGATCGCCGGAAACCTTGAACACCGTGATCGGCCCCTGTAGAAGTTCACCGTGGATACCTACGCCGATACCGGATTCGAAGTGCGTGTCGTAACTCCAGCCTGTAACCATATTGAAAGGAACCGTACAGTGGGCGAAAAGTACCTGCCCCGTCTCCACGTCGATCCGGGCGGGATTAGCCTGGAAGCCCGTCTTTCCGGTAAGCGCCTGCGCAATCATCATGGACAGCAACGCAGGCACATCCCCCTCGCAGGATGCAGGAATCCCGTCGGAATTGAAGGAAGCCAGGGCCAGGCAGCCTGTATTGCCCACAGCGGTGAGAAGGTCGAAGCAGCGAAGGGTGAAGGCGCTGAGCCCGTACCGCTCCACGATCACGTGCAGCGCATGATAGATCTGCGTAGCTCCGGGGAAGGCATCGCGCACCTCAGGGGCCATTTCATCGGCCGGAGCGGTATCCTGGGGAGCCTTGGCAATCTCCTGCAGGAGTTCCTCCATGGGAATCTCCACCAGGCGTGCGCCCAGGCGATCCATCACTTTCACGCTGTCGGCATGGCTGGCAATCAGCCAGTCGGAGGGCTGTCCAATGACGCCGATCCGGCTGCCGTTGAGTTTCCGGCGGGCATCGGCCACCTTCTCCAGCAGTTTCACCCGCTCCTTCAAGTATTCCGGAGAACCGTGCAGCACCTCGCCCTGGAGCCCCTGCTGCCTGAGGTATGACAGGATTTCCAGCGAGGCGGCCAGCGAATTGCTCTTTCCCGAGGTGAGAAGATAGTAACGCTCGATACCGCGGGCCAGCATCTCCGGAAGAAGACTCTTGAAGATGCCCTCGGCCCCGCCGGTGCGTACATAAATGAGGTCCAGTGTATGACTTCCGAAGTCCTGGAAGTTGTCCCCCCGGAAGTCGAAACCTCCGTCAGGGAAAATGCCGCGAAGGAACGCGTCACTGATCTTGGCTACCGACTGCTCGTCGTGCAGGCCGGAAGTGATGGCATAAATTGCAATCATAAAAAATATTTGCTACCTTTGCACCCGGGAAAGTCTTACACGACCAGCTCCCTCTGAATTCCCCCAGGACAGGAATGTAGCAAGGGTAGGAGGTCGTAGCGGTGCGATGTAAGGGGCTTTCCCTTTTTTATTCTAGCGTCAAGCTGTCAAATATGAAGGGCAGCAAATCATCCACCTGATAGAATTTGCGGATTCTCTTGCTTCCTACCAAAATGATTCTGAGCGGCTTGCCGAATTTCTTCTGGTACTCTGCCATCACCTGCCGGCAGGCTCCGCACGGCGAGGCCGGGCTCTCGCAGAGCACGCCATGGTCGCTTCCGGCAATCACAAGGCACTCCAGGGGAACGTCCGGGTAATTGGCTCCGGCGGCGAACAGGGCCGTGCGCTCCGCGCAGAGACCGGAGGGATAGGCGGCGTTCTCCTGGTTGGCACCTTTGATAATGGTTCCGTCGGCCAGAAGAAGAGCGGCACCTACCTGGAAATGGGAATAAGGGGAATAAGAACCTTTCTGGGCTTCCAAGGCCTTCCCGACCAGCATCTGGTCCTCGGGAGTCATCTCTTCCACAGAGGCGAATTCCTCATAATTGATGGTCAGTCTTTTCTTACTCATGGCCGAAAGTTATAAAAAATCTGCCTAATCTCCAAGCGTGGCCACCATCACAGCCTTGATGGTGTGCATGCGGTTCTCGGCCTCGTCAAAAACAATGCTCTGCGGACTTTCGAACACCTCTTCGGTCACTTCCACGCCGTCCAGGCCGAATTTCTGGTACACTTCTTCTCCGGCCTTGGTGTCGCGGTTGTGATAAGACGGCAGGCAGTGCATGAACTTGCATTCAGGGTTGCCGGTGCGTTTCATCAGGCTGGCGTTCACCTGATACGGGAGCAGCAGGCCGATACGCTCTTTCCACACGCTGTCGGGTTCACCCATGGACACCCAGATATCCGTATAGACAAAGTCACAATCCTTTACGCCGGCGTCCACATCGTCGGTAATGGTGATGCGGGCGCCCGTCCGGGCGGCCACCTTCAGGCATTCGGCCTGCAGGTCATCGCTGGGCTGGAGGGCCTTCGGTGCCACAATTCGTACGTCCATGCCCATCTTGGCTCCTCCAACAAGGAGAGAATTCCCCATGTTGAAGCGGGCGTCTCCGAGGTAGGCGAACTTAATCTGGTTCAGCGGCTTGGCGCTATGCTCCTCCATGGTGAGGAGATCGGCCAGGATTTGCGTGGGATGGAACTCGTTGGTGAGGCCGTTCCACACCGGAACGCCGGAGAAGCGGGCCAGTTCCTCCACCGTGGTCTGGGCGAAGCCGCGGTACTCGATGCCGTCGTACATGCGTCCCAGCACGCGCGCCGTGTCCTTCATCGTCTCCTTGATGCCAATCTGCGAACCCGAAGGGCCCAGATAGGTGACATGCGCACCCTGGTCATGCGCTGCCACCTCGAAGGAACAGCGCGTGCGGGTAGAGGTCTTTTCAAAGATAAGGGCGATGTTCTTGCCCTTGAGGTGTTGTACTTCGGTACCGGCTTTCTTGGCCTTCTTGAGTTCGCGGGCCAGGTCCAGCAAATAGCGGATTTCTTCCGGGGTAAAGTCCAGCAGTTTCAGGAAACTGCGATTCTTAAGATTCTGTTCCATACTTATTTAACGATTCTGGTTCCGCAGGAGGGATTTCCTAACTCCCCTGCCTCGGTAATGATGCACTGTTTTCCGCCGTTTTCGATGAAAAGGATGCCGGCGCGAACCTTGGGTGCCATGGAGCCTTCGGCAAACTGTCCTTCGGCCAGGTACCTGCGGGCCTCCGCCACGGTGAGCGTATCGAGGGCCTTCTCCCCCGGCTGGCGGAAGTTGATATAGACCTTGGGCACATCCGTGAGGATATAGAACTCGTCGGCCCCGATGGCGTTGGCGCAGAGGGCCGATGCGAGGTCCTTGTCGATGACGGCTTCGACTCCCTTCAGCGCGCCTCCCTCCCGGACCACCGGGATGCCGCCGCCGCCGACGGTGACGACGATATAGCCTTCGCGGGCCAGGCGGCCCACCAGGTCCACATTCTGGATGCCGACGGGCACCGGGGAGGCCACCACCTTGCGCCAGCCGCGGCCCTTCGGATCTTCGCGGAAGGTGCCTTCGGCCGGCTTTTCCGGGTAATACGGGCCCACCGGCTTGGTGGGATTCCGGAAGCCGGGGTCATCGGCCTTCACCTCTACGCGGGTAACAAGGCTCACGACCCGGCGGCTAAGGCCATGGGCGGCCAGCACGCGGTCCATGCCCGTCTCGATGAGATAGGCGATGGAACCCTGTGTCTCAGCCCCGCAGAAATCCATCGGCTGCGCGGGAAGTCCGTGCATGGATTCGCCCGCCTGATGCCGTAGGAGGCCATTCCCCACCTGGGGTCCGTTGCCGTGGCCGATAACGATATTGTAGCCCTGCTCCAGGAGCGGGACCAGGTTTTCGCAGGTGCGCTGTACGTTTTCTACCTGCTCGGGAAAAGTTCCCTTCTGCCCCGCGCGGAGAAGCGCATTCCCGCCGAAGGCAATCATAGCCAGTTTGGTCATTGTCCTAATCTCTTCTTAAAGGAAGTGTGGAGCAGCGGAGAAGGCCGCCCATCTTGGATATCTCACGGTACGGGACCGTCTCTACAGTGAGGCCCCATTTTTCGCGCAAATGCTTGATCAGCCGATAGAAATGCTCTTCCACCACCACCACGTTCTCCGAAATGGAGAAGATATTGGGATTCATGGCATACATTTCCTCGGTGGTAATCTCGAAGACATTCTCCCGGCCGAAGATATCAATCAGGTGCTCCGCGTCGCGGGGATTCATGAAGCCGCGCTTGTAAATAATGGCCTTGTCCTTCCCCACCGGCATAAAGGTGCAGTCCAGATGAAGGATACCTTCGTACGGGTCCGTATCGCTCTTCAAAAGATTGAGCGGCAGGATGTTGCGTTCCGGGAAAATCATCTTCAGGAAGTCGATGGCAAGGCGGTTGGTGCGGGCGGTCTTCACCTGGCTGTAGTCCGGGAAATTGTACTGGCCCACGAAGATAAAGTCCTTGTACAGAATCACATCTCCCCCCTCCACATGCACAGCTTCGGGAAGATTGTAAATCTGCTTGTAATGGATTTGCCGATAGATGTCCTCGTAGGCGTCAATCTCTTCCTGGCGGTCGGGAATCACGTTGGCCACAATGATTTTGTCGTCAATCACGAAGCCCACGTCCCGGGCGAACACCTGGTTGCAGTCCTTCACCGGGCTGGGCCGATAGACA
This sequence comes from uncultured Bacteroidales bacterium, assembly GCA_900320795.1. GTDB lineage: Bacteria > Bacteroidota > Bacteroidia > Bacteroidales > UBA932 > Cryptobacteroides. The sequence continues at coordinate 14,211 of ONTQ01000079.1, forward strand.
TCCACGTCGTATTTGCGGAGGATTTTCTCGAACGCGCCCATTTCTACAATCATGTCCTCCTCCCTGGGGTACACCCCGTGCAGGACGGATTCGTAGGATTTGCTGTCAAAGGTTTCTTCCAGCGCAGGCGTAGGGCCCGGAGAAGTAGGAAGCCCCAGTACGACGGCCCTGAGCCTTCCGGTCTCCGATGTTACATGAAGTTCCATAAAAAATCTTTTACTTCCGTAAATATAACACATTTTGCGCGAAACTCCTCGTTCCGCGCAAAAAATTAAAGCAAAAGAATGATATTTCTTTTTATTTAATAGGATACCTTACGCTTCCTGGCTGTCCAGGACCTCGTACTTGGAGTTGTTGCTCTTGTACTCCGGAACGATTTGCTTCATCTTGCGCACCGTTTCCATGTCGTCGAACCGCTTGGAGATATCCACCAGTTCCTCAATGTCCCTGTTCACCTGGTCGTAGTCGTACTCGCGGACCTGAGCGATGCGGATCTTCTCATGGAAGGTGGGCTTGGTACCCTCCAGCTCATTGAGCACTTCCTCATACAGTTTCTCGCCCTCGCGGAGGCCGGTGTACTTGATTTCCACATTCTTGGCACCGGACATGGCGATCATGCGCTTGGCCAGGTCGGCAATCTTGACCGGAGCGCCCATGTCGAAGACGAAAATTTCGCCGCCATTCCCCTTGGTGCCGGCTTCCAGCACCAGTTTGCACGCCTCGGGGATGAGCATGAAGAAGCGGACGATACGCTCGTCGGTCACGGTGACCGGGCCGCCGTTCTTGATTTGCTGGCGGAACAGCGGAATCACGGAGCCGTTGGAGCCCAGCACATTGCCGAAACGGGTGGTGACAAACTGGGTATGCTCGCCCTTTTCGGCCTTGAGTTTGTGGTCCAGGCTCTGGACGTAAATCTCGCAGATACGCTTGCTGCAACCCATCACGTTGGTGGGGTTCACAGCCTTGTCGGTCGATATCATCACGAACTTCCTGGCACCATACTTCACGCTCATATCGGCAATGACCTTGGTGCCGTAAATATTGTTCATGACGGCCTCGGAGGGATTGTCCTCCATCATCGGCACGTGCTTGTAGGCGGCAGCATGGAAGACATAGTCCGGACGGAAGGTGCTGAAAACGCTCTCCATGCGGGTGCGGCGGCTGATGCTGGTGACCACCACCTCGCAGGGCACATCGGGGAATTCCCGCGCCATCATGAGACGGACGTCGTGCTGCGGGGTTTCGGCCTGGTCGATGAGCATCATCTTTTCCGGATGGAAGGAGGCCACCTGGCGCACGATTTCCATGCCGATCGAGCCGGCCGATCCGGTGATGAGCACGCGCTTGCCGATGATAAGCTCCTCCACGGACTTGAGGTCTACGCGGATTTCCTG
>ONTQ01000072.1 GCA_900320795.1 uncultured Bacteroidales bacterium
TGGTACTTCCGTGTTTTGTTGTTACGACGAAACATGTTATTGTGTATTAGTTATTAATAATCAATATTTTACAATTCAACTTCCTATAATGTCCGTTATCGGAAGTTCCAGCGGGCTCGCGCCTGATGGCCCCCTTCGGGACATTGGGATACATTAATCCCTACCATTTCAAAGTGCAAATTTATATCCAATTATGAAAATAAACAAGTTTTTTTGTAAAAAAGTGCCTTGGGAAATAGGGTGGAATTGTGCCTGGCTCTTTCGGGTATTCTCCTTACTGCCCGATCATCGATTAAGCTCCCGAACAGGCTTCCGGACGCTAGATACTAGATAATTGACATTATCGTCCATTTGTGACTATTCGCAAATGAGAACTATCTCCAAACAATCAAATATTTACCTAGGACAAAATTGGATATTTCCATTTCCGATAACGGACATTATAGGATTTGGCTTGAAATTATAACAAAAACAACATACAAAATGTTCCGTCGCAAAAAACAAATCAAAAAGTACCTGTCGCCCTCCGCGCAGGTAACGCAGATGGCGCTGGAGAGCAATTTCTGCCGTTCCTGGACCATCTCATCAGCAACGAGGACTATCTGTACTTCAAGAACAGGCTGCGCGGAGAGAGTAACCTCCGCTGGTATTTCATCGTATGGACGCTGGCCGCAACCGGAGCCCGGATCAGCGAGCTGGTGCAGATCAAGGTCGAGCATGTCCAGGCCGGACACATTGACATCTACTCCAAAGGGGGCCGGATCCGCCGGATCTACCTGCCCGTGCGGCTCAGGAACGAGCTCCTGGACTGGGTTGGGGAGGAATCCGGATTCCTGTTCGTCAATCAAAAGGGTACTCCGCTGACACCGCGTGGAATCGCGCAAAAACTCAAGGAACTGGCTTTGAAACACGGTGTCAACCCGGACCTCATCCATCCCCACGCCTTCAGCCATCTCTACGCCCTGAACTTCCTTGACAAGAACAGCGATCTCGTCCTGCTGGCCGACCTGCTTGGGCACGCATCGGTGGAGACCACACGCATCTACCTCCAGCGAACCGGTAACGAGCAGAAGAAACTCGTCGACCGGGTCGTGGACTGGTAAGGAAACGGTCAATATTCAATTCCGACAGCTTAGCCCTGGGGCGGGGAGTTTTCCTTGCCTGTGGCTTTGATGATTTCCAGGCTAGTGCCTATAATCCTATATTCCACAAAATAGGATATTTCAATTTGCAATTAAATATTTGGACTATAATGTTTTACATTTATAATTAGGACTATTCTACTTCTAATAACGGACATTATAGGAAGTTGAATTGTAAAATATTGATTATTAATAACTAATACACAATAACATGTTTCGTCGTAACAACAAAACACGGAAGTACCAGCACATGGCGCTTGAGAGCAATTTCTGCCAGACCGTCCGGTTCAAATTAATGATGGACGTGGATCCTTTGGACAACATGAACGATCCTGAAACGAACGAGGACATCACGGCCGAGTACTTTGATCCCTTCATCTCCTAACACCTGAAAGACTGAGAGTTATGAAAAAGATTTACATCGCGCTGGCGGTCCTTGCTACCGCACTGCTTTCTTCCTGCGTGCAGGAGAAGTCTTTCAAAGACATCGTAGTTGGCGAGAACGAGCTTGCTTTCGTCATGGAGGGTGCATCCACCCGTGCGGCGGAAGGGAACGCTCCTCAGGCCGCCAAGGGTATCACCATTCCAATGGGGGTCATCAACGGTGAGGGCCTCTACCTGGAGGAAACCATTCAGGAACTGAATCCTTCTCCTGCCACGAGGGGCGTTCCTGTCTATAATGAGAATCTGGGCATCATGCACAAGACCCTGGGCGTGTATGGCGAATACGAAAAATTCGGCGACGCCATTTTCCAAGGAATGGACGAGGCCATCCACAACGGCGGATGGCGTTACAACCACAACTACGACGGAAGCCCCTGGCCGGATGAGAAGACCCCGGTGAATTTCTATCTGCGTCTGCCCGCCACGCCGGCAGGCTTGACGTTCACGAAACGGGAAGGCAAAGTCACGGAGTTCACGCTGGTATCCCCCCTCTCGGGTGAAGATCAGGAAGACGTGGTTCTTGGTCAGGTGAGCATCAGCAAGGAAACGCATGACAAAGCGCTTCCTGAGGGTTATGTCGTCGAGATGAAGCACGCCCTCACCGGCATCAAGTTCGCCAACGCGCATCCCAACACCAACCCCACGAAGACGATCATCACAAAGGTCGAGATTATCGGCCTGTACGGGAAGGGCGACTGCTCCATCGACGCGGAGGGCAACATCACGTGGGATCCCTCTACTTTGTCCACCCAAAGCACGGCGGAGGCCCCCTTCTATCTGGAATTCGACAATCCTAAGTATACACCGACTGCCGGAGCCTCAAATCCTGACGGTACCGTCGGCACCAGCGGTGACAAGACCTGGAACCAGAATTTCGGTTCCACCTGGACCAGCGCCGCCGCGGACAAGAACCTGAACGAGCCGGACGGTTCCCTGACTTTCTGGTTCATCCCGCAGGAGATTTCCAACAACGTCATCCTGAAGGTGTACTTCACCGTGAAGACCCCGGATTCCGTGGACGGCTTCTTGACCGATGCGTGTCACACCATCCATCTGGGCGCGAAGCTGAATGAGCAGTATCAGAAAGTCCATGAGGGCGAGAACCTCAAATGGGAGGCGGGTCAGCTGCGCACCTACACGCTGGCGCCTTACGACGTGGAATGCTGATTATGGGTAACTGGTATGGGTGGACGCCGGATCAGGATCCGGAAACAGACGAACCCAGTATTCTGGTCGGCTATAAGTATAAGGGTGATGAGACTCCCAAACCTACCGAGGAGCAGATGAAAGAAATGGTACTTCCTTGGTACCGCGAGGGATATCCTGTAAAGGATGGCGTTTATTATGCGACGGAGGCAGAAGCTATCAAGAATGGTTGGGTGAAAGATACAGATGGGTACGGAGATCCTTATGGAGCATTTGACGGGACGTTTGCATTAGCCAATCTGGGTGACAGAGATGGGGCGTGGGAAGATTGGGCGGATGCTTCCGGTGGATACTACTACACGACGCCAATCGGTCCTGGGAATGGTACAGGCATCGGCGATGCCGTGCAATCCGCGACGAATGATCTGTTTGAGTCCTACACCGTGGCGAATGTTCCAACCATCTATCTTGCGACTTCTGCGACGACACGCGTCGAAGCTGTGGGCGTTCATCTGCGTATGGAAATTGTTGTCCAAGCCATTGCCGTTCCGAAGGACAAGGACGGGAATCCTGTCTGGTGGCTGGAGGCTTGGCACCATGCGACTGAAATTGAGAAGCTAGACCCGGATTATACGAGCACCTCCGGAAAAAAGCCAAATCAAAAATACAAGGATCTCCTTGAGGGGGGGGCCTATGAAGGAATGTCTGCTGGTCCTTGCATCTAGAAGTAACTGAAGATTCTTTCATAAATGACCATAATTTCAAATGCTATGAAACATACATTCAGATATATCATTTCGTCGCTTGTCCTTATGATGCCCGTCCTGGCGCATGCGCAGGGCCAACAGGTTAACGATCCGCCGCTCTACGATGATTATAAGACAGGTAACGGCGTGGCTACCGCAAAGAAAGTTGCAGGCCCGGAAAATGGCCTCTATACTCTTACCCTTGAGACCTTTGCGACGGGTATTACTTCAGTGGTTAATGTCACCAGCCCAGCGGACATTGTCCTGGTGCTGGATCTTTCCCAGTCGATGACCGATGTTTACGGCGATAACTATATCGCCAGAAATGGAGAATATTCCTATAATTCTTTGCGTTCCGGCAACAACGATAAGGCTTATTATTTCTATCGTCATACAGATGGGAATTATTATCGGGTACGTACTGCTGGCGGTAATAATAGTCGACGTCTTACCTATCAAGTAGGAAATACTACGTGGTATCTTTGGGGAAATACATCTCAAAATACTAATCCAAACGGTAATAGAAGCAACACTGCCACCATCTTCAGCGGAAACTTATACGAATGCACGAGACTTACCGCACTCCAAGGTGCTGTGGAAAATTTCGTCAATGTTATTTATCATAATGATAATTTCGAGGATGAAACGGATGCCAAACCTCGTCAGAGTCCACTTACGAACCGAATCAGTATCGTGACTTTTGGTGGCCCCCAAGGGAATACAAATGTAACCAGACAGATGTCTCCATTGACATATGTAACCAACAGTGATGGCTCGCTGAATACCTCGATGATTTCTGGTCTTCTTGCCTTAACCGGAGACGGAATCAACAATTCTGACCACTATGGAACATATGCCGATGAGGGTATGGTTCTCGCCAATACCGTGCTCAACGGGATTGGTTCAGCTCGAAAACAACAGAGTACCCGCACGGTTGTGCTATTCACTGACGGTGCTCCGGGTAGTGGTCCCGGCTGGACTGATGGTACCGGGAATACAAATTCACAACCAACGGCTAACCGGTGTATCCAAGCTGCCGCTACGGCAAAGACCACTCATACAGCGAGCGTGTTTACCATCATTCTTGGAGACATCGCGAATACTGATATGGGCAATTATCTGCAGTATACATCTTCGAACTATCCCGATGCGACCCAGTGGAGCAATCCGGGGGACAAAAAATCTGAGACGTATGCGCTCGAAGCCGGGGAAGACCTGGAAGGTATCTTCGCAACCGTTGCGCATGCTTCCGGTGGTTCCGAAGCAACCATTCCTGGCGAGACCCAGTTGGTTGATGCAGTTTCCAGCAGTTTCAGGGTACCTGATTCATTCACTGCTAACCAAGTGGTCGTTTATACTCTCGACGCCTTATCCGATGGCACGGGATTCGATGAAGATAGTAGAGATAATCTTGATAAAGTCATTTTACCGAACGATTTCGATTTAACAACTCCTCCTCCTGCAGATGCGTCGTATATGACCGATGAACATAAAGTCGGTGTGTATCTGCACGATGGGAAGTTGGTAATTGTCGGGTTCAACTATAGTAAACCTGACGCTCAAGATGCCGACGGCTCAACCGCCCACCCTTATGACGGCAACTGGGTAGGTTGGCGTGGTGATGAAGAGGATTGTGCAGGCAAGAAACTTGTCATAGAATTCAAAATTGAGACGATAGATGGAGTCACGGGTGGAGATGGGACAAACACCAACACGCTTGATTCCGGAATCTATGTCCCTGTTCAGAACCCGGATGGAAGTTATACTTATGCTCCTGTCAATACTTATCCTTATCCTCAGACCGACCTCCCGATCAATATCATCATTGAGAAGACTGGACTTAGAAGAGGCGAGAGCGCGACCATCCAGATTTACCGTGCTCATATCAAAAAGAATGAGTACGATCCCAATACCGGCAAGCCGAAACCCGATGTAACGTCTGATGATGATTGGGAGAATTTCACCAAAGTCATTCTGACGAACACGAGCGACTCGGATAACACTACCGTAACCAAGACCCTGCTTTGTCTTGATGCCGGATATGTATATCGACTTAAGGAAGATGACTGGGGCTGGGGCTATACGTTGGATACCAAGGATACCGATACCTCCAAACAGGTACAGAACCCCTTCACTTTTACCAACAGATTGAAAACTGATGCGGTGAAGCATGCCGAAGCTGTATCCATCAACATCTTCGGTGATGATTTTGGCTCAACATCATACAAATCTTCCAAGGTACTATCCTACTAATGATGCGAAAATAGTTACATTCTGATGTGTAAAGCGGCCCCAAGACCTGGGGCCGCTTACATTAGCAGAAATTTAAAAGGATTTTAAACAACCGGTTGAAATAATCCTAATAAGACGATCTTAACAATTACAGACTGAAACTCCCTGCTCGATTATTAAAATATAATACCTATTTTTGCCGTTTGTGAACGGCAAGACTATGAAACTCAACACCTTTGAGCGGGTGCTTCGGCAAGGGAACTATGCCGAAAATACGGTTGTGGCATATATGTATGCCGTTCGCGACTATTACTCCCGGTACTCCAGCCTCGAAAAGCACAATCTGCTGGAATACAGGGAGTTACTGATTCAATCATACAGCCCGAAAACCGTCAACTTGCGGATACAGGCGCTAAACAAATATCTTGAAACAAAAGGGAAAAAAGATCTTAAAATCAAATTCGTAAAAGTCCAAGAGGAGTCTTTCCTGGAGAATGTCATCAGCGACAAGGAGTACGAATATTTCAAAGATCGACTTCGACAAGAATCTGACCTGAAATGCTATTTCGCCATCCGCTACATGGCGGGCACAGGGGCCCGCGTGAGCGAGCTTCTTTGCCTAAGGGTTGAACACGTCCGCACTGGATTCTACGATATCTGTTCAAAAGGAGGGAAGGTCCGAAGAATCTACATTCCACGCAATCTACAGGAAGAAACCCTGCGATGGCTGGACCGGGACAGCGGCTACGTTTTCCTGAACAGGAACGGCAAAAGAATCACGTCCCGAGGGCTGGCCGACCGGCTGACATATTACGCAAATAAATATGGGATAAATAAGCATGTGGTCCATCCACATGCTTTTAGGCATCTATATGCCAAGAAATTCCTGGAGCGATATCATGACATCGCCCTGCTGGCCGACCTGATGGGGCATAAAAATATCTCCACCACCCGCATATACCTTCGAAAAAGCAAAACGGAGCAGCAGAGACTGATCAATCAGATTGTGGACTGGTGACCCGGACTCTCAGAAGAAAAACTAGTTGCTCAAAGCTTCCTGCACCGCCTCCTCAACCTCCTCTCCGTGCAGGTCTCGCTTGACAATCTTCCCGTCCGGCCCAAACAGAATGACCAGCGGGATGCTGTCGATATCAAACTGCCCGTCCGGCACGGCATCCTCCACAAACACGAAGGAAGGGAAGGTTATCCCCCACTCCGGTATGGCGTCCATGGAGTCCTGGATTTCGTCGCCGTAGGTGACACCAAGGACCTTCACTTTGCCAGCATACTTCTTCTGAATAACCTGGATGTAAGGGAGCTCCTCGCGGGCCTCGTCGGACCATGAGGCCCAGAAGAAGGCCAGGGTATAGTTTCCTTTGCCCACCTGGTCATCCCAACGGGTATACGTCAAAGCCACCTTCCCGGACTTGTTCATATTGAGGAAAGCGTTCTTGAAGCCGCCTGGCGGGGCATCCTGTGCTTGCAATAAGGAGCCGCTCAGAAACGAAGTGGCCGCAAACAGCGCGGCCACCAGCAACTTAAAGGATCGTTTCATGGCTATTCCTCTTCGGCGTCAGCCGGGCCCCCGGAAACTGGCTGAGTCGGATTCGTATTCGGGGCAGTTGTCGGTTGTGCGGTTGTACCCGCGGCGGGGCATTCCTGAGTCGGAGCAGTGGTCGCATCCTGGGGCGGACGCGGTTTGATAATCACCTTTTCCTGGGTTTCAGTGGGCTTTTTCATAACAATCAGATTAAGTTATCATTTCATAAGGAAAGTGTCGATGGCGTCGATGGCCGTCTTGATATCGACGGTATACTCCTCCATGTCGTTGAGGCGCAGCCAGGGTACCCGGTCTCCGGCCGACGCGCTCCGGTTGGAATAATGGCGGTTGATGTCCGTTTGGAGCAACTCGCAGGCATCGTAGGCGCGGATAATCTCCATGGACAGATCGTTGTCTCCCACTTTCGGGAACAGGGAGGACATCTTCAGCAGTTCGAGCGCATTCTGGCTGAGCGCAAGCGAAACATAGGCATTGACCTGGCCCTGGTGGTACTTCACGATGTCCGCGGGACAGGAGGCCAGGTCGTCCTGATGATCGGAGAGATACTGGGCGGAAACCACCTCCTGCTGCAGGAAGTCGGTCAGATGATCGATATCTTTCAGATTGGAACTCAGTTCCGTACGGACCAGTTCCATTGCCGATTTCACGGACTTGCGGTCGTGTGCGCGGTTGACGATTCCCTGTACCGTGAACGTGATCGCGATGCCTGTCACGACAGGCAGCAACCTGTTCAGGAAATCGATGATCCACGCTTTGAATGTAAGACGCTCTGCCATGGGGATTGGGCTCTAAACTTGTCAAAGATAGTATTTTTTGCGGACAAATACCAAAAGTCGCAACGCACTGTTGATTTTTAAATAATTTTACTATATTTGCAGAAGACCCTGGAAGATGTCCCGTCTTCCCTGAACTTGACAAATAGCCACTGCCTATGAAAACGGTAAGAGTGTTCGCACCGGCGTCCATCGCCAACCTCGGGTGCGGATTCGACATCATGGGCCTCGCCCTGGACGAAGTGGGCGATGTCCTGGAAATGAGCGTCTCCGAGGGAGACGGACTCACCATCGCGAATGAATCCGGCGTTCCCCTGCCGGAGGACATCGAGCAGAACGTGATCACCCCCGTGGTGCGCAAGTTCCTGGAAATGACCGGGAACCGGGCGCAAGTGGATGTTGTCATCAAACGGAAGATCTACCCCGGGTCCGGGATCGGCTCCAGCTCCGCGTCCAGCGCGGCGGCGGCTTTCGGCATGAACGAACTGTTCGGCTGTCCCCTGTCAGAGGAGGACGTCGTCGTATGCGCTATGGAGGGAGAGAACCTCGCCAGCGGCGGATACCATGCCGACAACGCGGCTCCTGCCGTGATGGGCGGCATCGTCCTTATCCGCGGCTACGAGCCGTTGGATGTCATTAAACTGCCGGTTCCGGGCGACTTCTACTGCGCCGTCATCCATCCTAAACTGGTCGTGTCCACGAAGGAAGCGCGCAGCATCCTGCCCAAGCAAGTGGACATGCACGCCGCCATCGCCCAGTGGGGCAACGTGGGCGGTCTCGTCGCCGGCCTGTATTCCGGCAATATCGGCCTCGTAGGGCGTTCCATGCGGGATTCCATCGCGGAGCCCTACCGCAAGCGCTTCATCCCCGGCTTCGACGAACTGCGGGAGAAGGTACTAGAGAGCGGCTCGCTGGCGATGAACATCGCCGGCTCGGGCCCGTCGGTCTTCGCCCTTGCGAACCGGTTCGAGAAGGCCCAGCGCGCCGGAGCCATCATGGAGAAGCATTTCTCCGACCTGGACATCCCCTATGAATGCTATGTCGTCAAGGTTTCCAACCGGGGCGCACGGCTGACCGCCTACTAACATGCGGTACTACAGCACAGAACACAAGGCGCCGGAAGCTTCCTTGGAGAAGGCCGTCGTCCAGGGCCTGGCGGAAGACCGCGGGCTCTATATGCCGGAGCGGATTCCGGCTTTTTCCGCCGACTGGATCCGCCGCCTTCCAGAGCGATCTTTTGTCGAAATCGGGCAGGAAGTGGCCGCTGCCTTCTTCGGCGAGGACATTCCCCGTACGGAACTGGACCGGATCGTTGCGGAAACCCTCTCCTTCGACTGTCCGGCCGTGCCGGTGGAAGAAGGGATTTACGCCCTGGAACTTTTTCATGGGCCCACCCTTGCCTTCAAAGACGTCGGTGCCCGCTTCATGGCCCGCCTCCTCGGACATTTTACCCAGGAAGGCAATGTCAATGTCCTCGTGGCCACGTCCGGAGATACCGGGAGCGCCGTTGCGAACGGCTTCCTGGGCGTCCCGGGCACGCATGTTTTCGTCCTGTACCCCCGGGGCCGCGTGAGCCCCGTCCAGGAAGCGCAGTTCGCGACCTTGGGACAGAATATCACCGCCTTGGAGGTGGACGGCAGTTTCGACGACTGCCAGGCTCTGGTCAAGGCGGCGTTTCTGGATGAAGACCTCCGCCGCGTGCTGCGGCTGACATCGGCCAACAGCATCAATGTCGCCCGCTTTCTGCCGCAGGCCTTCTACTATTTCCACGGCTATGCGCAGCTTGCCCGGAAGGGCCTGGCCGACCGCCTGGTCGTGTGCGTTCCCAGCGGGAACTTCGGCAACCTCTGCGCCGCCCTCGTGGCTGCGCGGATGGGCCTTCCCGTCCACCGCTTCATCGCGGCGAACAACCGGAACGACGTGTTCTTCCAATATTTACAGACAGGGAACTACACGCCGGCCCTGAGCATCCGCACCCTCGCCAACGCGATGGACGTGGGCAATCCCAGCAACTTCGCCCGCATCCTGGACCTGTACGGCCACCGCTGGCTGGACCTCCGGAAAGACATTTCCGGCGCGGTCGTGGGCGACGGCACCATCATCACCACCATCCGGCAGTGCTACGAGGAAAACGGCTACCTCCTGGACCCGCACGGCGCCTGCGGCTACCGCGCCCTCAAGGACGGCCTCCAAGAAGGCGAAACCGGCCTCTTCTGCGAAACGGCGCATCCCGCCAAATTCCGGGAAACCGTCTCCCGCGCCACCGGCGCCAACATTCCCCTCCCTGCCCGCCTCGCCGCTTTCCTTTCCGGCCCCAAACAATCCGTCCCCCTTTCCGCCACCTTCCCTGCCCTGAAGACCTACCTCCTCAGCTACGCGCTGCGGTAATCACTGAATTTCAGTATCTTTTATTATATTTGCACCACGGGATAATTCACTTTAAAATGAAAAGAATCAGTTGTTTCCTTCTTGCCGTCGTCTCCATCTTGCTAATCAGTTGCGAGCGGGAGAATCTCCCCGATACCAAGCCCGAAAAAAGCATCGTCATCCTTTCCGATAACGACGTTCACTGTACCATAGACGGCTATACGCGCCTGGCGGGCCTCTACGACGCGATCGCTGCCAGCGATACGGCATGGGTAGCCACGGTAAGTTGCGGGGACTATCTGCAAGGGGGCAATGCGGGAGCACTTTCCCGCGGACAGTATATCGTGGACGTCATGAAAGAAGTGCACTATGATGCCGTCACGCTGGGAAACCACGAATTTGACTACGGCATGGACC
>ONTQ01000071.1 GCA_900320795.1 uncultured Bacteroidales bacterium
CCGCTTCATCCGCTCCTACCGGGACTCGGTGCAACGGGCCCTGAACGAGGAGGCCAGGAACACCTTCACCCTTACGGTGGGCGACGATGGCAAAGAGACAATGGGACGCGTGAAAGCCCGGAAAGCAGACCTTCCGGCCATTCCGTTCAAATCACGCTCGGCGGGCGAAAACTGGGACCTGCTCTCGTTCCTGGTAGACAGCGACTCCACGCTTACAGCTTCGCAGAAGATGGCATATACAAAGTGTTTACAAATCAAAGACTTGGACCAGCGAGAAAAGGAACTCTCCCAAAGCGGTTTCTACCCCAGGCTCAGGGAAGTCCTGTACCCCAGGCTGCGCACCGTCCGCTTTGACTTTTTCCTCCACCGGAGGGGGATGATCAAAGAGTCGGTCCAGACTACGGAACTGGATACCACCTACATGAAAGGCGTAGCAGCCCTGAAGGACCGTGACTACAAGCTGGCACTCACCTATCTGAAAGACTACAAAGACTTTAACACGGCCATTGCCTACGTGTCGCTGGAGTACAATGCCTCGGCCATGGCCATCCTGCAGGAGCTGGAGCGCACACCGGCGGTGAATTATATGCTCGCCCTCGTGTATGCCCGGAACCAGGACGACCAAAATGCGGTCCAGTGTTACCTGGACGCCTGTAAACAAGACCACAGCTACGTTTTCCGAGGGAATCTGGACCCCGAAATCTATGTCCTCATCCAGCGCTATGGCCTTAACAAAGAAGAGGACGAAACCTTTTAAACTGTTTATAAGAACATGAGAAAGAAACGCACAATGTATGTTTGGGCAGCCCTGGCTGCCTTTGGACTGGCAAGCGCCTGCAACCGTCAGGTGGAAGATATTCCACTGCAGCATTCCCTGCCTGAGACGGCAGAAACAGGGCTGGTACAACTCCAGGTCAATCTGCCGGAGGCACCGGGGGTGCTCACCAAAGTAGATGGGAATGCGGCGCAGAACACCCTTGAGCGCAAAGTGAACACCTTGCAGGTATTCGTATTCAAGAAAAATGGCAGTGCTCCGGCTTCCAATCCCCTAGAAACCGACAAGTGCGTGACCGGGACCACCGCAGCCACCCTGAACACCCTCACCGGAAACAAAAGCATCTGGGCGGTGGTCAACGCCCCGCGCCTGTATGCCATACGCACGGAGCAGGACCTTCAGGAAACAGTATCTTCCCTCAAGGAAAACCGGGCCGACAACCTGGTCATGAGCGGTCAGGCCCAGGTCAATGTGCTGCAATACAATGCCTCCGCCAGCGGAAACGTGGGCAGCGTCACTCCGGTGGACCTTACCGTAAGCCGCCTCTGCGCCCGCATCTCGCTTCACACGGTAGCGGCCGATTTCAGGGGCACTTCCCTGGAGGGCGCCTCCCTGACGCTTCTGGAAGCCTATCTGGTGAACGTACCCGCCAGTGTCCGCCTGGACGGAACGCCGCTGAGCGCGAGTGAACTCAGTAGCGGCACCGCCTGGTACAACTTCCGCAAGCTGGGGACATCCGCCGACGAGCTGCTCCTCAATGACACAAATAAGCTCTTGAAAGAGAGCGGATTGTCCATAAGTATCAGCACTTCCGACGCCGTTGTGGGAACGGCCGTGGACAAGTACTTCTATGTCTATCCCAACGTATCCAGTACAAAGGGGGATGATGAGTCGCCCAGTGCCCGCATGACACGGCTGATCCTGCACATGTACATTGGTGCAACGGCCGACGGACGCGAAGGGCGGGACAGTTATTACAGTTTCAATGTCCCGGTATACGGAAGTGGCAAGACCCTCGAAGGCAACCACATCTACGACATCAGCAAAATCACGCTCACAGCCGAAGGAAGCCCTGTTCCTCCTCCCTTCCCCGACATGGAATACGGGAAAGTGAACGCCAGTATAAGCATTGGCGAATGGGGCGGTACCGAAACCCTTTTATACGAACTCTGATGAAACGGTTCTATCCACTGATACTCCTCGCGTACATGCTGGTTTCGTGCCGGTCCCTGGTGGTGGAGGAACGAAGAGACTGTCCCAGTTTCCTGTTCTTCGACATTGCCAACCACGGCCGCCTGGACTCCTATCACCGTGTGCGCATCGCCGACTTCACCTATCCGGAGAGCAATTTCCTGGTAGCCGACACCACTGTGATTGGCCGCATCCAGGACAAGTCCTTCTACATGAAGGTGCCCAAATCCGATGCCGTCCAAGGGTTCGGCATCGCCGGATTTGACGGAGCGTCCATCCGTGATGGGAGCGAGGTGGTGGTGGATGACGGGAAAGACTTTGTCCCCCTGTTTCGTTTTCAGTTCCGTACGCCGGCCCGCGAAGAGCAGGTACTCATTCCGGTAGAACTCAGTAAGGACTATTGCGCCCTCACCCTGCGTTTTAGCCAAACCGACAGTTTCTCCGCACCGCCCGGCCTGTTCCCTTTTTACCTGATTATCCGAAGCCATACCGTAGGGATCGACGGCCTGAGCGGCATTCCGGTTCGCGGAGATTTTCATTACAGGCCCCGGGAAGAACAGGAAGGCGTTTTTCGCGCCCTCATTCCCCGGCAGGCCGACCGCAGCCTCACCCTGGAAATCTGGGCCAAGGAAGGATTGTACGTAGAAGAAGGGATGGTGGGCAGCTACAACCTATGGAGTTTTATTCAAGAAAGTTACGAGGGATTCAGCTGGGAGGCAAAAGATCTTCCCGACCTGTATATTGAAATCGATTTTACCGAAAGCAAATTGGCTGTAACCGTTCAGCCATGGATTTCCGAAGGCGGCATTCATTACGACGCCTGATTTACAAAAACCTTTAAAACCAATTATTTATGAGAACAAAATCTTTGTTTGCAATTGCGCTGGCAGCAACCGCACTTGCTGTCTCGTGCAAAAAAACAGCCCCTGAGACCACCCAGGAGATCAGCTTCCGCTTGGCCCATTCTCCCGTGTCGGTGACCACTAAAACCGACAAGGTCACTTCCCTCTCCTCCTTCGGCGTCACGGCCACCACGGGCGCAAGCGGTGCCGAAGTCCCCGCATGGGAAAATGTCACTTTCTCCGGCTGGGAAATCTTCACCGGCGGAAAATGGTGGCCGGAGACCGACCCTGGCTTCCGTTTCTATGCCGCCAACAGCGCCATCTCCGTGGTACGCGGCGAGGCGGTCCTGCAGGCCCGGAACACCAGCGATGTCGTGGCCGCCTACCTGCCCAATCCGGCCTATAAGACCGTGAACAACATTACATTCCAGCACATCTTTGCCCGGCTCCGGAATGTTTCAGTGACGGTGGACCCCGGGTATACGCTCAGTGACGTTTCCGTGAGCCTTACGCCCAAAACGGGCGGCGTTTTCCACATTGCCAGCGGATATGGCCAAAGTGACGGAACAGGTTGGAGCGATGTCGAGGACGGAAGCGCCCAGCAGCTCACCGAGAGCACCGGCGGCAACAAGAAACTGGACCTGTATCTGGTACCCGGCGAATACGTACTCACCGCTACCTGGACCGCCACCAAGGGCAATTTCTCCGTCACGCATACGAACAAACGCTATGTAGCCAATCTGGTGGGCGGTAAGGAGAACGACCTCTCAATCACCTTGTTCGGCGAGGAATCGGACGAAAGCAGCGTCCACTTCCGTGTAAGCCTGGAGCAGTGGGGCGAGACAGAAGGCCAGGCCCAGTTTACGCCGGATGTCTTCAACGGGCACGACTATGTGGATCTGGGGCTTCGCGACAGTGAGGGCCGGAAGGTGCTCTTTGGCACCATGAACGTCGGAGCCACCCGGGTGTTCGACTACGGAGACCGCCTGTCCTGGGGAGAGACCCAGATCCGGTACACTCCCATCGAAAACAACACTGCCTTTACCGGCGCCGTCTTTGAATGGCAGTCTTACCTGTTCTCCGATGGCCTGAGCACCCGGCTCACCAAATACTGTACCCGAGCAGACTACAGTGCCGACGGCTATGTAGACGGCCTCTCCGCTTTGTGCGACACGGACGATGCGGCCTCGGTGAGATGGGGCGGAAAATGGCAGATGCCGGAGCGGGAGCATTTCCAACTGCTGCTCAACACCACGCTGGTTACGGCCACCTGGGTAGAAAATTACCAAAACTCCTCCATCTCGGGGAATCTGTATACCGGAAAGGGGGCCTATGCGAATGCATCCATCTTCCTGCCGGCAGCCGGTCACTTTGGTCTCAACAATGCCTACAGCGTGAACAAGAACGGTGAATACTGGTGCCGTACGCTGGGTTCCGGAACGCCTGACAAGGCCGTCTACATGAACTTTTCCGCTACCACCTACCAGCTGGGGCAGGAAGGAATTGAGCGCTACCAGCCCCGCAGCATTCGTCCCGTCATTGTTGTAGCCGAATAGCCTATGAGACCCATCAGAAGCCACTTGGGAGCCATACTGGCACTACTGGCCATCCTTTCCTGTTCCCGCGGCACATACGGCCACGACACGTTTCCCGGAAAACAAGACCAGACCGGGCAGGTGGCGCTGCGTATCACCACGGACACCAAAAGTGTGTTGCCGTCCACACTGGAAACGGCAGTGAAATCGCTTCTGGTGGTCATTTGCCGGGACGACGACCCCTCTCAATGGAAAAGCCTGTACCAGCAAAGCGATGCACCCGTAACCGTATCGTTAAAGTTGAACCAGGACCATACTGCATACGCCTTCGTGAACATGGGGAATGTCCTTGCGGATATTCCCCGCACGGAGGGCGGTGCGCTGGATTTCCCCGCGTTCAGCTACACCATCGATAGTTACGAGCACCTGAAAGAACAAGGACTGCCCATGGCCGGAAAATTGGTGATTCCAGGGGACAAAATACTGAGTGAGAGCCAGTTCACCCTCACCGTAGACCGTCTTATGGCCCAGGTGCAGGTGAACGTGGACGGCGTGAGCATGGACCAGGGCTGCGTTTATATGCGCAACGTAGCCAATACGGTGTATCCGTTCGCTGCAGAAGAAGACCGCCGCGCCCGTTCCCGGGCCCAGATTTTTGACGGAAATACCGACTGGGAAGCCTTTTATGGAGCGGAAGGCATGAACGGGCGAAGTCAGACGCTGGTGTTCTATGTCCCGGAGAACCGCCAGGGGCAACTGCTCTCCACCCAGATGCAGTGGCAAAAATCGGCCGATTACATGGACGACGAAGCCTCCGCCCTGTGTACCTACGTAGAATTCCGGGCGCAGAAAGGCGGCGTGAACGACGGTGTATCGGGACCGGTCACCTACCGTTGTTATTTGGGCGGGAACACCGCCAACGACTTCTCCGTAGCACGCAATGCCGTCTATCTGGCGCAGCTGTCGCTCACCTGGGACGGCCTTTTCTCCGGCCAGACCTGGCGCATCGACGCCGCAGATGTGGCCGATGACCGGCGTCTGCGGCTATCGGCACAAAGCCGGACGCTGGAAGACAACCTGGGGAATCTGGGGAACGTACGCCGGGAGAATACCGTTTCTTTGTACGTGAATTTCAGCCGCGACCGGGGTGCAAGCTGGGTACAGGGTGCTAAAGACATCAATGAATGGCCCTTTGGGTGGAACTTGTATGTCGATGGCCTCCTTCAGCCCTCCGGGCTCACGCATACGGCAACGGGAGATATTGGCTGGAGTTACTCGGAGACGAGCGACCTCCTGACGATAACGCCCGGTCCGTCTGCAGTCCCGGGAAAGGTGCATACGCTTCAGGTCCTGTCTGCCGACGGACGCGTGGCATCCAATGTCGTGTCGTTTAACGTGGGAGAAAACCCGCTTGTGGGCATGTGGAAAGACAACGAGGCGCCCCTCTACGTAGCCCAATGCGCACAGATTCAGTGTCTGGACCCGGATACCGGTACACTTTTCCCGGATGCCGTGGTCCAGTCCACAGACCCGGACAAAATCCGCGTCTACGACCATGGAGACGGGACAGCGGACATCAGCATTCTTGCCCCCTTTGAGTCTGGAGAAGCAGGCATTTATCTGACGGACCGGGATGGAGAGCGCCGCTGCGACATGGACCTGGAAGGAAATCTTCCCTATTGGTGTTTCAGCAATCAAGATGCCCCTACAACCTATGTGGACGGGCAGTTCTCCAAGGTCGTCCAATTTAGCCGGACCTCTGCCACGGAGGGTGTCGAGTTCCTCAACAACCGCTTCAAACTCAGTAACGGGACATATGCAACGGGTGATTATCTCAACTATACGCTTGTCCTTTCCTGTCTCTCCCCCACGGTTACATCCCAAAACAACTATGTCGGCCTCAACAGTTTTACCTACTCCGAGAGCGGAATGACACTCACCCTGTCCCTGAAGACCTTCAAAGGGCTGTCCTTTGATACCGCGGCGCAGAAGACCATAGACGTTCTCCATGTTGATTTCCGGCATTTTGGCGCTGTGCGCAGTGAGTTGACCGTTCCTGTGAGTGCCAGGAATCCCTTTATGGATTATACGTCCGTGAGGGTCGGCTCGCTCATGGAGGATTACACCCTGTTTCAGTTCCCGGACAACGACTATGACTGGGATGCTTCCGCCTACTGGTCGGCCCATACTTACGCAGACACCCAAAGCTACACCATGCCCGTTCCCCGGATTATCGTGGAGAACGATGCCCACACCCGCCTGAAGGCCTATTTCCATGACGACGGGCGCGCATTCGGCACGGCCATGCTCAGCGGCGCCCCGAGCCGGTATACCCCCACGTCCATGACCTACTCCCTGTCCGGGGTAAGAGGGCAGGATATCGTCAACCATGGCGCCGGGCAGGTCGATTTTAATGTCGACGTAGTATGTCCTGCCGACGGAAGTGTGCTCACAAGGACCTTCGGCTATGGCTACGTGCGCCTGCATGCGTTTATATACGGGGAGGTATACTGGACCCGTTCCGGGCAATTCCTCACCGCGCCCAATATTCTCCACGGCAATGCCGTCGCCAACGGGAAGGGGCTGTTTCCGGGGACCTTGTCACTGGATGTCGAGCGTACCCTTTCCGCCCCTACCTGGCCCTATATTACGGCGACGGATGGCACGGATTCGGACGGAGAGGTAGTCAACATGACGCGCGCCATCATGGAACAGGATGCCGGCGGGGGCGCGTTGTGCCTGTACCCTGAACTGGAGTCCTCCAGCCCAGGCTGGGTGGGCCGGAACGGACACGGCGAAGAATGCTGGTGGACGCTTCCGGAACAGATGCGCCACGTCTCCGAGAAAAAGCAGGCGGAGTTCCTGAAAGCCTGCGTCCGCCGCTCGGCGCTGCCTTATACGTTCAGTTCCAGCCACAGCAGTATCGCAGGCAAGGAAGCCATCTATCGGCGCAGTGACCATGAACTTCAGTATGACCCCACATGGGGAGGTGCCTATACCTACTCGCTGCCGTCAACGCTGGAGAGTAGCGCCGCCAGACGCCGGCTGCTGGTTGTGCACATCATCGAAGGACGATTGGATACGCATAACAGTTTCATGGGCTATTACCAGGCCGCTCCGGAGAACGGAAATGCCGGATGGTACTTCTCCTACCAGAACAGGACCGCCTTCTGGCGATAACGAAACGCAGCCACCGGTTTTTTGCCGATGGCTGTTTTTTTCACTATATTTGCAGGAATGTTCCGTCGCCTTGTATACCTGATACTTACCGTCGTGGTGCTTCTGTCCTGCTCCACGACGCGGAAAGCTGCCAAGGCCGGTAAGCAACTGCCCCTGACGGATCCCGTGGAAATTGCCCGCTCGCAGCAGCGCGCACAGCAAGTGGCCGATTCCATCGACCGGGTCCGTTCCGGAGAGGCGGCCGCACAGGCCCCACGGCCGCAGCCATCCTCCGGTAAGGCGCAAACGGCCGCACAGAAGGAAGCATCAACGGGGAAAACCACCGGAGACAAGGTGATCGCCTATGCCCGGAAATTCCTGGGAACGCCCTACAAGCTGGGGGCATCGGGACCCTCCCGTTTTGACTGTTCCGGTTTCACCACCTATGTGTACAATCATTTTGGCTATAAACTCACGCCCTTCACCGGTGCCCAGTTCAAGGAAGGCAGGCCCGTGCATGGCTATTCCGACCTGCAAAAAGGAGACCTGGTGTTTTTTGGCAAGCGCGGGAGCGTTCGGGACATCGGCCATGTGGGCATTGTGGTCTCCGTAGACTATAACCGGGGCAGTTTCCGCTTCATCCATGCCTCCACCTCCGGCGGCGTGGTCGAAAGCGACTCCAACCATCCGTATTACATGATGCGCTACATTGGCGCGCGCCGCATTTTGCCGGACGAATAATTTTCACTATTTTTGCACCCACGTTCAGTTTTGGGGGTGTTTTGGTTT
>ONTQ01000073.1 GCA_900320795.1 uncultured Bacteroidales bacterium
TGTATTCCTCAGGAGAGAGGATGTGGTCGACTTTAGGGACAGCGCCCCAAAGGGTAATGAGCTCATAGTAGCAGAGGGCCCTGAAGAACTTGGCTTCCGCGATGCAGCGCGACTTGACCGCGCTCTCGGGCTGGAACTTGTCGAGTACGATGTTGGAGAAGTATATGCACCTGTAGAGTCCGTTGTAATTGGCTTCTATCCAGCTGTTTGCGGGGGTGACCGTACTGTAGGCGAATTCTGCCTGGTTGGCGCTGCTGTCGGTCATGTCGTCGGCCATGCAGTTGAGCATCCAGAACATGTTGACATAGCACGGACCGATGGTGTAACCGCATCCGGACCATACTGCACGCCATGCGTGATAAATGGCCGTCGTAGCTGCTAGGCAGTCGTCGTCGGTGATGTAGGAGTTGTCCTCGCTCTGGACGCCCTGCTGGGGAATGTCCAGCAGTTTTTCATTGCAGGAGCCCAGGATCAGGGATGCGCCGGCGAGGATGGCGAAAAGCTTGAATATCGTTTTCATACTGCCTTCAATTTAGAATGTTACGGTAACGCCGAAGAGCATTTTCTTGGTCGTCGGGTAAGCACCGAAGTCGAGGCCTATGCCGGTGATGGCATCCGTGGAGATTTCGGGATCGAGGCCGGGATATTTGGTGAAGAGGAAGAAATTGTCCAGGGAAGCGTAGATGCGCAGACGGTCGATAAAGATGGAGCGCGTCCAGTTTTGGGGAAGGGTGTATCCGAGTTGTACCTGGCGGATGCGGAAATAGGAACCGTCAAAGGAGAAGACATCGGACAGCATGTAACGCTGGACGTTCTCGGAGCGGGTCTGAGGACGGGCGAACACGGTATTCTTGTTCGTGGAAGTCCACCGCTGGTCGTACAGGGATTTGAGGTTGTAGAACAGCGTGGCGTTGTTGTAGCACATGAAAACGTCGTTACCCTGGCTGCCGTTGGCGAAGACGGTGAAGTCGATGCCCTTCCAGCCCAGTTGCAGGGTAAGTCCATAGGTGAAATCGGGCAGGGGCTTGCCGATCATCGTCTTGTCATTTTCGTCGATGACGCCTTCCGGATCACCGGAGAGGTTCTTGAAGACCGGGTCTCCGTTCTCGTCCAACTTATCGAGCTGATAGCCACGGAAGTACCACACGGGGTAACCTTCTTCAAAAGCCGCAAGGCTGCCTACGCCGTTGATGTTGACGCTGCTCATGATGCGGCTGTCGCTCACGTTGGGGTTGAGCCAGGTTACCCGGTTCTTGAGGGTGGCGATATTGCCGCTGATGGAGTAGAAGAAGTCGCCGACCTGGTCTTTCCAGCTGAGGTCGATCTCGATACCCTCATTGCGGATATTGCCTCCGTTGATAGGAGCCGCGGTGTTTCCGGCTTCAAAGGGAACCTTGATGCCCTGGATGATGAGGTCCTTGGTGTCTTTGCGGAACCAGTCGGCAGAGAGGGAGAGCCTGTCGGCAAAGAAGCGGGCGTCCAGGCCGAAGTCAAGCTGCTCGGAAGTCTCCCACTTGAGGTCGGGGTTGTAAAGCTGTCCGGGCCTGAACATGGTATTATAGGAGATCCCGTTGTTGGTGAAGCTGTATCCTACCGCATTCGAGATGATGGAATTGGAATACTTGTAGTTGGACAGGTTGCTGGTGGAACCGTTCTGGCCCCAGCTGGCGCGCAGCTTGAGGAAGGAGACGACCGACTTGGCAGGGCTGAAGAAGTCTTCTTTGGAAATCACCCATCCTGCGGAAGCGGAGGGGAAGAAGCCCCAGCGGTTGTTGGCAGGGAGGACGGAAAGGTCCGCAGCATCTGCGCGGAGGGTGGCTTCGAAGAGGTACTTCTCGGCGTAGTTGTAATTGACTCGGCCGAAGTAGGAAAGCTTGGTGTTAATGCGCTCGTAACCTTCCGTGTCACGGATGGCAGTTCCTGAAGGGTAGCTGATGTCGGCAAAGAGGGGATCGTCCTTGGCGGCGCTGCTGATGCTGAGGCTCTCATACAACATGGAGTTGCGGCTGAAGGACATACCGGCCATGATCCCGAAGTTGTTGCTGCCGACAGAGAAGTTGTAGTTGGCAAAGTTTTCCCACTGATAGTAGGTGGTGGACGTGTTGGACCGGGTTACCGTAATGGCCTCGTTGTCATTGAAGTAGTTCTGTCCGCCGTAGTAGTTGTGGCAATTGTAATAAGTGTTGTCCCCGTAGACCTTGAATCCAAGGCGGGATGTGAACACGAATCCCTTGATTGGTGTAAAGTTGGCGAACAGGGTTCCGGACAGGCGGCTGCCGAAGTTCTTCCGTTCGGCGCTCTTCACGGCAACCATGGGGTGCAGAAGGCCGTCGACGGAATAGTAGTTGCCATTTTCGTCCGTGAACAGGCGGTAAACACCCTGGTTCAGGATGGTCTGCATGGTTGTAGTGAGTTTATCCGGGGCAAGGGTGTCCGGCATGTACGGCGGCTGGTACATGGCCTGGGCAAAGAGGTTAGGGGAGCGTACGCCGCTGCCGCCCAGGGGAACGCCGTCCACAAGCGGGGAGGCCGAATAGTAGGCGTAGTCGGCCGTGGCACCCGCCTTGAGCCATGGCTTGATCTGATAATCGGCATTGAGAGCCACGCTGTAGCGCTTGTAGGTATCCTTGCTCAGGCGGACGATGCCGTCCTCGTCGTGGGATCCCAGTGAGACGTAGAAGGCCCCTTTGTCATTGGCACCCTGCATGTTGACCGTGTGCTTTTTGGTGATGCCGTTGCCAAAGGCGACATCCAGCCAGTCTGTGGAGGACTTGCCGTCCCAGATGCCCTGGTCTATGACGAGAAGGAGGTTGTCATCGGTGAAGGAAGGATTTGCTTCCATGGTCTCGGCGATGTACTCCATGGAGTTGATGAGCCGCGGCTTTACGGCAAGGCTGCTGATGTGGTACTGGAAATCGTAGCTCACCGAGCCTTCGCCCTTGGCTCCCTTCTTGGTGGTGATAAGCACCACGCCGTTACCCGCCTGTGCACCGTAGATGGCGGCGGAAGCGGCATCCTTCAGGACCTCCATGCTCTCGATGGAGTTGGGGTCGATGGAGGAGATGTCGTCCATCAGCAGGCCATCCACGACATACAGCGGGTCCGAAGTGCCGTTGGATGCGATACCGCGGATACGGATGGTGGGGACCGAACCAGGCTGTGCGGAGGTGGTGATGAGGGTGACGCCCGGAGTCTTTCCCTGAAGGGCCTGCTCCAGGTTGGTGATTGCGCGGCCCTGGATGTCGTCGGCACCTACTGAAGAGATGGCACCGGTAAGGTTGGCCTTGCGCTGGAGACCATAACCCACGACGACCACCTCCTCCAGAAGCTCGGTGTCATCCTGAAGCACGATGGCCATCCCGGGAACCGCCTCGACATCCTGGGTCTGGTAACCGATGCTGGAAACCGTTAGGATTGCGCCCTGGGGGACGCGGATGCTGAACTGACCGTCCATGTTGGTGACGGTGCCGTTTGTGGGCACGCTTTTCTGGACCACGCCGGCGCCCACGACCGGGGCTCCCTGCCTGTCCGTTACCGTACCCTCGACACGGATTTGCTGGGCGAGCAGCAACGGCGAAACCGCAAGCAGGCACGTTGCCAGCAAAACCTTTGCGAGATGAATGATGACTCTCATTGTAAAGGGATGAATTGGTTATTAATTGGATAAGAATAGTCTTCCGTGTAGTACAAAAATAAACAAAAACTCATTTATGTGGACCCTATTAGCGAATTTTTTTGCTAAATTGCGTTCGGCTAACTGTTTGACAAGATGAGACGCACCCTCTTTTTATTATCTTTATTTATTGGCTTTCTGACACTTACGGCCTCTGCTCCCTCAGATACGTTATCAAAGTACGAGATCCTTCAGCAGATCCAGGAAGACCCTGCCAAAGCGGGCGGCAACCATTACAATTATCCGTTCGGCGAGTATTCTGTGGCGAAGCCTCCCAAGGACTATGAGCCCGTTTACATCAGTCATTATGGCCGTCACGGGGCACGCTACATTACCGACGCCGCCAAGTACGACCATGTCGCCAAACTGCTCGGGAACGGACACGACAAGGGCGCCCTCACAGCCGAAGGGGAGAGTCTATACAACGACTACATGGCCATTTATCCCCTTCTTCAGTACCATAACGGAGACCTTACCGTCAAGGGACAGGAACAGCACAGGGAGCTTGCCCGACGCATGATCAAGGCCTATCCGTCCCTTTTCAAGAAAGACGCTGCCATAGATGCGCGTGCCTCCGTTTCTCCGCGCGCCATCGTATCGATGATGTCTTTCTGCGACGAGGTCCGTCAGCTGAGGCCCCGGGTTTCCATCCGTTACAGCGCAGACTACAGCGAACTCGATGTCACTACCCTGAAGGCCATGGACCAGGACGAGGATGCATATGCCCAGGAATTCTATTCCCTTTTCCGCAACGAATACTTCGGTGGCAGCTATGCAAAGGCTGCGGCGGAGATCGGGCTGGACGCAGATGCTTTTTTCCTCCGCTTCTTCAAGGATATGGATGCCGTAAAAGAATGCGGCAAGCCCGCCGACCTTTTCGGGGAACTGGCCGAGATTGCCTACAACATCCAGTGCCTTGATTTCGAGGCCGACCTTACCCGCTACTTCACCCCCGCAGAGCGCTTCCAGAGCTGGGAAAACGCCAACATTTACGCGGTGCTCATGTTCCTGGACAATCCTTATTCCCGCGGACTCATCGCCGCCCGGGCCTGGCAACTGGCAGACGATATGATCGAGCTTGCGGATTCCGACTTGGCGGACGGCAGGATCAAGGTGCGCCTTCGCTTTGGCCACGACACCATCGTTGGCCCGCTCCTCGGCTTCCTCGGCGTTCCCGGCTGGGGGCCTCTGGGGGGGGACGTAAGCTCCTGGAAATACGGCTTCCAAAGCTGGAACCTCCCCATGGCTTCCAATGTCCAGATGGTGTTCTACCGAAACAAGAAGAACCCTTCGGACATGCTGGTGCGCGTGATGTACAACGAGCATGACCAGATTCTTCCACTTGATGATCAGAGTCTTGCACCTTATTACAAGTGGAGCGACTTCAAAGCCCGTTACCTCCCCGAGATTGAACGTGCCCGCGCGTTCTGCGATGGTTTCCGTAGCGGCAATCCCGTGCTGAGCATTGAGGGCGGCAGGCTCCAGGGTGTGAAAGAAGGCGATGACGTGCTGGTCTATAAGGGCGTTCCCTTTGCAGCTCCGCCCGTAGGGGACCTCAAGGGCAAACCTCTACAGCCAGTCAGTCCCTGGGACGGCGTGCTGGTGGCAGACAAGTTCCCCGCAGCGGCCATGCAGGCACCGTTTCCCAAGGACGATCCGCTGTACTACCGCGAATTCTACACCCAGGGTGACCCCGAATACAGCGAAGACTGCATGTACGTCAATATCTGGACTCCCGCTTCCGCCGCAGGCAATACGCTCGCGAAACTCCCGGTGGCCGTCTGGATTCACGGCGGCGCTCTCAATCACGGCTACAGCTTTGAGAAAGAGATGGACGGAGTCGAGTGGGCGAAGAGAGGTGTGATTCTCGTCACTATCCCTTACCGCCTGGGCGAGATCGGCTTCGGAAAGGACGGCCACCTCGGCTTCCAGGACCAGGTGTCGGCCCTGCGTTGGGTCCGGGATAACATAGAAGCATTCGGCGGAGATCCGTCGAACGTAACCGTATTTGGTCAAAGCGCAGGTGCAATCAGCGTCAAGTTCCTGCTGTCCAACCCGGAGGCGGAGCCTTTGTTTGCAAAGGCAATCATCCAGTCCGGCGGCGGTGTGAACGACATGTCGGCTTTCCCTGTCCTGCCCAAGGGTACCAACGGCGAAGACGGTTTTTTTGTCAAGGCCATGGACAGAGGCTGCTTTGACAGCAAGCCCATCATGATCGGCTGGGTGGCCCAGGATCCGGGCTTCCTCGGTGCGGAGAGTTCGCTTGAGTTCGCGGACATGCGGGCTGCACGCCCGGCCGAAGCTCCTCTCTATGTGTATAAGTTTGCCCGCAATCTTCCGGGAGAGAAAGAAGGGGAAATAGACTTCGGCGCTTTCCATACGGCGGAGTTGTGGTACACTTTCGGCACGCTCGGCCGCGCCTGGCGTCCTTTCACCGAGGCCGATTACGAACTGAGCCGCCGCATGCTCGACTGCTGGACCTCCTTCGCCCGCAGCGGCAACCCTGGATGGAAGGCTTATGACGTTCGGGAAAAGTATATTGAAGTTTTTGATATCCAATAGCTTATGAATACAGTCTGGCTCCTTGCCGCGACCCTCCTGATAGCCGCCCCGGCTCCGCGTGCAAAAGCGCCTTCTTTGGAAAAGCAGGTGGACAAAATACTCTCCGGCATGACGCTGGAGCAGAAAATCGGGCAGATGATCCAGCTTGAGGTCACCCAACTGGCCTATAACCAGTACGACCTCCGCATGCTCGTGGAAATGGGCCCCGGGAAACTGGAGCAGATCATCGAGGAGAAGGGTCTTTCCGGGCAGTATAATGCCCAGGAGATGTTCGCGGGCTTGAAAGAAGGAAATGAATCCGGTCTGTATCCTTTTTATTTCCTGTCTCTTGCCTTGTCTGCCGGCGAAAGCTTTTCCATCGATCCCGAGAAACTCCAAACCGTATTCGGAACGTACAAAGTGGGTTCCATCCTCAATATGCTGGGCACGGAAGCCTCGAGTCTCGACCTTTGGCGCAGGACCATCGCCCAGATGGAAGAGGGATCCATGCAGTACAACGGCATACCGTTCATCTACGGTTTGGACCAGGTGCACGGCCCTACCTATATTGCAGGCGGTACGATGTATCCCCAGCAGATAGGCATGGCAGCCACCTTCAATCCGGAACTTGTCCGGGAATTGGCGGAAATGAACGCTTACGAAACACGCGCCGCCGGTGTCCGCTGGTGCTTCGGCCCCAGTATGGATCTTTCTGTAAAACCCTCTTGGTCACGTGTTTATGAAACTTGGGGCGAAGACCCGTACCTGACTTCCGTGATGGCTGGCTCCTATGTCAAAGGGCTTCAGGGACCGGATCCTGACCATGCGGACGCCTATCACGTGGTGCCGTGCCTTAAGCATTATGTGGGCTATGGTTCACCGGACAACGGCATTGACCGTACGCCCGCAACCATCACGCTGCAAGACTTGCGGGAAAAGCACTTCGAGACCTTCCGCAAGGCTGCGCTGGATGGCGTATGGTCCGTAATGTCCAACTCTTCGGTAGTCAACGGTATACCGGGCGTCTGCAACAAGCAGCTCCTGACGGACTGGCTCAAGGATGAACTCAAATGGGACGGCGTCATCGTGACCGACTGGGCGGACGTGCAGGAACTCAGCCGCCTGTTCAAGATGTCTGACGGCCACAAGAACAGCATTGCCTTGGCCGTGAATGCCGGAATCGACATGATCATGGTGCCTTCCGAGTTGACTTATGGCCCTTTGTTGCTGGAACTGGTGAACGAAGGAACCGTTCCCGTCGAGCGTATCGACGATGCCGTCCGCCGCATCATCCGAATGAAGGTCCGGGCCGGCCTTTTTGACAGGAAGCCCGAAAAGGCAGACTATTCCAAGTTCGGCAGCAAGGAATTTGCCCGCAAGGCATACCGCGCCGCGGTAGAAAGCGAGGTGCTGCTAAAAAACGAAGGCGTGCTTCCTCTTCCCGTTGGAGCCCGCATCCTTGTCTGCGGCCCCAATGCGGACACGATGCGTGGCCTTTCCGGTGGCTGGACTTACAGTTGGCAGGGGAGTAAGGTGGAGCATTTCTCTGAGCCGTATAACACGATCCTGGAGGCCATGCGCGGCCGTTTTGGCGCAGAAAGCGTGATTTACGAGCCCGGTGTCGAGTATGATTTCGATGCCGATTGGCACGTGGAGAAAGAGCCTCGGATCGAACGGGCTGTTGCGCGTGCCGCGGAGGTGGATTACATCGTTGTGTGCGTCGGGGAGAATTCCTATGCCGAGACCCAGGGTAGCACCAAGGACCTTAACCTGTCCGAAAACCAGAAGGCGCTGGTACGGGCCCTCGCTGCGACAGGCAAGCCCCTGGTGCTGATCCTCAACGAAGGCCGTCCCCGTATCATCCGCGACATAGAACCGCTCGCAGGAGCCATTGTGGACATCATGCTGCCCAGCAATTACGGAGGCGATGCGCTTGCTTCCCTGCTTGCAGGAGACGAGAACTTCAGCGGAAAGCTTCCTTTCACCTTCCCCGTGGAAATGTCCGACGGC
>ONTQ01000068.1 GCA_900320795.1 uncultured Bacteroidales bacterium
ATCGGCGATGAGATCCTTATCGGCCAGGTGGTAGATACCAATTCGGCTCAACTCTCACAGGCCCTGGAAGAGGCCGGAATACACGTCAAACGGATGATTTCCATCGGCGACAACCGGGACGAAATCGCGTCTGTACTTCTGGAGGCCCTTTCCCGGCACGCTATCGTCATTACGACTGGTGGGCTGGGACCTACCAAGGATGACATCACAAAGGCCGTCCTGGGACAGATTAGTGGCAGTAAAAGCTATGTCGTGCATCCGGGACAGCTGGACATGGTTCATAGAATCCTCGCCAGACGCGGCCTGGATGTACTACCTTCCAACCTGGCTCAGGCACAGGTTCCGGACAGCGCCGAAGTCATTGTAAACAAACTGGGAACGGCCCCCATCATGGTTTTCAGGAATGTCCGGGGTGGCGGAACGCTCTATGCCCTTCCCGGCGTACCGCACGAGGCAGTGGGAGCCATTCCCGATGTCATGGAGGATATCCGCAGCCATCAACCCACAGACAGCATCCTGCACCGTACTATCATGGTTTACGGGATGGCAGAATCGGCGCTTTCCGAACGGATTGCCCCCTGGGAAGACGCACTTCCCGCCGATATGCACCTGGCTTACCTCCCCAATCCCCTCACCGGCATCCGGCTCAGGCTTTCCGTATATGGCGGAGAGGCCGATGAAAACCGGCGGCGCGTAGAGGAACAGATGGACGGGTTAAAGGCCATTCTGGGCCCTCTCGTATATGCTGACAAGGATTCCGACCTGGAGACCGCCGTAGGAGAATTGCTCAAAAAAAGCAAAAAAACCCTCTCTGCAGCCGAATCCTGCACAGGTGGAGAGATTGCACATCTCATTACTTCGGTGCCCGGTTCGTCGGCCTATTTCCTGGGATCGGTCACCTCATATGCCATTTCTGTGAAAGAGGCTGTCTTGGGCGTACCCGCAGAAGTGATCGAGAACTATGGTGTTGTGAGCAGCGAAGTGGCGGCCGCCATGGCCGCAGGTGTCCGCCGGATCACAGGCAGCGATTACGCCGTTTCGACCACCGGCCTCGCCGGTCCTTCCGGAGATGAACGGAATCCGGTCGGAACTGTATGGATTGGAGTAGCCGGTCCCCGGGGAACCCGCACCGTCAGCTACTGTTACAAGAATGACAGAAAACGCAATATCGAGCGTTTTGCCGCTTCCGCCCTCAATTTTCTGCGGCTGATCCTCCAAGAAGAGCTTTAGTGCTGATAAACAATAAAAGTAACACAAATGTTATTATTGGTAACATTTGTGTTACTTTTTGCTAAAACTATTCTAACTTATTAATTCAGAAGACTTTATAACCCTATCAAAAACAGTCATTAAATTCCCCCCGGAAATGCGTTCTATCTGATCTTCGCTGTATCCGCGACGCCTCATTTCGTCCCAAAGACAGCCCAACTTGGACACATCTTCCAGCCCTCTGGGAGTTACCAGGATTCCGTCAAAATCCGTCCCGATTCCCACATGTTCCAGGCCAGCCCAACGAACGGCATGATCGATATGGTCTACGATTTCTTTCACACCCGGTCTCCACATTTTGTTCAGCCTGTCCTGCATCCGGTGCCAGGCTTCAGTCTTTTCCCGACTGGCCGGGTCGGCAATGAAAGCGGCCTCTACCCTTTCGGCCTCGTCCATCAGCGCAGCGTCTTCCGGACTGGCGGCAAAAGCGTCGGAAAGGAAGGCAGGATAGAAATTGATTCCGACATAACCGTCCTTCTCCCCGAGGGCCTGCAACATCTCATCGGTCAGGTTGCGTCTGTGCCCACAAATTGACCGGCAACACGAGTGTGTAGCCACAATCGGAGCTTGGGAAAGGTTCAGGCAGTCCCAGAAGGTACAGTCCGAAGCGTGGGACACGTCAATCATCATACCCAAGGCATTCATCTCTGCCACGACCTGCTTGCCGAAGGGGCTCAAACCACCCCATTTCCGGCCCTCTGCGGCGCTATCGGCCACAGCATTGTCACCGTTGTGAGTGAGAGTTACATAACTCACGCCCAGACGATAGAAAGTACGGAGCAGGGAAAGGGATTCCTGGATGGGTGAAGCGTTCTCCATACCTATAAAAACGGAAATGAGGCCATCAACCTTGTTACGGGCGGCTTCAGAGGGGGTGAATGCCAGCGCTGCATAGTCCGGATTCTCATCCACCGCATCATAAACGGCCGACAGCATCTGCAAGGCATAGCGAGTGGCCGCATCAGGAACCATTTCCGCGGAGGTATAAAGGGCAAAGAACAATCCATCGACTCCCCCGCGCCGGATTTTGGGAAAATCCACGTGCGCATAAGGGTTGTCAACGCCCAGATTCCGCAGCCGCATCAGCTGGGAAGGCGTATCGACATGCGAATCGTACATAGCGCTTACTTGGAGGTAGAACCGTAAGGGGCAAGGGTGGATTTGATGATCTTCCCAATCTTGATGGAAGGCGTGCCGGTATAATAGAGGGAACTGCCTCCCACCAGCGTTGCATCCAGCGATTCGCTGACGCTGATGTTGACCTTTGCGGAGCCGCTCAGGTTAGCTTCCGCCTTTTCAACGGTGAAAGCGTTGGCCTCAACCGATGCGCTCCGTTCTCCGTGAATCTGGATCGAAACAGCCTCACCGGAGAGATTCAGCTTGGAAAAGCCTCCTGCATTCAGCGCCATTTTTTCGGTCTTCTGGGAAAGGCTGAGATTGGCCGATCCCGATGTCGTGATAACAGAGGACTTGCAGTCGGCTGCAAGGATGACCTCAGAAGACCCCGCAGCATTGACCGACATCTCCTGCGCCTTCCCGCCCAACTTGAGGGTAGCATTGCCTTCAGTGTTGATTTCCAAGCGGTTGTCCACCTCAAGGTTCACCGTAGCCTGAGCATTTTTTTTCATAACCACGTTGGCGCTGCTTACATGGACGGACAGGGTCCTGACCTGCGCCTTGTCGGCAAGGTTGAGATCGAACGTTCCGCCAGTGAAATCTTCGGCCGCCGACAAGATGGCGTTGTTGGAAAGGCTGATTCCGCCGATTTCCGGCATGGACACGACTGCCCGGAAGACCGGATCGGAAGCGCCACGACCCTTGAAAAGCTTCTTGGTATCTTTGGGAACCGATTTCTCATCATAGGTGATAAAGAGGGTCTTGGAGCGGACGTACACTTGGATATACGGAATCAGTTCCTTTTCCGAAGTAATTCTTACGCTCTGTTTTCCCTTCACCAGGGAAACTTCGAAATCATCCGACACGGAAATGGATGAAAACTCACCTACAGGGATAGTCTTTTCTTCCTGGCCGGCAGTCGTTTGGGCCCGTGCGGGAAGCGCAAGAAGGCAGACGACACCCAGCGTCAGCCACATGACTTTGTTAAAGAATGCTTTCATATACCTTTCAATTTTAGTTTTCCAACTGTTCCATCAGAGAGGTCCACTCATTCGTGCACGCGTCCAATGCCCGTTTGAGTTCCAGATACTCCCTAGTCAGTTCCATGATATCATCTTTCTCTCCGGGATTGGCCAACACTTTCTCAATCTCCCCCATCCGACCTTCTTGCCTGGCGATTTCTTTCTCCAGGAAGGAAATACGGTTCTGTACCTTCCGCTGTTCCTTGCCAAAGGTCTTCTGCTCCTGGAACTTCTTCACCTGCAGCATCTTTTCTTCACTGATATTCTTTTCCTCCTTACCGGGGAAACGCCTCTCGAGTTCCTGCAATGTTTCCAGTTTCCGTTTTTCAAGGAACTCCTGGACGCTTCCCAGATGCTCCATCACCCTTCCGTCCCGGAACTCGTACAGTTTGTCCACCAGGCCATCCAGGAAATCACGGTCATGCGAGACAACAACAAGCGTGCCGTCAAAAGACTGAAGCGCCTGTTTCAGAATATCTTTGGAACGGATGTCCATGTGGTTGGTCGGTTCATCAAGTGCCAGTACATTATAAGGAGACAGCATCAACTTGGCCATTCCCAGCCGAGCCCGTTCACCGCCGCTCAAGACGGAGACCTTCTTGTCAATATCCTCCCCCTTGAACAGGAAAGCGCCCAAAAGGTCCCGCAGCCGGGTCCGGATATCGCCCACGGCGATGCGGTCCAGCGTCCCAAAAACGGTCTCGGAGGGGTCCAGGATATCTTCCTGGTTCTGGGCATAATAGCCGATATGGACATTGTGCCCTACCCGGGCCTCCCCTTCCATCGGATCCAGTTCCTTCATGATCACACGCATGAGGGTGGTCTTACCTTCTCCGTTCCGACCGATGAGCGCTACCTTTTCCCCACGCTTGATTTCAATCTGCGCATGGCGGAAAACCACTTTCTGGGGATAACCGACCGTAAGGTCCGTTCCCTTGAACACGATATCGCCGGAACGTTGCGCCGGAGGGAACTTAAGCGTCATCCTGGCATTGTCGGTCTCATCGATCTCAATGCGGTCCAATTTTTCCAGGGCTTTGATACGGGACTGCACCTGGTTGCTCTTGGTAGGCTTGTAGCGGAACCGGTTGATGAAATCCTCCGTTTTCTCAATCATCCGCTGCTGGTTCTCGTAAGCAGCCGTCTGCTGGGCGATGCGCTCTGCCCGCAGAAGGACATAACGGCTATATGGGACTTTATAATCATGCACATGCCCGAGAAGAATCTCTACCGTGCGCGTCGTTACATTGTCCAGGAACTTGCGGTCGTGGGAAACCAGGAGAACGGCTCCCCGGAAAGATTTCAGATACTCCTCAAACCACTCGATGGATTCGATGTCCAGATGGTTGGTCGGTTCGTCCAGCAACAGGACATCCGGCCGCGAGAGAAGGATTTTGGCCAGTTCGATGCGCATATTCCAACCCTGACTGAAGGTCTCTGTGAGACGATCCAGTTCCTCTTCCTTAAATCCCAGGCCGAAAAGAACTTTCTGTGCCTGGGCACGGGGCGACAAGCCGCCCTCCAGGGCCAGCGCGTCGTTGATTTCGTTCATCCGCTCGATGAGGGCGGCATATTCGCGGGATTCATAATCGGTCCTTTCGGCCAGCTGCACCGTGATGCGCGACAGTTCATCTTCCATCTCGTGAATGTATTGGAAGACCGACAGGACCTCGTCAATCACCGAATGCCCCCGGTGATGCTCCATGATCTGGGGCAGATAGCCAATCCGGACACCGGCGGGCTTTTCGATACTGCCGGACGTCGGCGACTGCTCTCCGGTGATGAGTTTCATGAGGGTGGACTTCCCCGCACCGTTCTTCCCTACCAGGCCGATCTTGTCGCTCTCGCTGATGTGGAAATTGATACAGTCCAGAAGATTCCAACTGCCAAAGGAAACCGTTACGTTGTTGATCGAAATCATGCCTGAACCTCCTCTTCTTCAGGTTCTACCGGGGCTTCCTTCCTGCAAATCAGAATAGAGAACTCATACAGGCCGTATAGCGGAATAGCCAGCACGAACATGGAGAACGGGTCACTGGGAGTGATGAATGCCGATAAGATGAGCACCACCACGAAAGCGTATTTCCGGTAGCTTCTGAGATGCTTCCGGTTCACGATGCCCATGGCCGACAACACCAGAATGACGGTGGGGAACTCGAACAGAAGGCCGATGAGAAAGACCATCGACACGAAAAGCGACATATAGGAGTTCAGGGAGATGGTATTGGCAATGGCATCGCTCACGGTGTAGTTCATAAAGAACATCAGGCACACCGGAAGCACCACGAAATACCCCACGGCAACCCCGAGGTAAAACAAGCCGGAGGACATGAGGAAACCACCCCGCACCGCCTTCTTCTCGTGTTCATAAAGGGCCGGAGCGATGAATTTCCAGATTTCAAAAACAATATACGGAAAGGCCAGGACCAGCCCGCAAAGAATCGACACTTTCAAATGCATGAAGAACTGTGCCGAAATATCCACGTTGATCAGGGACATTCCAAAAGGCAGTCCCAACGTACTGTACAGGATGAAATCGTCTTGCGTCGGCCAGAGGACAACTTTGAACAGGGTCTCCGGAATGCAGAGGAATACGATGGACAGAAGGCCAATAGCAACCACTGAGCGGAACAACGTTCCTCTCAGCGCCTCCAGATGGTCCCAGAAGGACATTTCGGTGTCCTTCTCCGCCACGCTACTTCTCGTCTTTTTTATATTCCGTATCCACGGACTTGATTTCTTCCTCCACTTCGTTCATTCCCTTCTTGAAACTCTTGACACCCTTTCCCAGCCCCTGCATGAGTTCGGGAATCTTCTTTCCACCGAAAAGGAGAAGGACAATAGCCACGATGGCCACAATCTCCCATGTGCCAAGCATGATGATGAGCGGATAAGTAAACATAATATCAGTGATTAATGTATTGTTCAAATAAAGCGGCAACCGGTTCCGGACAACGGACAGGGCGGAAGGAGGTGCTGCTGATAAAGCCCAGCGTAACCGTTCCTTCGGCACATAAAACGCCGTCCTGGTTGTAAACGGCCTGTTTGATGACCATCTTGGCCAGAGGGACGCTGTTCACCTCCGCCGTTGCCGTCAATATATCCCCCATGCGGGCGGGATGCTTGAAATGGCACTCCACCGACACGATGGGAACCTGGATTCCCAGTTCCTTTTCGCAGCGCTCAATAGGGAAACCGAGCCGGACCATCATCTCGTCGCGGGCAATTTCAAAATACCGGATGTAATTCGAGTGATGCACGACGGCCATCTGGTCGGTTTCGTAGTAGCGAACCGGAAAAGTGGACTTGAAAACGGCCATGAACTAACTGTTTTTGAGTTGTTTGACCTTGGCTTCCAGACTCTCGATCTTGGAGAGGGCATCGGCCTCTTTCTTGCGCTCGTTCCCGATGACGGCGGCCGGAGCATTGGCCACGAAACGTTCGTTGGCGAGTTTGGCGCGAACGCCCTGCAGGAACTTTTGCAGATAGGCGAGTTCTTTCTCCGCTTTCTCCAGTTCCTCGGCCACGTTTACCATGCCTTCCAGGGTAACGAACATCTCGATGGTTCGCACGAGGAAGCCCACGCCTTGGGCTTTGCCGAAATCTTCGACAACGGCTACTTTGCAATTTGCCATCTTCTCTACGACGGGAATGACATCGGCCGGGAAAGCGCTCCCCTTGATTTTGAGTTCCAGGGATTCCTTGGGGGCGATGCCCCGCTGGCTGCGGACGCCGCGGACGCCGTTGACGGCCTCCATGGCAAGAGCGAAGTGCTCCAGCACGGCGGAGTCGTACGCGGCAGCCTTGGGAGTAGCGGCATACATGATGGTCTCCCCTTCCTGGCGGGGGGCGATGTCCTGCCAGAGTTCCTCCGTGATGAAAGGCATCACAGGATGGATGAGTTTGAGAAGGGCTTCGAAATAAGCGAGCGTCACCTGATAGGTATCCTTGTCGATGGGCTGGCCGTAGGCGGGTTTGATGGCCTCCAGATACCAGGAGCAATAATCGTCCCAGAAAAGTTTGTAGATGGTCATCAGGGCATCCGAGATGCGGAATTTGCTGTAATGGTCCTCTACAAGGGCCACCGTCTCGGAAAGTTTGGCGCTGAACCAGCGGATGGCCGATGCGGCCACGGGGCTCTGCGACAGGTTTTCATCCACGCTGAAGCCTTTCACCAGGCGGTAACTGTTCCAGATTTTGTTGCAGAAGGCAGCGCCCTGCTTAATCTGCGCCTCATCGTAGAAAATATCGTTGCCGGCACTGGAGCAAAGCAGCATGCCGATACGGACGGCATCGGCCCCGTAGGTGTTGATGAGGTCCAGCGGATTGGGGCTGTTGCCCAGGGTCTTGGACATCTTTCGGCCAATCTTGTCGCGGACGATGCCGGTGAAATACACGTTGGAGAAGGGCTCCTTGCCCATGAACTCTTCGCCGGCCATAATCATGCGGGCCACCCAGAAGAAGATGATGTCCGGGCCGGTCACCAGGTCGTTGGTGGGATAATAGTAGGCAAGGTCCTTGTTGGGCTTATGGTCCGGATGGCCGGGCTTCTGGGGGTCGAACACGGAGATGGGCCAGAGCCAGGAACTAAACCAGGTGTCCAGCACGTCCTCGTCTTGACGAAGGTCTTCCGCCTTGATAGAAGGGTTGATAGCCCGAGCGGCCTCAAGTGCGGCTTCAGGTGTTGCCTCTACCACGTAAGTGCCATCCGGAAGGTAATAGGCCGGAATGCGCTGGCCCCACCACAACTGACGGGAAATGCACCAGTCGCGGGCATTTTCCATCCAGTGACGGTAGGTATTCACATATTTCTCGGGAATGAACTGGGTACGACCGCTTTCCACGGTTTCCAGGGCCATCTTGGCCAGGGTATCCATCTTCAGGAACCACTGGGCGCTGAGTTTGGGTTCGATGACGGCATCGGTGCGCTCGGAATAGCCCACCGGGGAGATGTATTCCTCGGTCTTCACCAGGTTGCCGGCTTCTTCCAGCATCTTCACAATCTTCTTGCGGGCCACAAAACGGTCTTCTCCCACCAGAATCTGGGCCTTTTCGTTCAGCTTGCCGTGGTCGTCGAT
>ONTQ01000200.1 GCA_900320795.1 uncultured Bacteroidales bacterium
TCAAAAAGATCTTCGCTGGAGCGTTCAAGCGATGCAAGAATCTCACTAGTATTGTGATTCCCAATTCTGTAACAGTCCTTTGGCCCGGTGCTTTCAGAAACTGTTCATCCCTTACGGACATCACCCTTCCCCGTTCCATCAAGAGGATTACCGCAGAGGTTTTCTCCGGATGCAAAAACCTCGGAAAGATCGAGCTTCCAGATACCATCACAGAGATTAATAACTCTGCCTTTGCCGGATGCCAAAGCCTGAATAGTATTGAGATTCCTGAAACTGTCACGACAATTGGAGAAGCGGCCTTCTGTAAATGCACCGGGCTTACTTCCGTGAAGATTCCACCACGTGTCACGTTCATCGGGAAATACGCTTTTTATGGCTGTGACCATCTTTCGACCATTATCCTCCCAGCCTCGCTGCGTTATCTGGAGGAAAGTGCTCTCCGGGAATGTCTTCTTTTCCACATCTTTTTACATCACGATGATCCCCAGACGGCGGAAAGATTGTTGAAGAACGCCCTGCCGAGTGACACCACCTTTATCACCCTTCATGTTCCCGAGGGAACGGAGTCACTATATCTTCAGAACAGCTACTTCATACATTTCGGTGCTGTTACAACAAGCCAAAGCATTATATAGCGACGTTTGAAAACAATTTGTAAAAGAAGACAAAGATGGTAGGCAATTATCCGGTCATAACCCTATGCGGAAGCACCCGTTTCAAGGATGCCTTCATAGAGGCGCAGAAGCGCCTGACCCTGGAAGGGAACATCGTCATCAGCGTGGGCCTTTTCGGGCACTCGGGGGACAATGAAGTCTGGACTGAGGGCACTAAGCAGATGCTTGACGACATGCACAAGCGCAAGATTGACATGGCGGATTCCATCTATGTCATCAACGTGGGCGGCTATATCGGTGAGAGCACTCGCTCGGAAATCAAATATGCGATAAAGAACGGAAAGAAAGTGGAGTATCTAGAAAAGATATAAATATGGCTCAAGAGAATTACCCCTGCGAGAACTGTAAGTTCCGCGCACACTACGACAAGAATCCCAAATCCGCCCTTGGCCGCTTCTGGCGCTGGCATATCAATTTCTGCCCGGGCTTCAAGGCATTCTTTACCCATCAGGATGAAGAGACGAAAGCAGCACTGCGGGAGAAGTATAACTTCACGAAATACCTGTAGCCACGCAGACCCCGTCAGGATGAAAAGACGACAGTTCATAAAAGACGTTGCCGCGGCAGCAGGGACAGCCGCCCTGCTGCCAGCTACGGGAAGCCTTGTCAGCGGGTGCTCAGAACCAGCCGCTGCTGACAGCTGGGACTTCGATGAGATCCAGGACCGCACGGGGACCTGGAGCATCAAGTACGGCCGCGCCTCAGACGGGCAGATTCCCATGTGGATTGCCGATATGGATTTCCGGACGGCTCCCGCCGTTTCCTCGGCCTTGAGAGAAAGGCTGGAAAAGGATGTCATGGGCTACACATCAACACCGGAAGAGCTCTTTGACGCCATTGTCGGCTGGGAAGAACGCATGCATGGCTGGAGGGTTGAAAGAGAATGGGTGGAATATTGTCCCGGAGTTATCACCTCCATCAATCAGGCCTACCTTGCCTTCACCAATCCTGAAGACAAGATTATCGTTCAGCCGCCGGTCTATGACCACTTCCGCCTGTATGCCGAGAGGCTTGGACGCACCGTCGTGGACAATCCCCTGCTATTCGACGGGCAGCGCTACCGGATGGATTTCGACGGCCTGGAAAGGCTCCTTTCAGACGGCGCGAAGATGCTGGTCCTTTGCAACCCCCATAACCCCTGCGGCATTGTCTGGGACCGG
This sequence comes from uncultured Bacteroidales bacterium, assembly GCA_900320795.1. GTDB lineage: Bacteria > Bacteroidota > Bacteroidia > Bacteroidales > UBA932 > Cryptobacteroides. The sequence continues at coordinate 1,835 of ONTQ01000200.1, forward strand.
GACACGCTCTGCCGTTTAGCTTCCCTGTGCCGTCAATATAAGGTAATCGTCATTTCGGACGAGATTCACGGAGACCTCACGCTCAACGGCAGGCAGCATACGCCATTTTGCAGCGTCAGCGAGGATGCCGCCGCGGTGGGAATGGTCTTCACGGGGCCCACGAAAGCCTTCAATCTTGCAGGACTCTCAATGACCGCCTACTGTGTCATCCCCAACGAAACTCTAAGGAACCACTATCTGGGGGCGCTCAGGGCCGCCAAGCTCAACGAAGCCCCCATCCCTAGCCTGGTGGCAACCATTGCGGCATACGAGAAGGGAGAACCCTGGCTGCGTTCTCTCCAGGGATACCTTCAGGGAAACATCCAGGAGGTTGCGGACTTCTTTGCCGGGAACGACCTCGGCATCAAGGCCATTGTCCCGGAAGCATCCTTCCTGGTATGGTTGGACTGCTGCGAAATGGGTCTCTCCCAGGAAGAACTCATGGACTTCTTCTCAAAGGAAGCAGGGCTAGTTCTCAGTAACGGGGCCTCCTACGGGCAGGGTGGCGAAGGGTTCGTCCGCATGAACATCGGCTGTCCCCGGAGCGTAGTCCGGGAGGCCCTGAGAAGAATCGAAAAAGCACACAACTTCTAACATCCAGACTGCCATGCTCCATATAGGAATCAAGAATCATTTGGAATCCACCGCCTCCCCG
>ONTQ01000198.1 GCA_900320795.1 uncultured Bacteroidales bacterium
ATTGTTGAGGCCCGTCCGGCTCCCGAAGACGGCGATAGGGATATGCACCGTGTCATCGGGGATTGTTTTGTACTGCTCCAGGGTAAAGGGCTTCTGATTATCATTCTCGTACAGGAGGATATAGTCCGGTCGAAATCATCGCTCGGACTATTTGCATAAAAAGATGCCGGATCTTCCGATGGCAGCGGGCGAAAACATGCTCGACAGTCAACACTTGGAAGAATCCGGCAACTCTCCTTTGACACTCGCAAAGTTTGAAAATACAATCCTGAAACACAAGGATGTCTCCATCGCTCCAAGTGACGGAGACGTCCCATGAAACGACCGGTCTCCGTCAAAAACAGCCTTTTTTGACGGAGACGTCCCATTTTTCTGCAGGCCTCCGTCACTTCGTCCGTGGAAACCATCGCCCTCTCCCGTGAAAGGGAAATACCCGCTGTTATTTCGCGCTCAGAGCACAAAAACGGCCCGAAGATCAGCAATTTGCGCAGCGAGAGGGATATTTACGCCAATATTTGCCGTTCGCGGCACATCGCACTTCGACGTTGTAAAACAGTAGGCAGATATAGCACAGCAAAGAAGCAGAGCAGTGGGTAACACATTGCATCGAGACGGAGCGGAGCGGCAGACAGGCGGCATTGTACAACGGCGGTCGCAATAATAATGGAAACTGCGACTTGAAATGTCCTGGGGGACACCCGGGGCAGCAAATAGCCGCTAGAATGACACCGCGGATGTCCCCGCTGCTATACTGCCTTGCTGCATTGCTGACATACTGCATTGCTCCCTTGCTGCCTTGCTGCTATGCTCCCTTGTTGCCCTGCTGCCTTGTTGCCATGCTGCCATACGCTCCAAACGGGACACGCGACACCCCCGCCGGCCGTGGCGGATAAGTGTCTTGTTATCAGTTGTTTCCCCCAAAGAGCCCCCTGAAAAAGGGCTTGGATTCAATTCGTAAATGCAACTGATATGGAAGTGATTGAATAGTAAGTTGGAAGAAAAAAGGAGACAAGCATTAGGACTTGTCTCCAACGGAAAAGCTTACTATCTTAGCCGTCAATCGCCAAATATCAGACCAGATGAAGCATTTATCCGAAGGACAAAGGTATGAAATTTCAGCCTTAGTACGCGCACATCTCACAAAAGCAGAGATTGCCGCAATCGTGGGTGTACACAAGTCGACAATTACGAGGGAGTTGAAGCGTAATAGTTATCTGGGGACGAGTGCATATTATGCGTCATTTGCACAGCGGAAGGCTGAACAGAGACGCCGCATTCGCTCGAGTAACTTTAAACGATCGACACCCCGATCCGTATTCGAGACCGCCAGGCAACTCATTGTTGGCGAGCAGTATAGCCCGGAGCAAGTGGTCGGCTATTGTCGACTTCATGGTATACGGATGTGTTCTCACGAAACGCTTTACAAATGGATATGGAAAGATATGAGATGTGGCGGGGATGTATACCTGCATCTGCGGCATCGTGGGAGGAAATACCGGAAGCGAAGTGCCGTCAATAATAGCCGTAGGCATATTCCAAACGCGAGAGATATCTCAGAGAGGCCCGTTATTGTAGATCAAAGATCTCGTTTCGGAGACTTTGAGATTGACACCATCGTAGGCGCGTCACATCTTCAACACATCCTCACCGTGGTAGAGAGAAAAGTCGGACTGCTGTTTATGGCGAGACTACGGAAGCCAACGGCCCAGGAAACTGCTGACAGACTGATAGAAATACTGTCCCCACTAGCCGGACAAGGATACGTAAAGACCATTACGGCAGATAATGGATTACAATTCGCTCAGCACGAAAGAGTGTCTTCCGCGTTGGGCGCAGATATATATTTCGCTCGCCCGTATCACTCCTGGGAACGAGGAACGAATGAGAACACAAATGGCCTGATCAGACAGTACATCCCCAAGAAGACCAACTTCGATAACTACTCTGACCAGGACCTGGAAGAAATACAAATGAGGTTGAATAGCCGCCCTCGAAAAAGGCTAGGCTATTCAACCCCAAATGAAATATTTAAAACTTTAACTCAGATTGACGAGTCAGTTGCATTTCACGCTTGAATTCACGGGAAGGACCTTTCCTGCTTTATCAATTGATTTGCAGACGTTTATCTGCCACGGCCTAAATGGAGAAAGCGGCAGACCTGCCACCATGGGGCCACCAGTGGCCTGCCGCAGAAGGTACCCATGCCGCGCGACGACACGGCACAGTTAGCGTAAGCGATATCCGATTCTGACGCAAAGACTCCTGCTTTTCGGCTCTCCGGCATTATCCTGCCGAAAAGATTCACTAACCGACTGGTTTTCAACACGTTGATTGCCACGCGTTTCTGCATAATCAAGGAGCGGCAGGCGGGGCTGGAGAGACGAAGCTGGGCGAACGGTGGACGGGCGGGCAGCAGGCGAAGCAGAGCAAGCGGCGCGCGAAGCAGAGCGAACGGTGGACGGACAAGCGGCGCGCGAAGCAGAGCGAACGGTGGACGGACGAGCGGCGCGCGAAGCTGGGCGAACGGCGCGGCGGGATATCCCAAAATATCGTATATTTGCAACCGTGGAAACCTTTATCGCCATCCTTGCCATCATCCTGGGGATCGTTGGCATTATCGGGAGCGTGGCTCCCGGCCTTCCCGGCCCGCCGCTGAGCTGGCTCGGGATGATGTTGCTCTATTTCTGGGGCGGCGGGGCCGACAAGGCCGGCACGCCGATGGGAACAAGACTCCTGCTCATCTGGCTTGCCGTGACCATCGCCGTGACGGTCCTCGACTACATCGTCCCGGCCTATTTCACCAAGGTCACCGGCGGTTCGAAATACGGCGGCTGGGGCGCCATCATCGGGCTTTTCTTCGGCATGTTCTTCACCCCGGTCGGCATGATCCTCGGTTCGCTCCTCGGGGCCTTCGCCTTCGAGCTCCTCTTCGCGAAGAAGGACACCACCACCTCCGTCAAATCCGCCTTCGGCGCATTCCTGGGCTTCATTTTCGGCACCGGCGCCAAGCTGATTACCTCCGCGGTAATACTCTATTACATCGTCATTTACGCCTTCTGAAAGAAAACTCCACCCGCAATAGAACGCATATGAAAAAACTATATTTCTTCTTGCTTTTAGCCCTCTGCTGTTTCCCCGTTTGGGGAAAGGACGCCTATCTCCCCAAGGACAACACGGTTACCGCGTCGCCGATCAGGAAAACGGGAGCGGCCGGCAACCGGTCCGGCTGGCAGGTCGGGACGGATTACCTGCGAACCGCCTGGGGTTCCACACACTGGGGAAATGGGCTGGAACTCCATGTCGGTTATTTGTTCAACCACTGGTATTTCGGCCTGTTCGGAAGCCGCAGCCGTTTAAAGGAAACCTACGAAGACCTTTTGTTATTCCCCGTCATCGGAGTGGAAACAAAGTATTGTTTCGATTGCGGGAAATGGTCACCCTATGTGGGGGCAGGGGGTGTCTATGCAGAAGACCATGTAAACAAAGCCGTCTATCCAAATAACATCTATCTCCAATACAAAGCCCTCTTTGCCCGGCTTTCCGGGGGTGTCAAATACTATTTATATGACTGGCTCGCCCTCCACGCCGGCGTAACGGGCATGGTGGGTTCTCCCGGATTCCTCATGGATTGCCGGCTAGGCCTTTCCTTTCAGTTTTAACCGGAAAACCCCCGTTCAACCCCAATTCCCCCCGTACGCCTGCGGTCGTTCCAATTACCGCAATGGTAAACGGGAACTCGGTAGATGTAACCTTTACCGGGGACCTGGGAGTTGTCGATTACGAACTCGTCAATCTCAACACGGCGGAGGTCGTTTCAGACCAGGTCGAGGGAACAGGGCTCGTCCAGATTTCCTTCAGTGGGAATCCGGGATAAGAATTTGGCATTAACTATAATTATCTGGAAATCTTTGAGGATTATCATCATTTGACGGTAAGGGCATTTGCCCGGATGACCTTTGAACTGTTGTAGTGTCGATATCAATGTTAATTATTATCTTTGTCCAATAAACATCCCCTCTCCCCATGAGACGCCCCCGTTTCCCCGCCGTATCACTTTTCATTTGTTTCCTTTTCCTGTTTGCACAAAGCGTGGCTGCGCAGGAGAAAGGGCATTTCGTGGTCGGTCGGCTGTTGGATGGGGAGAAGGGGATGCCCATGGAAATGGTTTCGGTCACCGTGGTGGATTCGCTGGGAGCGGTAGCGGCGAAAACCCTCACGCTGGAGGGGGGCGGGTTCCGGCTCCGGCTGCCGGACGGCCGCTACAAGATGCTGATTACCGAAATCCGCCACAAGGACATCCTCCGGGAGATTACGGTCTCCGGCGCGAATCTGAATCTCGGGGACCTTACCATGGAACCGGGCAAGGAAATCGACGCGGCGACGGTGACAGCGGAACCGCTGCTGCGCCGGGAGGGGGACCGGATCATCTATGACGTCTCGCGGGATCCGGACCGCGAAAAGATAGACATGATGAAGATGATGAAGCGGATTCCGGAACTCGGGATGTCTTCCCTGGACGGCCGCCTGGCCTACCGGGACCAGAAGGTTGCCCGGATCCTGATCGACCAGACGGAGAACGGCCTTATCAACGGCCA
>ONTQ01000067.1 GCA_900320795.1 uncultured Bacteroidales bacterium
ACCCGCTCATAGTACAGTTCGCGCTTCTTCGTTTGATAAATAAACATCGTTAACTCGTGCTTTTCGAGTCAACTTTTTTCAGGGAAAGACACTCTGTCCGCTTGAAAATGACCCCCTGGTCCTAAAGACAAAATCCCAAACAGAATGCAGGCTAGTGCGGTTTTTATCCCTTTAGCCTGCATTTTAGATTCTGATGAAGGAAAAAGGTAACGGGGGTCAATTAGGAGCGGATTGAGGGGGTCAATTTAGTGCGGATTCTCCACTTTAGTTCTTTCTCGGCTTCTTCCAGCAATGCGTGTAGAGCAAAACCAACCACTTCTTCTACCCATTCTTGTTCGTTTCCATTAAGTCCTTCGAAAATGCGATAGTCTGTGTATTTTACGTTTAGAAAGCGGACGCGTTCACGAAGATCGGTTATCGCTTTTGCACGGGAGCGAATATCTTCGATGTCAAAAGACAAGGCGAATTGAACCAGAGCGTCAGATGTTCCATTGTTACGGTTATAGTGCTGGCCGTGCCTGTGGGCCGTATCTTCTTCGATGTAATTTACTATGAAGCCAAAACTCCATTGGTCGGGCCGCAGGATGTCGAGTAGGGCTGGCTGGAGGAGATCGCTGTTCCAAGTGTATTCTCCGGGCTGCGGTGTGTAGGAGTCGCCGAATTCATAGCGATCCTGTGGGGCATCCGGACGGCTTTGTGCATATTTGACGTTGCTCGTATAGCGGAGATGGGAGTTGAAGTATTGGCGGGTCTTGAGTTTGCTGCTGCGGAGCGGGATCAGTGCGAGCACAATTTCCTTCAGGTCGGCAGCTAATTGCTCCTCCTGTTCCGCAGTAAGATGAAATCCCGACGGGATGTCATAGTTCTCAAGATTGTCCAGTACTCTCATTCGGCGGGTGGGTTTATGGTTTCAGCACGATCCATTCCCCTCCCTTATCTCCTCCTTTGCGTTGAATTCTACCGCTCTCACGAAGTTTTCGGACAGCCTTGTATATTGTATTTTCATTCAGGCCACATTCAGCAGCAAGCGCGGCAGTCGTAATGCGAGGATTCGCAGTAATGAGCCGAAGGACTTTCTCCTCCGTTTTCTCCTTACTTTTCTCCTGATTTTTCTCCTTACTTTCTCCTGCCTGTTCGGTAGAAGAAGCCTTCTTTTTCCTGAGAATGGTGGTAAAGAAGCCCTCGGTTTTGTATTCGGCCGGCGGGAATCCGTCATCTGAAAGGATTCGTGCGATACGCGGAATGCCGTGCCGACGCTCTCGACAAGGTGCAGCCGGGTGAACATCCGGAAGATGAGCGGGTTCCTGGAGCGGCTACGGTGGCCGAAGTCGGCTGCTACATAGGGCAGCAGGCCGCCGGGGTTTGAGATTTCCAGACGGTCGTCGTAGAGCTGGACCATGATCTTGGCTCCGGAATCGAAGTAGTCACGGTGGCAGAGCGCGTTGGTCAGGGCTTCTTTGATGGCATCGAGGGGCAGCTCCCAGATTTCCTGACGAGGGTCGAAGCCGTGCATGACGTATTCGACAGCCAGGTATTGTTTGATCCAGGCCGTGGCGTTGTTGTATTGTGAGAGAAGCGGGCCTTCGAATGTCTTGGAGTCGATGATGTGGACGTTCTCTGTGCCTTTGAACCGGACACAGTGGATAATTGCGTTGATGAATTGCTTGCCACAGACATCGGAGAAGAGCATCGGGACAGCGTTGGTTATCTCGCCTTTGTCGGTGAGGAGTCCGAGATTGGTGATGAGCTCTTTGCTGGGGGCGTCGGATGTGATGCCGGCCTGGCGCTTGAAGTCGCGGACGGCTTCTTCGGATACGTCTTCCCATTTGAACCAGGGGCAGACGCCCATATCGAAGTTGAGCTTTCCGGCATCATCGAAGATCTTGCGGACATCGGCAGGTTTGCGAAGTTTCTGGGAGTTGGCTCCTCGGCGGATATGGACGGCTCCGGAGCAGAAGTAGGGTTTGTCCTCCCCTTCTTTGACTTCCATTACCCAGATCTCGTGGCCAGTGACGTTAAGCGGGTAAATGTCGCAATCGACCTGGGGTTCGATTTGGTCAACCGAATCCCGCAGAGCGGAGCGCTTGCTATTGCCTATGGTGAATCCTTCGGTGAACTTGCCGTTGTTGTCAACGCCAAGGAGGATGTACCCGCCAGTCGCATTGGCAAGGGCGCAGACTTCCTCGCTAAGTTCCCTTACTTTCGAGGGGACTTCGCGCTTGAGTTCCACGTGCTGGCCTTCTCCTTGGGCAATCAGTTCCAGTGCCTTCTTTTCGTCAATCATGACCATTTCGTTTTGATTACAAATATACTGATTTCATCGCACACTAGTGTTGTCTCTTGTATCGAATGATGTCCATTGCATAATATTACTTACTTCTCTCGCAGTATCTTCAGCTGCTCTTCCCTGTTACAACCTTAATTTCGCCCAAATAATACAGCCGTAAATTTTACGACTGTTGCATAGTTTATAAAAAGGATCGAATTCGCAAGAGTAAAAGCAATAAAGGGGTATTTGGGAATTATCCCGAAGATGTCACAGAGGTATTTATGTCATGCGGATATGCACGACCACATGGAAGTAATTTTTGAACTCTATGTACCACATTTCTACCATGCATAGCGCAACTAATTGATTATCAATAAGTTAAAAACATTCTGCGTCGGGAAATATCTCATCCTCATCCAGGCTATTATTTGAGGATGAAACGGGCAAAATGATGGCCTATCTGCTTTTCACAAGCTTATGAGTGACATTGCTGAAATCCGACATCGCCGGAATGATGGTGATGGTGTAACACACAGACGCACGAATTCTTGCATCCGGATGCATTTCGGCGAAAAATGCGTAAATTTGAGCCATGGAATACCTGTCTAAGCAGCGATACGACGAGATTGCCGCGGAGTTGAAGCATCTGATCAACGAGGTTTATCCGAAGGTGAAGGACGACCTTGCGGAGGCCAGCGCCCAAGGGGACCGGAGCGATAATGCGGGATACCGGGAAGCAAGGCGTCTCCAAGGGAAGACCATCAGCCGGATCCGTTTCCTGCAGAAGATACTGGAGCATTCCCGCGTGATCGACCCGGAGAATCTCCCCAAAGACAGGGTCTGTCTCCTGAGCCGGGTGGAATTCACGAACCTATCGACAAATGCCCGGATGAAATTCGAGATTGTCAGCCCCCACGAAATGGACCTGGACGCTGGCAAGATTTCGCTGAAATCCCCGATCGGCGCCGCTTTGATGGGCAAGAAGGTCGGGGAAATCGCCGAGGCCCGGGTTCCCTCCGGAATCCTGCGCCTGAGAATCGAAAGCATCACGCTCGACTGAGCGTGCCTATCGGCCTATTGTATTGATTTTTACTTGAATCTGCTTTTTTTATCCGCTGCTATTCTTATCTTTGTCTTTGGTAATCAGTAGTGTATGAAAAAAGCATTTATCATCATCCTGTCCGTTTTTGCGCTGACTGCCGCAAAGACGTCGGCACAGACTGTCTCTGACCTCGGAACCTGGAGCAGCATCCAGCTTGTCAAATCCTTCGGCGCCCCCTACGCCATGGCCCGCCTGGAGCATCGCTCCTACGACCATGTCCAGGGCACGGAGTGCTGGTTTGCCATGGCCGGCGGCGGATACAACTTCAACAGCTGGCTCAAAGGCGACCTGAGCTATGAGTATTGGCAGATCCCGGCTGCCGGCGGCATTACCCAGCACAAGGCGGTCCTCTGCCTCACCGAAACCCTCAAGCGCGACGGACTGGCACTTGCGCTCCGGGAAAAGTATGAACTGGCGTACAATCCGGATGCGGAAACCTTCAGCAATACCCTCAGGACCCGCCTCCGTGGGCAATACAAGGCTCCCGAGAGCCGTTTTACGCCCTATCTGATGTACGAATTCTTCAGCAGTTTCGACACCGGGAAATGGGTGCGCTCGCTGCACTATGCCGGTACGGAAATCAGCCTAGGACGGGGCCATTCACTGGATTTCTTCTACATGTTCCACCTGTACGACAAAGGCGGCTTGACGGCCGCCTGTCACACGTTGGGTATCGGTTACACGTTCGTGTTCTAGTTCTGCTGTTCCGCTTCCTCGGACAGGGCGTCCGTGGCGCGGACCGTCACCGTGCTGCTGTAACAGCTGAACATCTCGTCGACCTCCGCCTTCCGGCTTTGCCTGGAGCAGAGGCTGACCACGGGTACGACCACCAGGCCGAGCAGCATTGCCAGCATACCGGCATTGATGGGCGAAGTGAAGTACGGGCTGATGAAAGTCTTGCCCGTGAAGGTGCAGTACATGCAGCCGCACATGACGCCCACGCCCACGATGAAAGAGGCCCAGACTGATGCGGAAGTCGTGCGCTTCCAGTAGAGGCCATACAGGAACGGGGCCAGGAAAGCGCCGGCAAGCGCTCCCCAGGAAATGCCCATGAGCTGGGCAATGAAGGTCACGGAACTCTTGGCCTGGACGATTGCCAGCACGGAAGAGACGATGATGAAGAACAGCACCAGCAGCCGGATGCAGAGCAGCTGGTTGCGGTCATTCATATGCGCGCCCTTGCGGACCTTGGCCATGGCCGGGTCGATGATATCCAGCGTCAGCGTGGATCCGGAGGTGAGCACCAGAGAGGAAAGGGTCGACATGGACGCGGAAAGGACCAGGATGATGACGACGCCGATCATCAGGTCCGGAAGAGTTGCCAGCATGGAGGGTACGATGCTGTCGTAAACCGGTGTGCCCGCCGCCGTATACTCGATGCTGCCGCTGTAAAGCCGACCGAAACCGCCCAGGAAATAGCATCCGCCCGCCACGATGATGGCAAAGAAGGTGGAGATGAACGTGCCCTTGCGGATAGCCGCCTCATTACGGATGGCGTAAAACTTGCCCACCATCTGCGGGAGTCCCCAGGTTCCCAGAGAGGTCAGCATGACGACGCCCAGCAGGTAGATGGGTTGCGGCCCCAGGAATGAAACAAACGCACCGTTCAGGGAAGGGGCAGATTCGGACGGAATCTGCGACAGGCTCTCCACCGCCGCGGTGAAGCCTCCGTTGCCGTTGAGCACGGATGCGATGACAGCGCAGATGCCCACTAACATGATCAATCCCTGAATAAAGTCATTCACGGCAGTCGCCATGTAACCCCCTACTATCACATAGATGCCGGTGAGGATCGCCATGCCCAGCACGCACCAGACGTAATCCACGTGGAAAGCCATGCTGAAAAGCCGGGACAGGCCGTTGTAGAGCGAAGCGGTATAAGGGATAAGGAAGATGAACACGATCACGGATGCGGCGACCTTGAGCGGATTGCTGAAGAAACGCTTCCCGAAGAAGTCGGGCATCGTGGCGCTCTGAAGATGCTGCGTCATCAGGCGTGTCCGGCGTCCCAGGATCCGCCAGGCCAGGAGCGAACCGATGAGCGCGTTGCCCAGACCAATCCAGGTGGCGGACAGACCATACTTCCAGCCGAACTGGCCGGCGTATCCGACAAAGATGACCGCCGAAAAGTAAGAGGTGCCGAATGCGAATGCCGTAAGCCAGGAGCCGACATTGCGGCCTCCCAGGACGAATCCCTGAACGTCAGATGCGGTCCGACGGCAATAGATGCCGACCCCGATCATCACGGCAAAGAACAGGATGAGGAGAATACACTTGACTAACATGCGTCAAATGTAGCAAAAAATATCGGGAAATGAACGCTTTTGGGGTCTATTTCGTTTTGATTACCAACGTTTTGCCCAGTTGAAGGTCCTTATCCTGGACAAACCATCTCTTGACTTTCTTCCCGCCATAGGTGATGGAGGTGATCTTCTCGCCGTTCCCCTTCTTGACAATCGTGAGTGTCTTTCCGTTGGAAAGCTTGAAATCCACCTCGTCAAAAAGCGGAACCGTGACGATATATTCCGGATCGGCCGGCGAATAGGGATACAGGCCCATCGCATTCCAGACATACCAGGAAGACATCTCCCCAGCGTCGTCCATGCCGGCATAGGCCAGTTTGTCCGCGCCCATGTCATAAAACCGGTCCAGGATCATGTTGATATAGTGCTGGCCCTTTTCCTGCTTCCCGACAAAGTAATAGGCGTAAGGGATGTTGTGCCCCGGCTGGTTGCCGTGGCAGTACTGGCCGATGAATCCGGTCATGTTCTCCACCTCGTAACCTCTCCAGGGCTCCGTGAAAAGGGAATCCAGTTTGGCTTCCACCGCCTTCTTGGATGGATATAGGCCGATGACGCCTTCCGGATCATGCGGCGGATAGAAGAGGACGTTCCAGGCATTCGCCTCGCGCCACATGTGCTGGAAATAAGGATAGTAGGGATCGAAATCCTTGTACCAGGACCCGTCATCGACCCGGCCCCGGTAGAAGCCCGTGGAAGCGTCGAAGACTTTCTTGTAGTTCTGGGACTGTTTCATCAGGAACTCATAGTTCTTGGTGTCGCCGAGAATCCTGGCGACCTGTGCGGTGGCATAGTCGTCATAGGAGTACTCCAGCGTCTTCTGGACACCGGCCTTGAACTCGTTGCAGAACGGGAGGTTGGTGGTGTCCTTGTCGGAGATCCAGCCCCGCTCCAGGTACTCGTCCATATATCGGCGCCCACCCCGGCCGGGGACGGTCGCATTCTTGAGAATGAGCTTGTAGGCCTTCTGCAGGTCAAAATTATGGACCCCGCGCTGCCAGGAGCCGGAAATAAAGGTGGAAGCGTGGTCACCGTGGAAGAAAGTGGGCATGTAGCCGTTGTTCTTCTCGCCCTTATCGGAGATGGACTTGATCACGTCCGCTGCGACATCCGGAGTGATGAGTTCCATCAGGACCACCTTGTTCCGATGGTCATCCCAGAAGGAGGGATCCGTGTAGTACCGGAATCCGTTGTTCACCACCTGTCCGCGCACATCCGTGTATTCTCCATTGCAGTCGCTGCGGAGGCAGGGCCAGAGGAAGCAGCGGTACAGCGTAGAGTAGAACAGTCCCCGTTGGCGCTCCGTGCCGCCTTTGACGATAATGCGGGAAAGGAGTCTCTCCCATTCGGCATCGGCCTCGGAAGCCACTTCGTCGAAGGCCTTGGAGAGCATTTCCTGCTCCAGGTTCATTTTCGCATTCTCCACGCTCACGAACGAGAATCCGATTTTCAGTTCCAGAGGTTCACTCCCCCGGCTGTCCTTGAAGCGGATGACCGAGACAATGCTCTGCTGTCCGCCGCTCCGGCCTCCGGGGCCGCGCTGGAATCCCTGCTCCTGCTTGAGACCGGCAATCTCGTAATTGGCGACGGCATAGAAAAAGATATTGCCGTCTCCCCACTGGGAACCGCTGAATGCATTCTTTCCGGCCACCTGCAGGGACCATTCCCGGACGTTGTTATTGGAACGGGTAATGTCCACGAGGATGGCTTTGTCATCCTCCGGGCGGAAGGTGTAGCGATGATAGGCGCAGCGGAGCGTGGACGTCAATTCCGCATTGACCCCATAGCGATCCAGATACACCTGATAATAGCCCGGCCGGGCGGACTCGTTGTCGTGACTGAAAGGAGAAGCGTAATCCGCCGGGTTCACGCGTCCCGTCACAGGAAGGATCGGCACATGGGCCAGGTTCCAATGGCCTTTGGCGGTGTGACTGAATCCGAAGATGGTCTTGTCCTCGTACTGGTAGCCGGAACCGCTGTGATACATGGTCACGGGCGTGGCCTGCACCATCGCATTCGGAAGAGCCGCCCCCGGGAAGGTCTCAGCCCCCCAGGTCCTCGCCTCCCGGTGTCTCACATACCCCAGGTCTTCGGGTTCCCACAACGTTGCAGTCCCGAGGAACGGATTCACATAATCGGTTAATTTCTGGGCGGACAGGGGCGCTCCCGCAGTCAAGAGCAAAAGAAGGAGGGATAAGGTTTTTTTCATCTTGGCTAGATAGTTGGGCGAGGCTGACCCGGTTCGTGAACTGGCCGTTCAAGATGCTTTCAGTCAGGCTATTGGTTATTATTTATGTATAATACAAAGGTAATCATTTTTAAATAACTCCGAATAATTTACTATATTTACACAATCAACACGAATCCATCAAAGCAAAGTACTCCATGAATCCCAACGAACCGTTCCGCGAAGTCGCCGGCCGCAAGAATTTCGGACCGGCCCATGCCCTGATGACTACGCCCCAGCCCTGCGTGATGATTGCCACGTGGGACAAGGACCATAACCCCGACGTGATGATGGCCGCATGGGCCGGACAATACGACCACAACCAGATCGTGGTCAGCATGTCCAAGCATAAGACCACCGAGAACATCGAGCTTACCGGCGCTTTCACCGTCAGTTTTGCCGATGTCCGCACGGTCGCGGAGTCCGACTATCTGGGCATGGTGAGCGGCGCCAAGGTCCCGGACAAGGTGGCCAAGGTCGGTTTTAGCGTCTCCCCCAGCCCGAATGTGGACGCGCCCATCATCGACCAGTATCCCCTGACCCTGGAATGCAAGGTTGTCAGCTGGGAGAACGGAATCCTCGTCGGCGAGGTCGTGAACATGAGCTCCGACGAATGCATCCTCA
>ONTQ01000047.1 GCA_900320795.1 uncultured Bacteroidales bacterium
CTCTTCAAGCGTGAGGCGGGACACCAGGTCCGTCGCGCGCTCCTCGAAGGAGTAAGCCGTGTTGAGGTAGATGGGAAGCTGGCTGTCCTGGGCCAGCGCGGAAGCGGCGGCGGCCAGCGCCAGCGTCCCGGTGAGGAAAAGCGTTCGGATACAGTTCATAAGCGGTCCAAGTCTTTGACAATCTCAAAGATACGATTTTTTGCCGGAAGGTGTACACCTTTCGCCCGACTTGCGTATATTTGTTATCCATAAACTGCCGTGATGAAAAAGATCCTGTTATCCGTCCTCACCGTCCTGGCGCTCGTCTCCTGCGTCCGGGAAGGGATTCCAGAGGAAACCCCTTTGCGCTCTTACGACATCACCGCCGTGAAGTCCTATGGTTCCTTGGAGGAACTGTTGAATGAAACCGGATATTCCATGATGGGGTTCGGCTTCTTGCTGTCTTTCTACTTCCCCGACTACAACAAGCCCGTCAGCGCCATCAGCTATACCTACCTTTCCGAGGACCCGCAAGGGAAGCCGGTGGAATTGTCCGCCCTCCTCTACATCCCCGATGCCGCCTTGAATGGCACCAAGGCCCTGACCGGCATCTCCTTGACCAGCCACGGCACCATCGCCTCCAATTCCGAGTGTCCCACGATGAAGGCCCAATTCGAAGGGGTACTGGCTTGGAGGAACTATGCCATCGTGATGCCCGACTACTACGGCTTCGGCGCCAGCGCGGACCGTCCCCAGGCCTTTTTGGACCCGAAAACCACGGCACGCGGCAACATCGACGCCTACTTGGCCGCCCGCCAGCTGCTGGAAGACCGGAAGGTTGTCCTCCCGTCCCGGTTGTTCAGCTTCGGCTACTCGCAGGGCGGGTTCAATTCCATGGCCAACCTCAAGTATGTCTCCGAGCATCCCGAACTCCATATCAGTTTCGAGAAAGTGATGTGCGGCGGCAGCCCCTTCGACTTGGAGCTGACTTGGAACGCCTACACCGGCGGGACCTTCCGCAACGCCATCGCGTTCGTCCCCCTGAGCGTGGTCAGCATCAACGAGACGCAGCATCTGGGAATCCCTTATGACAACCTCTTCAAGGGGGAATTGCTCCACAACTGGAGGAATTGGATCCTGTCCAAGGAGTATACCCTTACGGCCATTAACGGACTGCTCGGCACCCGCGACCTGGCGGAAGTCCTGAATGACGATTTCATGGCGGGGCGGGGCGATGCCCATGCCCGCGTCCTGGCGGCCTGCCGGCGCTGTTCGCTGACGTCCGGATGGGCCCCGCCTTCCGGGACGAAGATCATCCTGTATCACTCGAACCAGGATGATACGGTCCCCTATGCCAATCTTACGGCCATGAAAGCCTTCCTGGAAGTGGCCGCCCCCGGTAGTTACACCGCCGCTGACGGGAACCACGGCGGACATACCGACGCAGTCTTCCATTTCATCTTGAACCTGATTCCCGAATGGTGACGGACCTCTCCGGGTATGAAAAAACCGCGCACAAGACGCTGTCCTGCACGCGGGGAAAGAGGGTGTCAACCGCGGTTACTTCTTGAAGAAGCGGTTGTAGAGTCCCAGGAAGCCAGCTCCGTGGCGGGCTTCGTCGCGGGCCATCTCGTGGATCGTGTCGTGGATGGCGTCGTAGCCGAGGGCCTTCGCTTTCTTGGCGATTTCGAGCTTGCCTTCGCAGGCGCCGGCCTCCGCCTCATAGCGCTTCTTGAGGTTCGTCTTGGTGTCCCAGACGACTTCGCCGAGGAGTTCGGCGATGCGGGCGGCGTGGTCCGCTTCCTCGAAGGCATAGCGCTTGAAAGCGTCGGCGACTTCCGGGTAGCCCTCGCGCTCGGCCTGACGGCTCATCGCGAGGTACATGCCCACTTCCGAGCATTCGCCCTTGAAGTGGTCCTGCAGGCCGGCCCAGACCTCCGGGTCGCAGCCCTTGGCGACGCCGAGCTCATGCTCGCAGGCCCACATGGGCTTGCCGGCCTCTTCCTTGATTTCGACGAACTTTTCGGCCTTCGCGTGGCAGATCGGGCACTCTGCGGGCGGGTTTTCACCTTCGTAGACGTAACCGCAGACGAGACATCTGAATTTCTTTTTCATGGTTGGGTATCCTTTTAGTGTTGTTTGGAATTATTCTATTTACAAAGGTAAGAATAATCCGCATCATTTGCAACAGCGTCTGAAAAGATGTAACTTTGAAAAGATTTCACCCCCTTGTGCAATATTTTGGCAGAAAGGGAGTATTTCTTTGCAGTATGATACCATTCCTCAAACAGGTCGCGGCCCATTATCTCGCGACGGATATCGAAGGGACCTGCTTCGTTTTCCCGAACCGGCGGTCGGCCGTGTTCTTCCGGAAATACCTCGGCGACCTCCTGCGGAAGGGCGGCGCGGACCGGCCCATGCTGGCGCCCCAGTCCCTGACCATCAATGATTTCTTCTACAAGGTCCAGGGCGGTGAGGTGACCGACCGCATCCGCCTGCTGCTGGAACTGTACGAATCCTACAGGGCGGTGTACCCGAAGGCCGAGCCCCTGGACGAGTTCGTCTTCTGGGGCGAGGTGATCCTCGCGGACTTCGGCGACGTGGACAAGTTCCTCGTGGACGCGGAGGACCTGTTCACTGACGTGGCGGATTTCAAGGATATCCAGGACGACTACAGCCACCTGTCGGAAGTCCAACGGGAGGCCATCCTGCATTTCGTGGACCATTTCCGCGACCGGAACGGCCGGCTGACCGTCCGTCTGGATACGGACGACGCCACTGTGAAGGCCCGTTTCCTCCAGGTCTGGAACATCCTCTTTCCACTTTATAAGGACTTCCGCGGGCGCCTCCGGGCGAAGGGAATGGCCTATGAGGGGATGGTGTACCGCGACCTGGCCGAACGCCTGAAAGGAGGCGAGGCCGTCGCCGACGCCCTGTCGGCCGTGTTCCCGAACGCGCAGCGGTTCGTGTTCGTGGGCCTGAACGCCCTGAACGAGTGCGAGAAGACGGTCCTGCGCCGCCTCCGCGACGCCGGTCTGGCGGAGTTCTGCTGGGATTTCGTCTCCGATGCCGTACGCGACCCCAGGAACAAGTCGTCCGTCTTCATGCGGGAGAATGTCCGGGATTTCCCGAATGCGTTCGCCGTGGATCCGGAAGGCCTCGGAAAGCCCTCCTTCCATGTCGTGAACGTGCCCTCCTCCGTGGGACAGGCCAAACTGATTCCCCATATCCTTCGGGAAATCGGCGGCGGACAAAGCGACGTGGAAACAGCCTTTGTCCTGCCGGATGAAAACCTTCTTCTGCCTGTGCTGAATTCCATTCCGGAAGACCATGCTTCCGTGAATGTGACCATGGGGTACCCGATGGGCGGCAGTGCGGTTTATGCTTTGTTGGATGCCTTGGGACAGATGCAGTTGCGTTTGCGACAACGACCGGACGGCTGGTATTTTTATCATCGGCAGGTGAGGGAAGTGTTCTCTTCCGGTTTGTTCCGTTCCCTTCTTTCTCCGGAAGAGACGGAGAAAACGGAACGGGTAAAAAAGGACGCAAAGTATTTTATTCCGCTGCAGGATCTGCAGGGGGGGCCGGTATTGGACCTGGTATTTCGTCCTGTCCTGGAAGACAGTTCCCGTCCGTCGGCCCGGCAGAACCATGCCCTGGAGCGTTATTTTTCAGAAATTGTCGCCTATGTGGGCCGGGCGCTTTCTGCCCGGGGCAATATGCTGCTGGAACTGGATTTTGCCAAGCGCTGCCATACACAGTTGAATATCTTGCAGGAGACTGACCTGGAGGTCCTTCCCGCAACGTTCATCCGCATACTGCAACGTACGCTGGAGGGAGTTTCCGTCCCGTTCCGGGGAGAGCCGCTGCAGGGACTTCAGGTGATGGGGCCGTTGGAAACCCGGGCCCTGGATTTCCGGAATCTGGTCATCCTCAGTGCGAATGAAGGGATGTTCCCCCGTAAGAGTTTCAGCGCATCCTTTATTCCGCCGGAACTCAGAAAAGGCTTCGGTCTGCCCACTTATGAATATCAGGATGCAGTCTGGGCCTATTATTTCTACCGGATGATCCAGCGCCCCGAGCATGTATGGCTGCTGTATGACAGCCGGACGGAAGGGCTCAAAACAGGCGAGGAAAGCCGATATATCAAGCAGCTTGAATACCATTTTCATCTTCCGCTCGAACGGAGGGTGGCATCCGTCCGGATGGAGCCGGTAAAAGGGGAGGAAATCGTGCCCAAAACGGAAGAAGATGTCAACTTCATCCGGGGAGGGGTGCTGTCGGCCTCTACGCTGCAAAATTACCTTTATTGTCCGGCCAAGTTCTATTATCAGTTTGTCAAGGGCCTCAAATCCGATGACGAGGTGGCGGAGTCGCTGGATGCTGGTATGTTGGGCAATGTATTCCATGAGGTGATGAGCCGTCTGTACGACCTGCCGATGGTGACGTCAGCCAGCCTGCAGGGCATGATCAAGGATAGGCAGAGACTGCGGAAACTCATCCGTGCCGCTATCCTGAAGCAGATGCATAGCATCGAAGTGAGCGGAAGGAACCTGGTGTTTGAAGAAGTAATCCTGGACTATGTCCTGTCCACCCTCCGTCACGACAGCAGGCTCCTGCTTGCAGCCGGTTCCGAGGGCTTCCGGATCATCGGCCTCGAAAAGCCTTTCCAGATGGATTTTGAGGGATTCCACCTGAAGGGATTTGTGGACCGGATAGACAGTTATCGAACAGGAGAAGTGAGAATCGTGGACTACAAGACCGGAAAGGTGGAGGATGACGACCTTTTCATAACCGATGATAATGCCGCGTCGGTCGTGGAGAAGCTCTTTGCCCCGGATACCAGCAAACGTCCGAAAATTGCCTTGCAGTTATTCATTTACGGCCTTTATGCCCATGGTGATGAGCATCTCCGCTCCCAGACCCTGTTCAATTCCATTTACAGCACGGCCTGGCTTTATACGCGGGACATCCCCGAGGTGCCCGAGAGCCCGGAATTCCTCCGGCTGATGCGGGAAAAGCTGTGTGATCTTTTGGCAGAAATGACCAATCCCGCTATTCCTTTCCGCCGTACGAAGGATTCCAAAACCTGTAGCTGGTGTGATTTCAAGGATATCTGCGGGCGCTAGGCCAGATATCTTTCCTGCAGGAGCCCGCATTCCTGCGGCCCTATTTCCATCTGCTCCCAGAGGTATTGCTGTAAGGAGCCCCAGCGTTGCTCGACCATATCCAGCATGCGGTTGAAGTTATTTACACTTACGCCCATGAAGGCGCGGACAACTTCTTTTTCCGCTTCTCCGCCGCCGGCAGCTTCCACATCGGCGCAAAGTTTTTCGACAACCGGCCGATAGACGTCGTTGGAACGGTCGAAATCCCGGATAATGGTCTCGCGGTCTGCACCCAAAGCCGCCAGGATGAGGGCAGCGCCCATGCCGGTACGGTCTTTCCCCTGGGAACAGTGCCACAAGACCGCCCCGTCTTCCGTCTCCAGGATGAGATGGAGGAAGGTGGCATACTGCAATTGGGAGAATTCACTGAAGGCCAGGGAGGGATAAAGATCCCGCCCTTTCTCCTGGAACAGTTTCATGAAAGAAAGGCGGACAATGTGCTTTTCCAGGTTGACCCACATCTCCTCCGGCATGGCTTCTCCGCTTTCTTTTTCGACCGAGGTATCCAAGGTGGGGAGAAGAAGATAAGTGGCCCCGGGGATTTCCAGATCCGGTTGCAGTTGGGCTTCCGGCTCTGAACGGAAGTCGAAAACCCGCCTGAGGCGGAACTCCTCCTGCAGGCGGGCGAGATCCCCGGGTGTGGCGGTATGAAGATTGGCCGTACGAAGAAGAAGACCGCTTTTCACGGTCTTTCCTCCTATACGGATTCCGCCCAAGTCCCGGGCATTGATGATGCCTTCGAACAAAGCGTTATTTTGTGTTGAACTTCAGATATTTGAGAATGATGGCGACCGCCTCGTCATCGGTCATATCCCCGACATTGAGAACGAGGTCGTAATTGCGGGCATCATAGCGGCTGACGCCAGCCCAGCGCTGCAAGTAATTCTCACGGCTCTTGTCAACGGATGCGATGACCTCTTGGGCTTCTTTTTCGGTAAGCCCCTGTTTCTTCATCACACGGGCGATGCGTTTTTCCAGGGGAGCCTGAATGAAAATGTCCACTTTGTTGGGGTGATTCTTCAGAACAAAGAAGCCCGAGCGGCCGGCGAGGACACAGGATCCTTCATCTGCGATACCGCGGAGAATGTCGGACTCGGCCTCGAAGATGTCATCTGCTTTCACGGAGGAATTGTTCCAGTCGTTTCCCTTGATGGGATCGAATCCCACAAAGGCCCCCGAATTGGGAACAGGGGCTACGGCTTCCAAAAAATCGGCCAGCCAGTTTTTCTTCTTACCCTTGATGCGTTCAATTTCGTAGGTGGTGAGTTTGAATTTCTCCATCAGGTCTTTGATGAGGTTCTTGTCGCTGTAGCGGACATTCAGTTGCGCGGCCAGTTTCCGTCCGATAGTCCGGCCGCCGGAGCCGAGTTCCCGGCTGATGGTAATGACAAAAGGCTGATTGGTGTCCATATGGTTTTGGGTTTATTGATACAGGTGACGTTTGATACTTCCTTTGGCGGTCCTTTCGAAGGGGACGTCGACCAACTCCACACTGAAAAGCTGGCTGAAAGAGGGGAGGTGGACGTTGCTGGACTTCCGTATATCTTCCGAGAGCCGGGCGATGGCCTCCTCGTCATCTCCCTGCACGGAACCGGCACGCGGATAGACCAGCGCCACCACTTTTCCACCGCGTTCCAAAACCAGCGATTCTTCCACTTGGGGATGGCGGCTCAGAACCTGTTCCACCTCTTCGGGGTATATGTTCTGTCCGGACGAACTGAGTATGAGGGCCTTGATACGGCCGCGGATGAACAGGTTGCCGGCTTCGTCCATGATTCCCAGGTCTCCGGTACGGAACCAGCCGTCCGCAGTGCGGCATTGCGCATCGGCTTCCGGATTCTTGTAATAGCCGGAGAATAGGTTGGGACCCAGGGCTTGGATTTCGCCCGGGATGCGATCCGGTTCGGAGGAATCAATCCTGATTTGGTGGATGGGTTTCCCGCAGGACCCCGGAGCATAGATGCCGGGACGTTCAAAGGCCAGCAGGGGGCAGGCTTCCGTCATTCCGTATCCTACGGCATAAGGAAGGTCGATTTTCTTGAAGACGCTTTCCACTTTCCAGTTGAAAGGAGCCCCTCCGATGATGATGGTATGGAGTTGCCCGCCCAGGGAGGCGAGAAGCCGTTTTCCCACCGAATGATAAAACGGAGTCCGCAAGCCCGGCAGGGTTCTGATGGCTTTGGCAGAACGGGTATTCAGAACGGGCCTGATCAAGGTGTTGTAAACCTTCTCCATGATGAGCGGGACCGTAATCATGATGGAAGGCTTGAGCTCCGACATGGACTGGACCAGCAGGGAAGGGGATGGGGCTTTTCCGAGGAACCAGATGGTAAATCCGGTGCAGCAGGGATAGATGAATTCCATGGCCAACCCATAAATATGGGCCAGGGGAAGCATGGAAACCAGAGTCTCCGGGGCGTTGACAATGTGCTCTTGACAGTATTCGACGATATCCGACATGGATCCGTAACTGAGCATGACCCCTTTGGGATCTCCCGATGTTCCGGACGTATAGTTGATGATGGCAATGGCCTCAGGATTGTCCGGGTAATGGACATGACTGCTGTCGAAACCTTCCGGATAGCATTCCCGGAAGAGTCTTTTACGGTCTTCCCATGCTTCTTTCAAGCGCTCATCCCCAGACCAGAGGATACGGTCTTCCCGGGCATCGAGAACCCCGCGAAGCAGGGGAATATCCTGCGACTTCAGCTGTTTCCAGATATCCGGATCGGCAATCAGAAGGACACTGTCCGAATGACGAACCAGCTGGGTGGTTCCTTCTGCCGTAAAATTGGGAAGAACGGGAACGACAACGGCTTCGTACGTATTGACGGCGAGGAAAGCAATGGCCCATCGGGCCGAATTACGGGCACAAAGGGCAATTTTGTCCCCTTTCCTGATGCCGGCAGCCTGGAAGAAAATATGGTACTCTTCAATGCGGGAAGCAAGCTCAGCATACGTATAGCAGACACCGCCATAATCGCATAGGGCGGCCTTGCTGTCCCTGAACTTGATTTGTTCTTCCAGTTTTTTTAGATATGCTCTCATCCGTCTACGCCAATCTTTAACATTACAAAGATACAAAGAATCTTTAAAAATAGGTTCTATCCCGGAAAATCATTAAATTTGCAATGATTATGCCAGTAAGATAATGTTTGCAGCTGTCATCGCCATTCTCTGGGTATTGCTTTGCATCGGTTTTGCCTATCAGATTCTTCGAAGCCAGAAGGATCCGGATTTGCTGTTGTTCTGGCTCCTGTTTTTTGCCCTGGTTCCTCCTGTGGCTGCTATCGTCTATTGTCTTGCTGGCATCAATTACCGAAGACCGTGTGTGCGGGAAAGGCTTCATTCGCGTTCTAAGTCCCTTTTTTCGAGGCAAATCTCTCCGGAACTGGCCAAGCGTTGTTTTTCGGACGAGCCGTTGGATTGTGTGGAAGAATCTTACCGTCCGCTTGCGAAGCTGCTCCGCTCCTGCGGAGAAGGAAATAAAGTGTACAGGGACAATTCTTTTGAAATCATCACTACCGGTCTCCGCAAGCGGGAACTCCTCCTGGAAGATATCCGCAGTGCCAGGAAGTACATCCACATCGAGTATTTCCGTTTCGGGAACGACAAGGCAGGCCGGGAAGTCCGTGATTTGTTGTACCGGAAAGCGGCCGAGGGCGTGGAAGTCCGCTTCGTGAACAACAACATGATCGGCCGCAACATTCCCCGTTCCTATTTCCGGGCGATGGGGAAAAATGGCATAGAGGTGCGGCCCTATACACACATCCGTTACGGCTGGCGAACCTGGCTCATGCGCATCAATTGCCAGAACCACCGAAAAATCGTTGTTATCGACGGGAAAGTGGCTTATACCGGCGGGATGAATCTCAACGACAACTACTTCTACAAGTGGAGAGATACCCATCTCCGCATCGAAGGTCCGGTCATCGCCCGTCTGCAGGCCTCTTTCATCGATACGTGGATGAGTTGCGGAGGTGTCCTGAACCACCCCCTGCCGTACTACTTTGACATCCCGGAAGCCACGTCGCAGAATCCGTTCTGCGGGAAACTCCTTCAGGTGGTTACGGATGCCGCGGAGAATCCCTGGCCCGCCACTCAGCTCGCATTTGAGTGGATTTTACAGAATGCCAGAGAATATGTCTATATCCAGACGCCTTACTTTGTTCCGCCCATTTCTTTCCTGAATGCACTCAAGGGTGCTGCTCTCCGTGGTGTGGATGTCCGCGTGATGCTTCCGAAAAAAGTGGATACTCCGCTCGTAGGGCCGGCCAACCGTGCCGTATATGAAGAGTGCCTGGAAGCAGGTGTACGCATTTACGAACGCGACGGCGCTTTCACCCATTCCAAAACCCTGGTCGCCGACGACACGATTTGTGTCATCGGCGCCTCCAACCTGGATATGCGCAGTTTCCTTCTTAACAACGAAGTGAATACATTTGTCTATGACCGGGAAACCGCCGTTTCTTGCAAACGCATTTTCCAGGACGATATTGGTCAGGTGCAAGAACTTCATCTTCTTGAGTGGAAAGAAAACTATCCTTGGTATCAGGCCCTTGCATCCAGTTTCATGCGGATGTTCTATCGTCTGCTGTAATCAGGGAAGCCGGTATGCACTCGTTCCCTTGAGTCCGGTTGTCCCAAAGTAGCTGTCCACGATATTTCCTTTTACGTACACTCGTTTCCCCCTGAGTTCCGGATGAGCCACCAGATTCAGGGCGTCGCGGACATCGCCTTTGGGAAGTTCTACGGCAATGCAAGAGCTCTTCGTCGTGATGGAAGAGCGGTCGGCCAGGGCAATGTGCGTATTTTTGGAAAAGCCTTCCGTCTTGACGTTTTTCCCGGCCGATGACAAGTCCCCGCCTACGATGTACCCGTACACCCAGACTCCTTTTTCTCCGCTGTGGGCAGGGGCTTCGGCGACAGATATGGCTTTTTGCCAGTCCTCACCGCCATTCCCGCCACCGGAATGCTCCCCGCCGATCACAAGGCTGTCGGCCGTCCAGTTCTTGGTCGTGTCTACAGCTACAGCCACCGAACTGCCGGTATTCCCGGGTGCCGGAGCGGAGATACTCAGCGAAAGGATTTCCCTGGCATTCAGCCGGCGGGTGAAAAGGATTTCGTCCCGCCCCTCGTTGGACAACAGAACCGATACTTCGCCCGGAAAGACGTAGGCGATCCGCTTCTCGTAATACCCATATTTGAGCTGATGGCTGTCCTGCCTGACAAACAGAACACCTCCGGGATAGGTAGAAAGGAAGTCGGAGGCAATTTTGAGCCGTATCCCGGCATTCAGGAGGGTGCATTGCAACCGGACGGTCACTTTCCCTCCGGACGGGACCACGGCCACCTGCACGTCCCCATACTGGGGTTTGGAAAAGGCAGGGGCCTTGAAGGGGATGGAGACGATGCCGATGGTGTAGTTTCCGGGCTGTACCGGCAGGTATTCGGGAGAATCTCCGTACGAGCCTTCGTAGAGGGTTTTCCCATCGGCATCACGGATGGTCAGGATAAAATCGTTGGTGTCCGGAATCTCTCCGGATGATTTGGTAGGGACGCTACTGTCCAGTATCCAGCGGAGTTCGCCCAACTGCTCATCCGGACAGAGGGCAAAGTCATCACAGGCCGAGACTCCGGCGAGAAGCGGCATGATCAGGGTGAGAATACTTTTTATTTTCATAAGACTTTCGGTTTTGTGGCCGGACCCCGTGTCCGGTCTGGATGCGAAGGTATGAAGAAGCCTCCGGTCCGGCATTTCAAAACGTAAATAATTTTGGGAATTTTTTTTACGATGATGCTGAAACAACGTGTTCCTGCTTTCTGATTTCCTTTCTTCGCCCAAATTATGTATATTTGCAAATTATAGAAGACGAATTATTATGTTTGAGAATCTGAGCGAGAGACTGGAGCGGTCTTTCAAAATACTGAAAGGTGAAGGCAAGATCACTGAAATCAATGTCGCGGAAACGGTCAAGGATATCCGGAAGGCCCTGTTGGATGCTGATGTCAGTTACAAGGTGGCCAAGGATTTCTGCAACCGCGTCAAGGATAAGGCAATGGGCGCCAATGTGCTCACCGCGGTGAAGCCCCAGCAGATGATGGTGAAAATCACCCACGACGAGTTGGTGGACTTTATGGGTTCTACGTCCCAGGACATCAACCTCAAGGGCAATCCCGCCATTGTGCTGGTAGCCGGTCTCAACGGTTCCGGTAAAACCACTTTCTCCGGGAAACTGGCGCTTCACATCAAGTCCAAGCGGGGAATGAAAGTCCTTCTGGCCGCTTGCGACACCTTCCGTCCCGCCGCCATCGAGCAACTCAAGGTCCTGGGGGAGAGTATCGGCGTTCCTGTCTATACGGAAGAAGGGGAAAAAGATCCGATCAGGATTGCCCGGGCGGCTGTCGCCAAAGCCAAAGCCGATGGCTTCAGCGTCGTTATTGTGGACACCGCCGGCCGTCTGGCCGTGGACCAGCAGTTGATGGATGAAATATCGGCCCTTCACCAGGCCATCCGTCCGACCGAGACCTTGTTCGTGGTGGACGCCATGACCGGTCAGGATGCCGTTGAGACGGCCAAAGCCTTCAATGACCGCCTGGATTTCGACGGCGTGGTGCTTACCAAAATGGACGGTGATACCCGTGGCGGTGCCGCTCTTTCCATCAAGTCGGTTGTGGGAAAACCCATCAAGTTCGTCTCGTCCGGTGAAAAGTTGGAGGCCCTGGATGTATTCCACCCGGATCGTATCGCTGACCGTATCCTGGGAATGGGAGACGTGGTTTCCCTTGTCGAGAAAGCACAGGAACAGTTTGACGAAAAGCAGGCCCGTGAACTCAAGAAGAAACTCGCCAAAGACCAGTTTACCCTCTGGGACTTCTATCAGCAGATCCAGCAGGTGAAAAAGATGGGCAACATCAAAGACCTCGCCGGAATGATTCCGGGAGTGGGGAAGGCCATCAAGGATGTGGATATCCCGGACGATGCTTTCAAGACCACCGAGGCGATCATCCTTTCTATGACACCCTATGAACGGGAACACCCCGAGGCCATCAACGGATCCCGCCGCAAACGCATCGCGGACGGCTCCGGAACCTCGCTCCCGGATGTCAACAAACTGCTCAAGCAGTTCGAAGGGACCCGGAAACTCATGAAAGGTGCCGTTACCGGTTCCCTCATGCAGCAGATGAAGAATTTCCGCCGATAATTATTTGACAATATGAAAGCCAAGCATCTGATCATCATCCTGGCCGCGGCCATGGCCAGCCTGTCCTGCAACCGTGGTCTCAAGGACGGCGAATACACCCTGACCGTCCTGTCCACCAATGATGTGCATGGGACCTGGTTCGATTCCACTTATGTGGACGGGAAAATCCGCAAATCCATCTTCGCGATGAATTATTACATCGACAGTGTACGCACGGCCGATGGTTTCGGAAATGTCCTTCTGGTAGATGCCGGTGACTGTCTTCAGGGAGACAACGCTCCTTATTATTTCAATTACATCGACACGGTGACGCCGCATCTTTTCCCGCGCCTGCTGGAATACATGAAATACGATGCCGTGGCCATGGGCAACCATGATGTGGAAACCGGCCATGCTGTGTATGACCGTGTCGCAGAAGACCTTCGGAAAGCCGGCGCTCCTTTTCTTGCCGGAAACGCCATCCGTAACGACAACGGGCAGCCCTATTTCCCGCTGTACAAGATGGTCCGCAAGGCCGGGCTCAGGATTGCCGTCATCGGCTACAACAATGCCAATATCGCTGCATGGCTTAGCGAGGAACTCTGGAGCGGGATGCATTTCGTATCCATTGCCGATATCATCCAGCGGGACGTGGATTTTGTCCGCGCCAAGGAACGCCCCGACGTGGTGGTGGCGGCCATGCACTCGGCCTGCGGCCGGGGAGACGGTACTATCCTGGAGGCCGAAGCCCTGGATGCCTTTAACAAGGTGAAGGGGGTGGACTGGCTCATCTGCGGCCATGACCATCGGCCTTATGTGGAGACGCGGGACAGCAGCGCCCTTCTGAATTCTGGAAGCCACAGCCGCTATGTGGCCCATGGAAAGATGCATCTTACCGTTCAGAACGGGCAGATTGTCAAGAAATCTTTCGAGACCGACCTCATCCCTGTCAAGGCGCAAAAGGCCGATCCTGTGATGCGCGCCCATTTCCAGAAAGACTTTGAGGCGGTGCGCTCTTTCACCCTTCAGGAAGTCGGTGTGCTGAATGTGGACCTGAACACCCGCGATGCCTACAAGGGCATGTGCGATTACATGAATCTCATCCATACCGTTTGCCTGGCCCAGAAGCCTGCCCAGATTTCCATCGCCGCTCCGCTCACCTATAACGGACATGTCAACAGCGGCATCCTCGTTTTCAATGACCTGTTTACAATCTATCCTTTTGAGAATCAATTGTATGTCGTGAAGATGACGGGCGCCGAGATTCAGAAATACCTGGAAGTCTCCTATGACAAATGGATTAACACCATTTCCAAGCCCACGGACCATGTCCTCAAAATTAAGGGTGGCGATGACCCCCGTACCCAACAGAAAGGCTGGTCTTTTGAGAACCGCGCCTATAACTTCGATTCCATTGCCGGTCTCAACTATACGGTGGATGTTACCAAGCCGGAGGGAAGTCGCATCGTCATTTCATCCATGGCCGATGGTTCCGCTTTTGACCCGGAGCGGGAGTATAACGTGGCAATGACATCGTACCGTGCCAGCGGCGGCGGAAACCTTCTCAAGGAAGCCGGTGTGGACAGTGACAGGATTGATGAGCGCGTCGTTTCCCGCTATCCCGAGATCCGCAATCTTCTTTACGATTATCTGATGGAGAACGGAAGCATCGATCCGGAGATGATAGGAAAGGAAAGCGTAATCGGCCGTTGGAAGTTCGTTCCTGAGAAACTGGCCGGAGCCGCCCTGGAACAGGATATGGCCCTGCTCTTCCGGAAATAAGCATCAGAGCGCCATCAGCGCTTCGATATCCTTGTGCTCCCCGACGAGCCACATGACATCGCCATTCTCCAACGGGAGGGTGGCGTTTGGTACATGGAGGGCCCCGTCGGGCTTTTCGATTCCGGCGACGAGGCAGTGATAGTGATTGCGGATGCCGCTTTCCAAAAGTGTTTTGCCGATGAACGGGGATGCGGTGCCGAT
>ONTQ01000064.1 GCA_900320795.1 uncultured Bacteroidales bacterium
CCTCGAACAGCAAATCCAGGAAGACATCAAGGCCGCCATGAAGGCCAAAGATACCGTAGCCATGAACGCCGTACGCGCCATCAAAGGCGAAATCCTTCTTTTCAAAACCTCCGAAGGCGGCGCCAAGGAAGTCACCGATGGCGACATCCTCAAAATGATCCAGAAACTTGTGAAGCAGCGCAAGGAAGCCGCCGAGCAGTACGTTGCTGCCGGTCGGCAGGAACTGGCCGATAACGAGCAGGCCGAAGCCTCCGTGATGGAAAAGTACCTTCCCAAGCAGCTTTCCGAGGCCGAAGTGGAAGCCAAGATCAAGGAAATCATCGCCCAGGTGGGCGCCTCCTCGGTCAAAGACATGGGCAAGGTGATGGGTGCCGCCAATAAAGCCCTTGCCGGGCTTTCTGACGGCCGTACCATCTCCACCATCGTCAAGAAACTCCTGAGCTAGCTTGAAACTTACCGACCTCAAAGACCTCCGTTTCATTAAGAAGAGCCTGGACCCTCAACCGGAGCAGAAACCGCAGCAAAACCAGCCGCGGAAACGCTCTGTTGTACTTAAGAGCAGAGAAGAGGAGCATGCCAGGAATGAGGGCCTCACCATGGGCCAGAAGGTCCGGATGATGGACACCAACGATACTGCTACCATCACAGGCTTCGGCAAAGACTACTACGAACTGGAGCTGGACGGTCTCACTATCCGCGCCGTCCGCAGCGAGTTCATCCCCATCGATGCCGAGGAAGACCGGCGCCTCCGCAATGCCATCCCGTCCCGCAGTCACAAGGCTGCCAAGGAAGGGCCCGTATTTGAGGACAACACCGGTGACCTCACCGTAGACCTGCATATCGAACGCATCCCCGGTAGCGAGGGTGTCCCCGAATGGGCCGCCCTGGACTTCCAAATGAACTACTTCCGCCAGGTCCTCCGTAAAAACCTCAAACACCGTGGCCGCCGCCTCATCTTCATCCACGGAGTGGGGGACGGCACTCTCGCCGCATCCCTACGCAAAGAACTGGACGAAGTTTCGCCCTCTCCTGCACCTACACTTACAGTACCCCCGGCATCACCAATGTAACTATCCGATAAAACTCCGCTCTTAACTTGATTTTGGCTTGTATTGTGGCGAAGATCCGGCCTTGGCCCGCTCTTAACTTGATTTTGGCCTGTATTGTGGCGAAGAGCGGTGAACACAATGGAGAGCTGGCTCAGGAGTTCAAATTCACAAAACTCCATAAACAATTTACCCCAACCCCTGTAAGATTTCTCATGTCGTGCGGTATACTTAAATGAACACAAAACCTAACCGACATGAATAACAAACGCTACTCTGAAACCAAATTCATCAAAAAGCAGAGCGCCAATCTTGCCTGCGAACGCCTCGAATTCATGGATGGCGAATTCCTCGGGAATGTCTCCATACGCATAGAAGACAACGCCACCTGCCGCAAGATTCGCAGGATTATGGAGAAACGCGTCTGCCAGTCTTTCTGGAGCAACTCCAAGAAAAGCAAGCGCAAGGGCAATGGTGCACGCTATGAAACGCGCCATCAGCTATCCAATCACTTCAAGAACATCTTCGGAGTGGTTCCCCAGGGCTTCCGCTACGTCGCCTAGGCCATGGAGAAGCAGACAATGGCCGGCATCCTTGCTTATGGCCTATCGGGAGAGCTGTCCGGAATACTCCGACATCCAGATAATACCTGTGAAGGACGAGGATTCTGTCAGGGAAGATCCCGAAGTTGCTAAGCTCCTGGCCGACGGCTACCGCATCATAGACATGAACGCCTTCGGGGATCACAACGGGCTGGCGGGCTACGCCGTCATTCTCGCCAAATAATGACCTCTATACACTTTCTGAGTCTTCCTCCTGAAAAAATCCTATTCGGGAGGAAGAATTGTTTATAGGGGTGGTATATGAGAATACACCAAAAAACAAAAGCTCATGAAAAACACCATCATTATCCGACTCGAAAACACCATGTTCAACACCAAGCACGTCACGAATCATTTGCAAAAAGCAAAAGACAAGAACGAGTACGTAAACACGAGTTTACCCAAGTGCAAAATGAACAGTGATATGATTGAAATCATTGATTTCATATCAAAAGTCAGGTCAATGGGTAAAAAGATTCAAGTCAGAATCATTACCCAATTCAAGAGTGACGTAGTGTGGAAATTGTTGAAAAACAACAATTTGACATGGTGTCAAATATGCAATTCAATAGAGATTGCAAGCAAAGATCAAGACAAGTCAAGTATGGTGTTGTATTCAACAAATGAATACGACAAACAATACGCAATGCAAAACGAGATTGCAATTGCAAATGAGATATCAATCAATGAAATGGGTGTGAGAAAAACACCAACGAAAAAGGCGGCCTAGCGGTCACCTTTTTTCAGCATCTCCACAACGGTTGACAGCGGCAGTGCTCCTTCAAGGGAAGGGAAACGTGTCATAGCCTGTTGCACGGCCGCCCTGAGCTCCTTATGTTTATACTCCGTCAGGGTAGATGTTTTCCCAGTCTTCAGATTCAGTAGTGTACTTGATGACGGCCCTATCAGGGGATGACCAACGAAACTGATGATTACACCTCTCTTTCGTCGAAACAGCTCCGGATTCTGTTCGACAGCCAACAGATAGCCGCCCAGCGTGATATTGCTGCTGAATCGTTCCATTCCAATAAGGGCCGATGACATCCTGGGATTCTTCCAGATAATCTCGCGGTTATCATACAGCAGCATAAAGTTATCATTGTAGACTTCCCGCACCCAGGGGGACAGTATCCTGTCATACACTTGCTCAATGGTCAGTTGGAGCCGTTCGGCTCTGGCGTGATCCAATTCTCCATCTGGTGTCAGATATGTCGACTTATTCAGCTCAATCATCAGGGAAGGGTAGGGGAAGTGCATCTCCGGTGCGTAAGAATTCGAATAGGGCTTATTGAACTCCGTCTTGTAACCCCGCAGCTCGAATAGATATTTGATGCTCATGAGAAGTGTCTTGTCGGGCATGCTCCAGTCGGGATTGATGCCAATGCAAACTTCTACATCCGACAGGTCAGAGGGAAAGGAGTGGCAGTCAATCAGCATCGATGTCGGAGTCAGCTCCTTCATCACGGCGGCCATATGCTCCAGGTAATAGTCCCGATAGATGCGCTCCTTCTCCTGCTCAGACAGCCGACGCACGCAACCTTCAAAGTTCGTGTAGGCCAGCCCTTGTCCTTTCTTCTCCAGAGGATTATCTTCCAGCCGCTCCACATCGCAGAAAAACCTGGACCAGGGGAAAACCACCGGCCGGATGCGCGGATCCTTCAGCGCGGCGGTGCCGAAGAGATGTCCGGTATACCAGTCTGTCCAGCGCTGAATCTGCGTGTCAACATCTCCCTCCCAGCGTGCTTTGGCGCCGGCAGGGAATTCTGCAGAGGAATGCGGGATGTTGAGTACAATCCGGTCTATCATACTCAATAATACCGCTGAAACGCGGTAATCTTTCAGAAAAATAATTATTGAAAGAAAACACGCCCACTCAGGTATTATTATTTGTATGACCGACACCCAGAAACATATCATCGACCTTGTGATGGATCCCAGATCCGTCCATGACCTGGCTGTGTTCCAGCTGCGGACTCCGGGGAAAGTGAGAAGCAAAGTCTTTTCATCGTTCGTCGACAGTTGGGTGGTCCATTCTGAACTGGGCCTCTCCCATAACCTATACCCGCTGACCTTACAGAAACTTTCCGACGCATTCCGGAATGCCGGCGTGGATAGCCAGATTCAGGGTGACCGTCTCCACGCAAAACTGTCCAACGTGGAAATCAGCGTATATGCCGATCCGGACTGCACCACCATCATTTCGGCCGACGCCATCCTGGCAAGGGTGCAGCTTTGCGCCGAGGCTATAGCGAAACTGGTAGTTTTCGCAGATTCAGTCATTCTCGACGTGGAGGAAATGGTGCTCCAGGAAGTCCTTCGGATGTCAGAAATCGAGAAGGCGGCGGTAATCATTGTTACCACGCTCCGTGCACGTCTCTCCGCAGTGGGCCGTCCCTTCGATATAAAGGAAGACGGCGAGTACATCCGGATACAGCTGAAACTATATCCCTCGGGAAAGATCAGCATGAAGCTCCCGGCCATGGAGGCCCTGGAGAAGGCAGACCTGCTGGAAGAATACGCCCGCCACGCAGAATTCCTGTACTCCAGCCTGGGAAGGAACTTCTACATCACCGAGCTGGAAGGCTACGCAAGTTGGGCGAAAGAAGACTGATAAACGAAGGTATTTAAAGATATATGAGCAAGACCAATACAACGGACATGTACGCTAACCCCATGCGCCCCGATCAGATCAAGAAGCATCTGGACAAACACGTAATCGGCCAGGACGAGGCAAAGAAAACCCTCGCCGTGGCCGTCTACAATCATTACAAGCGGATCCGTCACATCAATGACCCCGACTGTAAAGTCAAGTTGGACAAGTCCAACATCATTCTCCTGGGCCCCACCGGCTGTGGGAAGACCCTGCTGGTGAAGACTATCGCCAAGCTCCTGGACGTGCCCTGCTACATTCAGGACTGCACCAAGCTCACTGCCAGCGGCTACGTGGGCTCCGACGTAGAAGACTGCCTGGCCGGCCTGCTCCGCAGCTGCAACTATGATCTGGAGAAGGCTAAGCTGGGGATCGTCATGTTGGACGAAGGCGACAAAATTGCCAAGAAGGAAGCCGGTGTATCTATCACCCGTGACGTCTCCGGCGAATGCGTCCAGCAGTCTCTGCTGAAGATAGTCGAGGGCGATCTGGTGGGTGTGCCTCCCATGGGCGGCCGCAAACACCCCGAGCAGCCGCTCATCTATCTGGATACCACTAATATCCTCTTCATCGTTTCCGGCGCTTTCGTCGGCTTGGAGGACATCGTGGGCAGACGCATTGGCAAGGGTGTCAACCGCATCGGGTTCACCCCCGCCGAGGAAAGCAAGGACGTCAATCCGCTGGACAGCGTAACCCCGCAGGACATCCGCGACTTCGGCTTCATCCCCGAATTCATCGGCAGATTCCCTGTTGTTACCCATGTGGACGATTTGGACAAGGCCGCCCTTCTGCGCATCCTCACTGAGCCCGAAAACTCCATCACCAGCCAGTACGTTGAACTGCTCCGCGAAGATGGTATCGACCTGGACTTCGCTCCAGAAGCCCTCGATGCAATCGCCGAAGCAGCGCTGACAACCGGCACCGGCGCAAGAGGTCTCCGTATCATCATGGAGAAAATCATGCGCGACATCATGTTCGACGCCCCTCGCGACGCCGCCATCCACCACGCTGCCGCTCTTACCATCGGGAAGAAGCATGTTTTGCCGATTCTTCGAAAGGAATACCAGATTGCGGGGTAGTATATAGTGCAAACACACGTAACTATGAGAAGAAGAGAACCTACCGAGAAGAACTTTTTTGAGGGCAATGTCAAGCTCTCCCGCCTTGCTACCAGCATGAACAATGTCTTCAAGACCATCCAGGAGGCTGGCCTTGCCGAAGGCGTGGAAGAGTCGCTGGAGAAAGACATCCGCGTCATTTCCGACAGCTTCGGGATATCACCAAAGGCTGCCATCCTGCTGCCCTACATCGTAGAGCACAACATGACCAACGGAAGCGACGCCGACGATCTCGCCGGCTTCGTGGGCTGCTCCAACATCGAGTTCTTCGGGTTCCGTCCCCAGCTGGAGGAGATGGAAAAGCGTGGCGTCATCGGCGCTAACAACCAGCGTTGTGGCCGTATCCGCTACTTCCTCTCCCGCGAGGCCCTGAAAGCCATCGAGAAGGACGACAAGTTCACGCCGTTCCCCATGAAGGGGCTCACGGCCGATGAACTGTTCACCCGCTTCCGCATCTTCTTCTCTGACTACCAGAAGGACAACATCGATGCCGAGCGCCTTCTGGAGAACATCCGTCAGGTTATCGATGACAACCCCGACCTGGAGTTCTGCCGCCGCGTCACCCAGAGCGGCCTGGGCAACTGCCGCGATACCGACCAGCGCATGTTCTTCTACCTTTGCCACCGCCTCGTGAGCTACGGTGACGAGAGTGTGCCTGTGGAGCGTCTGCTCAACATGAGCGAATTCATGGAAGACGACAAGCTCATCGCCCGCGCCATCGCCAATGAGAAGACTGACCTCCAGCGTGCCGGATTCGTTACGTTCGGCGGAGAGCAGGGCTTCCAGGACATGGACTCCCTGGCCCTTGCCGAGGAGGTCGTGCAAACCTTCTTCACCGGCGTCACTATGGACAATCACATGGCCGAAGTGCAGCATCCGGATCTCATTCCGGCCTCCAGCATCGTGGCCAAGGAACTCTTCTACAATGCCACTGAGACCGAGCAGATGGCCCGCCTGGCCGACCTGCTTGACCCCGCCAACTTCAAGGGCGTCCAGCAGCGCCTTCAGGAAATGGGTATGCGCAAGGGCTTCGCCGTCCTTTTCTCCGGAGGAGCCGGGTGCGGCAAAACCGCCGGTGTCTATGAACTGGCCCGCCGTACCGGCCGCGACGTCTTTGCTGTGGATATGTCACAGCTCAAGAGCAAGTGGGTAGGGGACTCCGAGAAGATTGTCAAAGGTGTCTTCGACCTGTATCGCGCCATGTGCCGCAAG
Organism: uncultured Bacteroidales bacterium; assembly: GCA_900320795.1. GTDB lineage: Bacteria > Bacteroidota > Bacteroidia > Bacteroidales > UBA932 > Cryptobacteroides. The sequence continues at coordinate 6,629 of ONTQ01000064.1, forward strand.
AAGGAAATCGCCCCTATCCTCCTCTTCAATGAGGCCGATGCCATCTTCTCCAAGCGTATGGAGAATCCCCGCGACAGCGTGGACCAGATGATGAACGCCATCCAGAACATCTGCCTGGACGCCATCGAGAATCTGGACGGCATCCTCATCGCCACTACCAACCTGGCCGGCAACTTCTGCGATGAGGCCTTCGCCCGCCGTTTCATCTTCAAGGTGGAATTCTCCACCCCTGAAGCCGAGACCCGCAGCAAGATTTGGAAATCGATGGTAAACACCCTCTCCGACGAGGATGCGGCCGAGCTGGGCGACAGCTACGCCTTCTCCGGTGGCAATATCGAGAACATCGCCCGCAAGAGTGCCGTGGGATACGTCCTCTCCGGCAAGAAGGCTGACATCGGTGAGCTTCGAAAGTACTGTGACGAAGAGATGCTCTCTTCCCAGAAGCAAACCCGCAGAATCGGATTCTGATATGGAGGCCGAATGGACATACCCGAGCCCCAAGGTTATCTCCGTCTTCAATGTATGGGAGACCCGGGACAACAACTGGAGAAAGCCCCATTATCCAAGCTATAAGGTGGTAACAAACCTTGTCGCCAGCGCATTCAGCCTTGAGTGCGCTGAACGGCTTGTCCGGGAGATTGCCGAGGATAATCGGAACAGTCCCTATCGGCACGACCTTCACAGCATCCGGATCATCGAGCAGCCGGTCGGTCAGCTGTACGGCCCTTACGGTAATCTCTCTGAGTACGTTTACGACAGAGAAGGTCGCCTCCTGGACAAGAGGGCCACGCCGCCTGGAGAGACGTGGAACGGTCGCAGCCTGGAAGAAATCCGGTTTAATAAAGGAGATTTATGCGAAGTTGTATTCGAAAGAGAGGCTATCCTTGGAATAGTCCAGAGAGTCCCGCCGATGATGGAGGAAGCATCCCAGATGCATCTGGACGATTCGGACGACTGTTATACTGTCCTTACCCGGAAAGATGAATACGATTTCCACGTTGACTCCCTGAAACTGTTTAAGCCCAGCTTTAAAATCTCGGCGCAAACAGAAAGGAAACTCCGCAGATACTTCGCCGAGGAAGAAACCCTCTGGATGCGTCTGAAAATCGCCAGTACTACCGCAGAAGCACAACTGCGTGGCATCATGAATGAACTGGGCTGGGAAGCCGATATCCGCTTCCCCCGCTGGATTGAGGACAGCATCGGAATGGAAATCAAAGGTGTCCCCGGATTCCCGGATGGGCTTCGCCTGGAGCTGGACCAGAAGAAAGCACACGACCGCATGGACCGTGTGCGCATCTCTTTCCTCCGTCTGGCAGGACAGCATCCGGAAGGACGGGGCTACCGTCTCAAGCGGGTAACGGATTATCTGAAAAAGCCCATTGAACCAGAGGCCTGGAAATTCTGACCCGTCAGCGAAAGAAAACCCACCGCTGCAGGTATATGTAATAAAACACAAATATGGCAAACATCAATATCACCACCACGGAGCTTCTGAGCCTCCTCGACATCACTCCCGCCGACCAGAACCTGATGCTGGTTGGCAACCACGGTATCGGCAAGTCCGAAATCCTCACCGAGTACTTCTCTGGCAAAGGAATGAAGGTTGTTCCTCTGTTCCTGGGCCAGATGTCTGATCCCGGCGATCTTATCGGCATTCCCAACCGCAATACCACTACCGGCAAGACGGAATTCATGCCGCCTTACTGGTTCCCGCTGGACGGCCAGCCCATCGTCCTCTTCCTGGACGAGCTTAACCGCGCCCGCCCCGAAGTGCTCCAGACCATCATGGACCTGGCGCTGAACCGTACCCTGGCCGGCCGCAAACTTCCGGAAGGCAGCCGCATCATCTCGGCCGTCAACTCCGGTGACCAGTACCAGCTGACAGACCTGGACCCTGCCCTGGTGAGCCGCTTCAACGTGGTCACTTTCCGTCCCACCACCCAGGAATGGCTCCTGTGGGCCGACAAGGCAGGCGTAGACGCCCGCGTCAAGGATTTCATCCGCGAGAATCCCATGTGGCTGGACAAGAACCCCGATGCCAAGGAAGGAGCCGACACCGGTCTGGACAAAACACCCGACCGTCGCGGCTGGAAGCGCGTCAGCGACGTCCTCAAAACCGCCCAGGATATCACTCCCATAGTTACCAAGGCCATTTCCGGCATTGTCGGCCCCAAGGCCGCCAGCGCCCTAGTTGGCAGCGTATCGGCCAAGAAGATTCTCAGCGGCCGCGAAGTGCTCCAGAACTACGAGAAGCACCTTCCCACCCTCAAGGGCTACGAACTGCACCAGCTCTCCGTAGTCAACGACGGCATCTTCCGTCACCTGGAAGTGGAGACCCTCTCCGGCCAGGCCAAGGAGAACGCCAAGAAGAACATTGACGCCTACTTCACCTTCCTGTCCAAAGAGAAGAAGGAAGCCGCCGCTCACTTCGCCAACCTCTATGTCCAGGGTACCTATCCCAAGGCCGTGTCCTTCATGGCCCGTGAGTGCCAGATTCTCACCATGACCATGGTCATGTACGTCAAGAGCATCCGATAATGAAGGACAGAATCTCAACACTTGTGGAGCGCTGGTTCATCTCTGAGCCCGCGCTCTTCCAGGTGATCTGCACCCACGACGTAAAGGAGAACCACTCCATGCCCTGCCCGGTCCGCTCCGGGCGCAAGACCATTGAGTACAACCCCGCCTTTACGGACGAAATGAGTGACGCTGCCCTGGACCAGGCTCTGCGCACCGAAGCCGTCCGCATCCTGCTGAAGCACCCTTATCAACGCAAGCCGGACGCCTGCAGCCAGCAGGCTATCGCTGTTGGCAGCAACCTCACCATCGGTGACAACTATCAGTTCGGCAACTACAACATCGAGCGCCCGAAAGATTATGAACTGCCCGAAGGCCAGGCCTACGAATGGTACTCCCGTCGTATCCAGGAGCTTATTCCGCCTTCCGGCGGTCAGCCCAAGCCTGGCGACAGCAACTCCGACTGGCGCTCCGACAAGCTAGGGGAGTCGGCCGAGCAGCAGACCGCGCTCTCCGAGCTCTGGGAAGAGGACGAACTTACCCTTGCCCTCATTGACGGCATTATTGAGAGCACCAAGGACTGGGGCTCCCTGGCGGGCAGCTTCGCCGAAATGCTCCAGGCATCCACCAGAGCAAAAATCAACTGGCGCAATGTCCTTTCAGGCTTCCGCGCCAGCATCCTGTCTTCGGTCCGCAAGCTCACCCGCATGCGTCCCAACCGCCGCACCGGT
>ONTQ01000062.1 GCA_900320795.1 uncultured Bacteroidales bacterium
CATGGACCAGCTGATGGAACTCACTACCGGGCAGCTGGTGGAGGCTTGTCTGAAAGCCGGTTTCATTGACAAGAATTGCCTTCTTGGTTTTGCCAACTTTCCGCTCCTGGATGGTGTCACCCTGCCCGAAGACCGGGCAGATATGTATGGGATGTGGGGAGACGAGAAGCGGGCCAGGATTGATTTGATGATTGGGTCCAACCTGGACGAAATCCGGTACTTCGTTCCGTCCGAGGGCGGCGAGGAAGGCTTTGCGGACACGCTCCGGTGGATTGCAAAGCGGGATCGTGCGCTGCTCAATGACAAGGAGAAGGCCCTGTACGACCAGTTTATGGCCACGCTCTCTGGCGAGAGCGAGCTACGCCGGCTGGAGCAATACTGCAACGACATCAACTTCCGTGCGGGCAACACCAATATGGCCATCCGCCACGCTGCCGCCGGTGGCAACACCTACATGTACTTCGTGAGGAAACCGGTGACAACCCCTTATCTGGGTGCGATCCATGCGTGCGAGCTTCCATACCTGTTTGATAATTGTATGGAGGACCCGATGGGAAGCGGAGAGATGGTTTCCACCGAAGACTGCGAGTTCCGCCACGTTGTGAAGGAGATGTGGACCAATTTCGCTCGTACAGGCAATCCTTCCACGGGCAGGTATGAGTGGAAGAAGTTCTCCGCGGAAGACCGCCAGACGATGGTATTTGACGATACCATCGGCATGCAGAAGGATATCTTTGGAAGGCGGGAAGACCTGATGATGTCCTGGGCGGAGCGCCTGGGGAACGGCTCTTCCAAACGGGTTTGCTGACGACGGATTGCCATGATTGAGATTACAATCAGCGTGGGGCTGAACGATTCGGCTACCAAGCAGCAGGAGCATCCCACCAAGGTGTACGTGGACGTAATGAAGGCCGTGTGCCAGAGTTACCAAGTCCCCTTCTCGTTTATCGTTTCGGACGGTGGTTATTTCCACGAAAACGGAGACTATACGCAGGAAAAGACCCTGGTCCTGTGTCTTCTGGACCCCCAGGACGGCATTGTGGATGCCATCGCCCGGGACCTCTGCGCCCTTTTCCACCAGGAATCCGTCCTGATAACCGAGAGCGAGGTCCGCTCCTACTACATAAAGGAACAACTGCCGGAATAAGTTATTTGACAGAAACAGATAATTTAAAGAAAGCAAATAATGAAAAGGGAATTCAAGGATTTAGTGAGATTCGAGCATTACGATAGCTTGAACAGCGAAATCACGGGAGATTACGACAAGTACTTTACGCCTCACTACCTTCTGGATATCGTTGCCGCACGCAAGAAACCATGATGTGCCTTACCATCAAAAAAACATTCGATGGCATCCCGGATTCATTTATCAGAGCATTTTACCAGCCGTAAATTACTGAGGTTCACCCTGCCGTCCATTGCGATGAACATCTTTGCATCGCTGTACATTGTGGTGGACGGCTTTTTTGTCGCCAATTTCGCGGGGAAATCGGAATTTGCGGCCGTTACCTTGATATTTCCGGTCCTGAACATTCTCGGGACCATCGGCTATATGTTCGGTGTCGGCGGTAACGCGCTGGTAGCAAAGACGTTGGGGGAAAACAACCGGGAACGGGCCAACCGCCTGTTCTCCTTGATTGTGCTGACCTCTTCCTGTGTGGGCGTTTTGCTGATGGTGCTGGGCTTTGTCTTTATGCCCCAGATTGCCGGCATGCTGGGCGCAGAGGGGAAACTCCTTGAAAACAGCGTTCTGTACGGGCGGATTTTCATTCTGGCTCTGCCCGCCTGGATATGGGTGTATGAGTTCCAACTTTTCTTTATTGCGGCCGAAAAACCCCGTCTGGGGCTTGCCGTTACCGTAATCACCGGCCTATGCAATGTCGCGCTGGATGCGCTTTTCATGATTGGCTTCAAATGGGGACTTGCCGGTGCGGCGGCAGCCTCGGCCTTGACACAGATTGTGGGAGGCGTGTTCCCGCTCGTCTATTTCAGCCGGAAGAATGACAGCCTTCTCAAACTGGTGAAGCCTGTCTGGGAGGGGAAGTCGCTTGTCAAATGCTGCATAAACGGCTCTTCGGAGTTCATGGAGGAAGCCGCCTCCTCCTTTGTGGGAATCTTCTACAATGTGCAGTTGCTTAAGTATGCAGGAGAGGACGGAGTGGTCGTTTATGGCCTTCTGATGTATCTCAGCCTCATTTTCTCCGCCATTTTTGTGGGATATTCCAACGGGATAGGACCGGTGGTCAGTTACCATTACGGTGCTCAGAATCACCGGGAACTCAAGAGTCTGCGAATAAGGAGCCTGCGAATCATCGGAATTGCCTCGCTTGCGATGTTTGTCCTTTCTGAAGTGTTTGCCCGTCCTTTTTCCGCCTTGTTCCTGCAGGATGGGGGGAAGTTGCTCTCGGATGCCGTCCACGCGTTCCGGATTTTCTCTTTCGCATACTTGTTCACGGGAATGGCTGTTTTCGGCTCGGCCTTTTTTACCGCACTCAGCAACGGGCAGGTATCGGCCCTGATAGCCTTTTTGCGGACGTTTGTGTTTGAACTGGGGGCGGTGCTTCTCCTGCCTCTGATTCTGGGCGTGGACGGCATCTGGTGTTCAGTCGTTTTCGCGGAATTCATGGCCGCGACCACCGCTTGTATCTTTATGGGCGCCTTGCAAAAGAAGTATCATTATTAAGCGGATATTTTGCAAAAAAACGTAAATTTGCAGTGTTATAGCGAGTATTCTTTATGAGTAAATATCAACAAATCCACCTCGAAGACTATATCCAGAGCGGGGAGGGTGGCCAGGCCATCACCTATACCCGGAAGGATGGCAGCGCCTTGGCCAAGCTGTTCCAATACGGCCTGGGCTCGGAGACAGTTGAACGCGAGTACCTGATTTCCAAGGCTGTGTATGAGGCCGGCATTCCCTGCCCCAAACCCATTCGCCTGGTAACGGACGGTGAGCGGTTCGGGGCCGAATACGAGGTGATTGCGAACAAGCGCTCTTTTACCCGTATCATTTCTGAGGAGCCGGAACAGTTGGAGCCCCTTACCCTCAAATTTGCCCGGCTGGGCAAGCAGTTGCATTCAACGCCTGCTAACACCGAGGTGTTCCCCGACATGAAGGAAGTCATCCGTCCCTGGATTAAGAAATCCACATGCATCTCCGAGCCGCTCCGCGTGCGGCTTCTGGGTGCCCTGGACAGCATCCCTTCCCCCAAGACCTGCCTCCATGGGGACTTCCATATCGGCAATATCATCACCAACGGGGAAAAGGATTACTGGATAGACCTGGGAGACTTTTCCTATGGCGCTCCGGAATGGGACTTTTCCATGAATTTTTACCTGGCCTATTATATCCCTTCCGAGTACATGGACCAACTGTTCCATATTGACAATGCCACGTTCCGGAAACACTGGGACCTTTTGGTAAAGACGTATTACGGCATTCAGACACTTCAGGAGCAGCGCTCCTATGAGAAGAAGTTGCTTAAGTTCACCGCTCTTAAATATGCCTACAATTTCTCCAAACGCCACAATGGCCAGGGAGAGCCCAATCCGAGAGCGGAAGGGCTGGTCCACGCTTTCCTGGACGGGAAAGCGCCCGGATGTTTCGAATAGCTTATTTCTTAAGACCATGAAATACTTTTTTAGGTTTTTGATTCCTATACTGATGTTGTCTGCCTGCTGCCGTTCCTATGTCCCCAAGGAAAGGACCATCGCCTTTGACGGGATTGAGAACGCCCGGGAACTGGGCGGTCTTGTGATGCAGGACGGCAGGACCATCCGCTACGGAAAACTGGTCCGTTCCGGAGAACTCTCCAAGGCCTCCGATGCCGATGTGGCCCTCCTAAAAAAGCGCTTTGCCCTGAGCGATATCTTCGATTTCCGCTTTGACAAGGAGCGTAGCAGCAAACCGGACCGTGAGATAGAAGGCGTTACCAATACCTGGCTCTCCACCCTTCCGCAGGCTTTTCTTGCCGGCTTCTCTTCCGGCCGGGCCGACAGCACCACCGTGCAATCGGCCAACCTTCTGGAGGCGCTGGCCTCCTACGCTTTCCATCCGAAGGCCCAGGAAATGGCACAGAAACTTTATCCGGCCATTGTGATGGACACCACCTCGCAGAAGCGCTACGGGGAATTCCTCCGCGGTGTCCTGAAGGCCGATGGCGGCGCGCTCTGGCATTGCTCCCAGGGCAAGGACCGCTGCGGATGGGGCTCGGCCTTTGTTCTGGCCGCGCTGGGCGCCAGCCGGGAAACCATCGTGGAAGACTTCGCCCTGTCCAATGTCTCTTATGCTCCGGCCATTGAAGCCTTGTCGGCCAAAATCGTCGAGAAGGGAGGCGGAGAGGCGGAACTGGGCTTTATCCGCGCCATGATAGGCGTGAATGTGGAGAATTTCGAACGCACGCTGGACCTCATTGATTCGCAGTACGGCTCCCTCCAGGCCTATCTGGAAAAAGCGCTCGGCTTTACGGCCCAGGAGCAGGAAAGCATGAAGAAGAAGTATTTGTTATAGAGATTTAATGTGTTCGCAGATATATTTTGCAAGAAGACCGTTACCAGTATGAACGGCACAAACGCAACTGTTACGGTTACTGAATTTACAGAATGAATTTTACTTTTACTTTACCGGAATGAGAAGGCATTGGATAGACAATCTTCGCTGGGCAACGGTGCTTCTGGTGCTGCTTTACCACGTGGTCTATTTTTACAATAACAAGGGTGTGTTCGGAGGCATAGGCGGCTTTGGAGAGTATCCCGGTTGCCCTCAGTACCAGGATGTGCTGATGTATATTCTGTACCCATGGTTTATGCCGCTTCTCTTTATCCTGGCCGGAATCAGCGCCAGATATGCCCTGGACAAGTATTCTGCCAGGGAATGGTTCAAGGCCCGTACGCGGAAACTGCTGGTGCCTGGGACTATCGGCCTGTTTGTCTTCCAATGGATGGTGGGGTACTTCAACACGGTTGTGGCTCAGAAAGAGGCCGTCTTTGACGGCGTTCCTGCGGTGGCCAAGTATATTATTATGGCCGTGAGCGGCACGGGCCCGCTGTGGTTCATCCAGGTGCTGTGGCTGCTGTGCCTGGTGCTCCTGATTGTGAGGGCCCTGGACAGGAAAGACAAGTTCTGGACCTGGTGCGGAAAGGCCGATATCGTATGGATTGTCCTCCTGGGTGTCCTGTTCTGGGCCGGTGAGCAGACACTTATCCGAAACCCCCGTCCGGAATCGGCCGATGGCCTTCTGAACCTGTACAAGCCCCTTTTCTACATGGTGCCGTTCCTGATGGGATACTTTGTGTTCTCCCACGACGAAGTCCAGGAAAAGGTTGGAAAGGCCTGGATTCCGCTGATGGTATCGGCCGTGATAGCGGGAGGTGTGCTCATCGGCACCACCTTCGGGCAGGATAACACTTCTCCGGAGTATCTTGGTAGCCCTCTCAACTGCATTTACGGCTATCTTATGTGCCTTGCGATGATGGGGCTTTTTCAGGCAAGATGGAACTGCACCAACGCCTTTGCGGGCTATATGACCCGTTCAAGTTATGGAATCTACATTGTTCACTATCTGGTGATTGCCAGTTTCGGGTATATGATGAAGACATACACCCAACTGCCGCCGTGGTCCATGTACGTAATCCTGACATTGGCCGTTTTCTCCCTGTCTCCGCTTCTTTACGAGATAATCCGCCGCATCCCGCTTGTCCGATGGTGCGTGCTGGGGGAGTAAGTTTTATTGGAGCACTCCTCAAATAATACCATACTCTTTTGCCATGGTCACCAGTTCGGCCGTGTTGGCTACGTCGAACTTCACGAGGAGTTTTTTCCGGTACCATTTGATGGTCTCGGGGCTCAGCCCCAGGCCGCCGGCAATCTGGGGCGTGGTATAACCTTTTGAAAGAAGGTCCAGAATCTCTTTCTCGCGCTCAGACAAACCGGGTGCTTTCCGTTTGGGCGCCGGCGTCATCTCGCCGATGGCCTCTTCCAGCACGGACGATACTTCGGCCTGCTCTTTCCGGCTGCGGCGAAGTTTTTTTCCTGTCAGAAGATCCGCGACAAGCAACAGCACAATGACGATGGCGGCCACGGCCATGAGCATCATCTGCCTCCTTTGGGTGAGTAGCGCAGCCGACATGTACTCGTAATTCTCTTTGGTGAAAGTCAATTCCTCTTTCTCGTGGGAGGAGAAGTATTCATCGGCCTTGTGAAGGTAGCGGAGGGCTTTCCAGGTCTTGCCTTCTTCCATATATACGCGCCCCAGGCCTTTCTGGGCCATGGCCACCATAAGGGAATCCCCTGACGCATATCCCAGGGCTTTCTCATAGGCCCGGGCGGCTTTCCGGTGGTCTCCCTGCTCCATCCAGGTTTCGCCGATATTATAGTACAGAATGGCGTTGCTCTGATTCCATCCGTATTGGTCGAAAATGGATCCGGCCTTTGCGTACCACTCCATGGCCTGGGGAATGGAGTCCATCATATTGTACAGGTTGCCGATGGCTCCGTACAGGGCCGAACGGGTGTCGTCGATGTCCGGCTGGGAATACCCGTCCGGGTTAGTCGGGGAAGAGGCCCCGCCCTCCATCCTTTCCACAGCGGCGAGCGCCTTCCGGTAATAAACCATGGAACTGTCGTACTGCTCGGCCGCCCAGAAGCATTGGCCGATGTAGCGGCAGGCATCGGCATTGGCTTCCTCCCATCCCCTTGGCTGTGAGATGGAGAGCGCTTTATACGCATAGAAAACGCATTTTTCTCCGTTCAGGGCACTGTAGCCCAGCATGAGGTCCCGGTATGCGCGATTGAGGGTGACCAGTTCATCTTCGGATGCCTGGTCTATTGCCGTCGGCGTCCATCGGCCCACCTCCCTTTCCAGGGAATCCAGATTGTGACCGCGATGGTCGTTGTATGCAAAGGCCTGCACGAAGGTCAGGATGGCCAGGAGGTAAGTTAAAACGCTTCTCATAGGCACAAAGATAGGTTTTTTTTGCTCATGCAGGCAATACAATGGCCGAAATTTACGAAATGAAATCACATAATACCTGTAACTTAAAATTTGTTCATTTCTCTTGCCGTGTTCGTCCTCGTGTGCGGACCGGCCGATGCCCAGAGTTTTCTGGAAAGGATGAAGGAACGCGCCAAGAATGCTGTGGAGCAGAATATCGGCGAAAAAGTGGAGAAAGGAGTTAACGATGTGCTGAATGGCAAGATAGGCCTGGTGAGCATCCACACCGGCAAGATTGATTTTTATGACGAGAACGGCCGCCTGGTACGCACAGAAGACATGCCCGAGGATTAAGAGACAAGTGAAGGATTTTCAGTCCAGCGTGATGCTTTCGATTCTCAGGCGCAGGGTTCCGGACGGAATCTGTGCCTGAGTTATTTCTCCCACCTTCTTGCCCATGAGGGCGGCGCCAATGGGGGATTTCAGTGAAATCTTGCCAGCCTCAAGGTCCATCTCGTGGGGGCTGACAATCTGAAATCTCATGCGGGTATTCGTGGCCAGGTTCGTGAATTCGACCCGGCTCAGAAGGCAAACCCTGTCTTTTGGGAGGGCGTTGGGGTCGATTACGCGTGAATGTTCCAGGATCTTCTGCAGGAAACGGATACGGCTGATGGTCTTCCCTTGGATGCGTCTGGCTTCACGGTATCCTGCATTATCGCTGCGGTCCCCCTGGGCACTGGCTTCCGCGAGGTCATCCGTCACCTTGGGGTAAACCTCGTTGATCAGATGCTTCAGCTCGGCCGAAATCTCTTCGTATCGTTCTTTTGACAGGTATTCCATGGCTCAAAGTTACTCATTTTTTAAATCACATCCTCGCCAGAATACAATTTGCGGATTTTTTGATAAATTTACAAATTACTACTCTGTGCGAGCATACTTTCTCCGGTGGACGACGGTAATTCTGGTACTGCTGTACAATGTGCATGAGTTGCGGCGATGCTGCTTCCCGCCAAGGCCCAGATGACCCCCGAAGCCGTGATGGGCATGACGCCTGATTTGCCCACTACGGCCGCCCTTCTCAATCACTGGGAAATTCGAATTTGCCAATACGACAACCTGCCTGATAAAATGCATTGGTGTCCACGATTCGCCACCGCGGCAAGCGCCGTCAAGCGGAGACGAAGTTGGCCGGAGCGGGAAAAATGACTAAATTAGTGGCCGGGAAATCGGTATTTTGGCTATGACAGAAAAAGAACTGATGCAATCGGGGCTCCCTTATTCGGCGGTTGATTTACAACTTTTAAGGGAGTTAAATGCCACCAAAGAAGTGATTCACAGATACAACGCCTTGGCGCCATCGCAGACAGAAGAACTGTTTTCGATTCTGAAAAATCTGCTGGGGCACATTGGCGATGACCATATCTGTATCAACCAACCCTTCTACTGCGATTATGGCAAACAGATCAGGGTGGGCAAGCGGTTCTTTGCCAACTTCAATTTCACGGTATTGGACGAGGCTCCTGTAACCATCGGGGACGACTGTTTTATCGGCCCTAACGTAAGTATCTATACGGCTTGCCACAGCACGGATCCGGTAGAGCGTAATAGCCGGAGGGAATGGGCCGAGCCCGTGACTATTGGTAATAATGTATGGATTGGCGGCAGCGTGACCATCCTTCCGGGTGTGACAATCGGAGATAATACCACTATCGGAGCAGGCTCCGTTGTAACGAAAGATATTCCTGCCAATGTTGTGGCCGTCGGCAATCCGTGCAAGGTTATCAGAAAACTGAAATAATCCATTCCTGTCTATCAGACTTTTTTCGGCACATCTTTTTGGGGATGATGTCTGCCATCTGACCTTTTGTTGTCAAATTGTGGCCGAAAAACGCCCAACGCGAACTGGTCACGGCAACCTCCAGCAACATTCGGATTTTCCATCACAATCCTTCGACCGCGTGATAGCCGTGCTATAAATGAACAGGTGAAATCTCATAACAGTTTTGCCTTGAGCCGCTGACGTGCTTTGGTAACGGAGGCAGGGGAGATTCCCAGCAGGATGGCCTGTTCCGATACGGAGAACTGCAGGTGCGAGAGAATATAGGTGCGGATATCGCCCTTTGTCAGATTGTGATGCGTTTCCCGGAAAGATTCGGGCCTGAAGTCTGATGAATTTCGGAGCATCCGTTCCAATTCGGCCCATTCTTCATCCTGAATGTAGCGGGGCTTGGCACGAAGCCCCTGGAG
>ONTQ01000151.1 GCA_900320795.1 uncultured Bacteroidales bacterium
TGCCAAACCAGGCTTGAAACGTTAACTCAAGTGGGTGGTTATCGCCGAAATGCCTGGGTGGTCATCGCCGAAATCCGCATTTAATCCATTTCATTAGGGTGATTTATCAGGGCATCGAGCCACTCTTCCTTTGGTGGAAGATCATCACCGATGAGTTCACGCTCATCGTAATCAGCGGAGAAATAGTCCCGCATGGAGACAAAATCGATGTGGTATGTCCAGCCGTCACACTGGCCTTCTCTGGCACCGCCCGGGAGGAACTCTTTATCCGGAACGATGTCTATCATCTCTCCTGTGCGCTGAGAGCGCTTCAGCGCCCTGATCATCTTTTCCTTCTTGATAGGGCGTTCGTACCCTTTGTGGAGGGTTGCGTCATAGAGACCTCGGAAATATTGGAGATATGCTTCTGGGATGCCGATTTCTAGGGAACCGAATTCTCGTATTTTGGCTATCCAGTCAAAGTATTCCTCTCCCGTATTGAAGTATGGAATCCGAATCTTCCAAGCAGAGCTTTTGGCAGCGCGTGGCCGAAGCTGGAACGAGCAGACGAATGCAGGGCCTATGTAGCAGTCGGTTTCTTCTCCGGCATCGAGGACGTATTTTCGTTCTTTCGAAACAAGGTGATAAAGGGCATCATGGATTGCCCACAAGTCCTCATCGGAGCCCGGGGTTATAACACCCGGGAAGACAGCCTCAACGGCATCGGCGGTGCACGTCTGGACGCCGATGCAGTGTAAGCATACGGGCAAGTACATATTGACAAAGTAAGATTACGACTGGCATCAGTGAGATGTCAGTCGTAGTTTTCTTGTGTGGGTTGGATGGTGGTGAGACTTACTTTGTCACCGGTTTCCAGTTGCCAGGCAGAAGGTCGGAGCAGTCTTTTTTGCCCAGTTCGTACTGCGGGATGCGGCGGAGGACGTCTTCCAGCCAGGCCCTTTCGTCTATGCCGCGGGCTTTGCAGGTGGCAAGCAGGGAGTACACCACGGCCGCTCTCTGGGCGGCATCGTCATCGCCGCAGAACAGGTAGTTCTTGCGACCGATGGCCAGCGGCCTGATACTGTTTTCCACCATGTTGTCGTCTATCTTGTAGCGACCGTCGGTGACATACAGGGAGAGTTTCTTGAGGATATTGTAGGTGTAGGAGATGGCGACTTCCATCAGTGACTTCGGTGGACACTTGAGTAGATTTACCTCCATCCAGGTCTCGAACTTCTTGATTTCAAGATAGGCCTTTTCCTGCCGCATGGACTTCCGGCGCTCATAGTTCGGCTTCCCGTCGGCCTCGTCCAATTCATCTGCCTCACGTTCCACCTCGTAGAGCTTTCCAATATAGAAGAGGGCCTCGTTCGCCAACTTCTCATTCTCCTTGCGGGCCTCAAAGAACTTGCGCCTGGCATGCGCCCAGCAGCCCAGAAGAAGTTTTCCGTCCATCCCCTCAAAGTGCTCGTACACGCAGTAACCATCGCTCTGGATGGCTCCGTTGAAGTCCTTCAGCAGCCCCATGGCCACGCGGGTGGCCCGGGAACCGTGCTCATAGAAGAAGAACCGGTCTCCCGTCATTACGTTCACGACACTCCACACCCACCCGCGCACAGCGCGGTGAGCCTCATTGTCAATTACAGGCAATGTGCTTTCGTCCACCTGAACATAGTCACAGGCCAGGACATGGGCCCGCAACAGCTCATAGATGGGATTGATTTTACTGACCACAGCCTTGAACCAGTCGTTGATGGTGGACGGACTGATGCTGACCCCCAGTTCCTTGTAGGTCTCTATCACCCTGTAGAACGGTAGGTGGTAATGGTACTTGCTGATAATGATATCTGCCAGCAGTGAGGCATCGGCCATGCATTTGTGAAGCGGCGCCGGCGGAAGTTCTGCAATCTCGAAGGCTTTCCGGTCGGGGTTCTCCACCTGGAGCTTGCTCTTGAGTACGAACTTGTGGCGGATGATCCGGCGGATGTACATCTGCCTGGGCACAAGGACCAGGCTGTCGGTCACCTCTGGGGCCATCTCCGTGTAGTCCTCCTTGTTCTCCAGCTCTGGATAAAGGTGCTCCTCCCTCACTTCGAGCTTGCTGGTGTCGATGGGCTTGCGGACCTTGCGGTCGTGAGCCTCGACATGAACGAGTTTCTCCTGCTGGGCGACGGCCTTTGCCGTCTCTTTGTCCAGGCGGGCCTGCTCCTCGGGATCCATTTCCTGAAGGAACAGGCTGCCCGTGAGTTCCTGAGGCTTTTCCGGAAGACGGACACGCTCGGTCTTCTGGCCGAAGAGCATCTGCGCATATTTGGCGAGAGTTTGCTGGGCGCGGAGGAGACGCTCATTGAGCCCGGAGTTTTCTTCTCTGAGCTTAGCGTTCTCGGCCTCCAGGGCCTGCATCTTTTTCTGTTCTTCGGCAGTCATTTTAACCCGTTCTTTCTATATGTAAAGTTACGAAAAAACGGCCACATATGCAAGTCTATGACCGTTTTTTTTAACTTTATTATGCTGATTTTCAGAATGTTTTTTCACCCTTCACCGAGGCCTCCATCTGGACATCCCGGAGTACTTTCAAACGCTGCAACCGGCGCCTCGGATCGTCAATGATTCCCTGGATGGTGTCAACAAGGCGACGCCATTCGAAGGGCGTGATGCTGGGGTCTCCCTCCTGGACACGCTCTACCAGATGCATCCGCCCATGATCCAGGCGTTTGTTGTAGATAACCAGACCGCCGGGCTCGTAGCGCAGCAGCTTCATCATGTTGTTCGCAGAGTTCACGAACACAAACACGTCCCCGCTGTACAAGTTCTGCCCCATGTGGTTGTTCACGATGCCGCTCAGCATGTTGAAGTTCTTCCGCATGTCCGTAGGCTTCGAGTACAGCCAGAACTTCGTCCCGTCTCCAAGGCTGAACATGGCTACAGGCTTTTGAGGATGGTGTATACCATCGCTGGCGTCAGACCACCCTGGATGCGCATGTCGGTACCATTGACCGTACGCAGCTCAATGTCCATCCAGTTCTCAGAGGCGGGATCCGTCTTGGACTTACCGTGCGAGGCTCCACTGCCGGTCATCCCACCCATTACAGCCGGCGGTATAGCGCCAGCCACTGGAAGGAACCCTTCGGCAACCTCCTGTTTGCTGTACTTCCGCCTCCACCAGAAGTACTGATGGGTGGGGATGCCTTTCTCTTCTAATAACTTCCTGATGGAAACGCCCTTCTCGCGGCTCTCCGACTGGATTTCTTCGATTTGTTCTCGTGTAAGCATATAAAAGTTGTGTTAGTGGCTGCAAAGTTACATACCACTAACACATGCTAACAGTTGTAGTTGTCCGAATGCTTACAAAGAAATGGACGATTCTTTTAGATGGATATAAAAAGAGGTCGACTAAAAGGTCGGCCTCTTTATTTGGACAATTATCTACTATTAGTAGCCGTAGTTCTGAGGAACTTCCTTATCTTTGTTTGACTGGATAGTCTGAGTCGGAATCGGGAGGAGATAGTTGTAAGGCTTGATGTTCGGGATGTGACGGGTCTTGCCCATGGCATCCGTATAGGTCTCACGTTTGACCGAGGTATTACCTTCGTATCCAAATCCATACTTGCGGGTACGCTCATAGAGCGTGTTGGA